>CALVWN010000033.1 GCA_944367415.1 uncultured Clostridia bacterium | reverse complement strand
GCCTCGGGCGATCTGTCCGTGCAGGGCACGATCACGTTGGACACCAAGACGCTCGCCGCAAAGGGCACGCTCACGCTCGGTTACAAGTCGGCAAGCAAGACGATTGGTGTTTTGTACACGGATGGCGCCGTTTATCTCGAGGTAGAGGGCATCCGCCTCACGGCAAAGGTCGAGGAACTCGCTGCGCTGCTTGCAAGCGCGCTCGGGCTTGACCTCAATGTTGCGCTTCCCGAAGGAGATCTGCTCGAGCAAATCCTCTCGCTCAATTTTGAGGAACTCGTCTCCATTTCCGAGGGCGACAATGCCGTTGAGATCTTGCTCAACGGAACGCAGCTGTGCAAGGCGTTCGGCATCGATCTCGCACTCGGCGATGTGCAGCTCGCACTCTCCGAAGGCAAGCTCACCGCCACCGCGCTCGGTGCGCAGATCGCCGTGACGGCGGGCGAGAAGTTTGTTGCCGATCTCACCGGATATGCGGATGCGGCGCCCATGCTCGATCTCATCGGCAACGTGCTGCGCGAACAGCGCATTTCGTTTGAGGGAACGCTGGAGATCGCTTACGGCAAGATCGATCTTTCGCTTGCCGTCGAGGACGGCGTGCTTTCCTGGAAGGACGGCTTCTCGCTGACGATGGCATTCGTCATCACGGCGAACGGCACGCGCCAGACCATTCTGGTGGATGCCGACAGCGCGCGCGTGCGCCTCATCTATGGCACGGTAGGGGTGGAACTCAAGTACGATGAACTCTATCGTCTCTCCGATACCTTCAGCGCCGTCTATGCGCGCATTGCTTCTATCGTCAATTCCGCTGCCGCAGGCGCACTCCCCGACACGGCGGAGGAGCTTTCGGGAACGCTCGGCGCGGGGGCGGCGGTCACGGAGCTGTTGGAGGCAATCGACCTTCCCGCACTCATGGAAGGCATCCGCTTCGGCGCGCCGACGGGGGCCGCGGGCAGCATCGGAACGGTCTCTTACGGCAAGCTGTGCTTTGATCTTCTGCTCGGCGAAACGGGCGTCGCGCTTGCGTTTGACGACCTGGCGCTCGGCGACGTCACGCTCTCCGGCACGGTCGATGTGAGCGCTGCGCAGGAGCCTCTCCCGGTGCCCGCGCAGGAAGGGCTGATGACGGTGGACGATCTGTGCGAGCTGCTCGATTTTGCGGGCGCGGCGGTCGCAACGCTCGCGTCCTCCGACGTGACCATCACCTTCGACGGGGCGACATTGAACGCAAACGGCGATAACGTATTCGACATTTCGGGTCATCTTCTCTATCATGCGGGCAGTGCGGGCAGCGTGATCGTCATCGATCGGGAGAACGCCGCTCTTTCGGTCGCATCCGATGCATACCTTGCGGTGCAGCTCGTTCTCGATGACAGACGCGAGGGCGGAACCGACCTCTATCTCGATTTCTGGATGCTGGATGCCGGGCAGGACGGCGAGCTTGACTTCTACGTCAGCATCTCCAAATATGCCGCCGGAACGGAGCAGTATCAGCCGCTCTCCTTCTGTGTTCCCGCGAGCGATATCCTCACGCTTCTTGCGAGCGGCATCTCCCTCGCACAGAGCGATCTCTCCGTCTTCCTCAAGGGGCTTGATCTGCCCGACGAGACGGTGGATGCGCTCTTTGAGACGCTCGATGCGTTCTTCGTCTCCAAGTGGCTGACGCCCGATGACAAGGCGCAGCTCGGCGCGCTCGGCTCCGTTCTCATGGGAACGCTCGGCATCGACAAAGCGCTCGACGAGGCGCTTGCGGGGCTTAACGACACGGTGGGCGGTGCGCTTGACGGCGCGGCGGCGATCGATCCGGGCAAATATCTCTCGGCGCTCGGCATCGTGCGCGGCGAGAACGCGATCACCTTCTCGATCACCTTAAACTCCGATCTCATCTACGGCGGCAGCGGCCTCGCTCCGCTCACCATCTCTCTCACCAAACAGGAAGCGGAGGGCGGCAGCCTGCTCGCAGGTATTTCGCTCGGCAACATCTGGGGCAACGGCAACAGCGAGCGGACGAGCGTCTCCTTCGGGTTCGGCTTCGGGGCGACGTCGCTTGCGGAGGACGGCGCCTCGGCGACGCTCACCGCTTCGGACGGCACGCAGTACGTCCTCAACTATGCCGATTTTGCGGCGTACACGTTTGCGGGCGTAGACGAACTCATCAAGTCCGTCGCCGCCTCCGCGACGCACCGGACGCCGGACGGGGGATATGCCCTCAACGAGAGCTTCTATGTGAGCGGCACGGCGTCGGTCGATGCTCTTGGTCTGCTCAATGTGACGCTGGATATAGATGGAATTTCCTTCCGTGTGGATGAGGCGGGAAATGTGATGCTGAATGCCAAGTTCAGCTACCCCGGCGTACAGGAACTCAACATCATCGCCATCAACGGCGATAGCGACCTGGAGATCACCGTTGCGGGCGATCTCGTCTATCTCAAACGCACGCAGTACACATACTGGAAAAAGAATTTTCTCTGGACGAGCGAAGAGACTTATGAAACGCCTGTCGTGACCTATCGCATCATGCCGGTGGAAAACTTCCTGGCGGACATCATGGGGCAGCTCGCCTTCATGCTCAACCTCGGTGATTCCATTGCCGATAGGATGACCGGCTCGGGTTCTTCCTCTGCTACGACGACGCAGACGGACGACTACGGCATCATCCTCTCCGGGATCCTCTCGAAATATGCCTATTCTGCGGCAGAGGGCGGCAGCACCTGGGCGCTCACGCTCAACGGAGCGCAGCTTACGGACGACGTGTTGACAGATATTATCGTCACGCTCGGCTCCGGCGCGTATGCGGGGCGGGAAAACATTCTCCGCACGCTCGAAGTTTCCACGTCGCTCGCGGGTCTTGTCAACATCAGTGCGGATCTCACGTTCCAGAATCCCTGCGACGTATGGGCGGAAGGCGTTTCGGATGTGACGCAGGATCTCTCGGCGGAATTTTCCGACGCCGATCTTCTCGCCTCCTTTGACTGGTCGGCGCAGGCGGAGAACTTCTATCTGGCGCCCGTGCGCACGAAGGTGCGCTACACGATCGGGGAAGAGCAGCTCGGCGAACAGGACGTCTGGATCGCGGGCGATGTGCTTCTCACCACGCTCATCCATCCCGATCTTTCTGCCTGGCAGAAGGAGGGGTACACGCTCGTGTGGAAGGACGATGCGGCGGGCGGCACGTCGGAGGCGGTCTATTCGCCCAACCTGTATGACGTCACCATCGTCGCGCCCGTCAATGCGGGAGGCGACTGGACGGACAACGGCGACGGCACCTTCTCCTGCGAGATGCAGATGTACTACGGCGCACAGGTCAGCGTCTCCTTCTATGGTGAAAACTATGTCTATACCATGGGCGCGGACGGGGTGCTGCGCGATGAGGCGGGCAACGCGTTCGATCTGACCGCTTTTCCCGCATCGTTCATGACGGCAGACCTCTCGGCGGACGGCGCGCGCATTTTCCTCTATGAAAATGCCGTGGAAGTGATCTATTCGGACATTCTCGGCGAAACGCAGACCGTCCGGTATGAACAGGGAACGGAAGTCGATCTGCTCACGCCCGCGGCGGACGGAAAGACCTTCCTGGGCTGGTGGCAGCGGACGGAGGAGGGCTGGCGGCAGTATACCGAACTCGTCTTCGAGGAGGACGTGCAGCTGGAGGCGCTCTGGTACAGCACGGTGAGCGGCACGATGTCGGGACAGCGCTGGTACAATGGTTGGTTCAAGGATCATCACAGCAATCAGATCGAGATGACGGGAACGTTCTTTGCCTCCTTCGCGTCGGAGATCGTCCTGCAGTCCACCGATTACCGCTATGCCTTCGATGACAGCGCATCCACCGTTCCCGCGGATGACGCGACGGGCGGAACGAACAGCTATCAGGATTCCCAGCTTTCCTCCAAGGACTATGCCCACGCCAAGGTGACGCAGACCTATTCGCTCGGCGATCTGACGCTGACGGTCGTTTCGGTCGGGCATGGAGAATATACCTATGACATAGGTTCGGCAAAGACCAAAATGTCTGCCGATTTGACGGTTGAACGCATTGTCATCGCATAAGAAAAACGCTCCCGCGGGAGCGTTTTTTCATGTCGCCTGATAGCTTTCTGCAATTTTCTGCGCCGCCGCTCTGACGCGGGCGGCGAGGGAGGGCGGGGCGAGAACGGTGAATCCCGCGCCCGCAGACAAGATCTTTCCGATGAGCGAATCGTCGTCGGGCAACGTCGCCTCGGCGTACGTCCTGCCGTCCTGTTCCGTGACCGCCTCGATGCCCAGCCATTCTTCGGCAAAGGGGATGGCGTCCTCGCGCACGGCAAAGCGCGCGTCCACGCACTTCTCCCGATCCGTCCAGAAGGAGAGCGGAATGTCCTCGCGCGTGAAGGGCAGCCGTTCGAACCGTTCGCCCGTCTTGAGAATGGTGCGGATGCGCCCGATCTTGAAGAGACGGAAGGCGTTTCGTTTGCGGCAGAAGGCAAAGACGTACCAGATATTCTGTTTGTAGACGAGCAGATGGGGGAGGATGACGCGGTGCGTGCGTTCGCCGCCGCGGTCAACGTAGTCGATCTCGAGCGCCTCCCGCCCGTTGACGGCGTCCTCGACGAGGGAGAGCTTCCCGGAGAAGCTCCCGCTGTTTCCCCATGCGCCGCTGTCCACCAGGATATTGCCCGAGAGCGCGCCGTCCTGCCGGTCTTGCTTGCAGCGGGAGGTGAGCTTTTCGATGGCGGAACGCAGCACGGGGTCGCTCAGTTCGCTGTCCATCGCCTGCATCGCCTGTACGGCGCGCTCGTATTCCTCGCGCGTGAGAAATCCGGTGGGAAGTTTGTAGGCATCCGAGATATAGATGCCGCCGCATGCGCCGCGCGCGACGTCGATGGGGATGCCCGCGACCGTCATTTCGTCGATATAGCGGTAGACGGAGCGCAGCGAGATGTGAAATCTGTCCGCAAGCTCCTGCGCGGTCGTCTTGCGCACCCGCAGCAGGATGAACAGGATGCCGATCATGATCTGATACTTCATATGCCTTTCCCCGAAAAAAATTTCTGAAGTAATTTTAGCATATATGACAATATCTGTCAAGTATGCCGCGTAAAATAGGGAGTATGAAAAAGCTCTCTATGGAATGTTATCTCGAAGCCAACCGCCGCCGCGAGCGTGCGCTGCGCAACGAAGCGCTGCGCGCCCGCCTTTGCGAACTGCGCGCCCGTGGCAGCGCACTTCCCGAGCTGCGCGCCATGCGCGGGCTCAATGCCGAGGAGTGCGACAGAGCAAATTTTGCATAAAGTGCGTGCAAGCGTTTGACAATTATGCGCGCGCGTCGTATAATAACGGTATGAAAAGTTCGCTCGCAGTTGCAATTTACGGCTACGCGTATTACGTTTTTGCGTAATACAGTTTTTGCGCGTAGATCGAAGGCTTCCGAATACGGTTTGCGCGCAGCGCAGGCCGTTTTTTTGTACGGGCGGGCAAAAAGGAGACATTATGAAGAACGTCATGGACACCCTGCGCGAGAGGGGATTCATCAAGCAGACGGTGTACGAGGAGGAACTCTACGAAAAGCTCGGAAGCGAGAGCGTGCCCTTCTATATCGGGTTTGACCCGACGGCGGACAGTCTGCACGTCGGCCATTTCATGCAGCTCATCGCGATGAAGCATATGCAGGATGCGGGGCACCGTCCCATCATCCTCATCGGCGGCGGCACGGGCATGATCGGCGACCCGTCGGGGAGAACGGATATGCGCTCGATGATGACGCGCGAGACGGTGCGCTACCACGTCGAGTGCTTCAAGAAGCAGATGGCGCGCTTTATCCGCTTCGACGGGGAGAACGGCGCCATCGTCGTCGACAACGCCGACTGGCTGCTCGATCTCAACTACGTCGATTTCCTGCGCGACATCGGCGTGTATTTCTCCGTCAACAAGATGCTCACGGCGGAGTGCTACCGTTCGCGCATGGAGAAGGGGCTGACCTTCCTCGAATTTAACTATATGCTCATGCAGGCGTATGATTTCCTCGTTCTGAACCGCAAATTCGGGTGCCTTCTGCAGCTGGGCGGGGACGATCAGTGGAGCAACATCCTCGCGGGCGCCGATCTCATCCGCAGAAAGGAGCACAAGGCGGCGTTCGCGATGACCTTTACCCTGCTCACGACCAGCGAGGGAAAGAAGATGGGCAAGACGCAAAAAGGCGCCGTCTGGCTGGACGAGAACAAGACCTCGCCCTACGAGTTCTACCAGTATTGGCGGAACACGGCGGACGCGGACGTGGAGAAGTGCTTAAAGCTCCTCACCTTCCTGCCGCTTGAGGAGATCGCCTCCCTCACGCAGTACAAGGACGAGCGCATCAATCACGCGAAGGAGGTGCTCGCCTACGAGCTGACCAAGATGGTGCACGGCGAGGAGAAGGCGAATGCCGCGCAGTCGGAGGCGCGCGCCGCGTTCGGCGGCGAGGGGGAGATGCCCGAAAAAAGCGTCCCCGCCGACACCGGGACGGTGCTGCAGGCGCTCATCGCCACGGGGCTGTGCAAGTCCAACGGCGAGGCGCGCCGGCTCGTCGAACAGGGCGGCGTGAGCATCAACGGCGAGAAGGTTGCGGATGTCAACGCAGCGCTTCCCGCCTCGCCCTTCACCCTCTTCAAGGGCAAGAAGGTGCGCATTAAAGTCGTCGTAAAATGAGCTTTCTGAGCGTCGCCGCCCCCCATACTTCGGAGAAGGTCATCGAAAAGTCCCGCTTTCTCACCTATGCCGCCCACACGGCGGGGGAAGAGGAGGCGCGCGCCTTTCTCGCCGCCGTGCGCGCGGAGCATCCGCTCGCCACGCACGTCTGCCACGCCTTCGTCGCCGACCGCCTCGGCAATCTCATGCGCTTTTCGGACGACGGGGAGCCGCAGGGAACGGCGGGGATGCCCATTCTCGGCGTGCTGCGCGCGCGCAAGCTCTTTGAGAGCGCCGTCGCCGTCGTCCGCTACTTCGGCGGCATCAAGCTGGGCGCGGGCGGTCTGACGCGCGCCTACGCGGGGTGCGCGGCGGAGTGTCTCGACGGGGCGCGCCTCGCGCTCTGGGATGCGTGCGCGGAGATCGCCGTGCGCGTCGAATATCCCGAAGTCAACGCGCTGCTGCGCTTTCTGGAGGGGCGGTGCGAGATCGTATCCCGCGAATTTACCGACCGCGCCTGCGTCACGGTCGCCGTGCGCGCGGAGGAAAGCGGGGCGTTCTGCGCGGCGCTCTCCGATTGCCTGCGCGGCAGGGCGGAGATCTGCGAGCGGCGGCGGTACGACGCGCCCTTCCCGCTCGGAAATGAGTCGAAATAATTTGAACGGAGGCATCCGCATGGAAATCGTCAGGAGACAACAGCTGAAAGAAAAGCCCGCAAAGGGCACACAGCTCGGGTTCGGGCACTACTTCACCGACTATATGTTCACGATGAAGTACACGGCGGAACAGGGCTGGCACGATGCGAAGGTGGAGCCGAACGAGCCGAAATCCTTCGACCTTGCGACGAGTATTTTCCACTACGCACAGGGCATCTTCGAGGGCATGAAGGCGTTCCGCCAGCCGGACGGCACCATCGCCGTATTCCGCCCCGACGAGAATTGGGCGCGCATGAACCGCTCGGCGACGAGAATGTGTATTCCAAACTTCCCCGCCGAGCTTGCCGAAGAGGGGCTGGAGACCCTGCTGAAGCTGGATGCCGACTGGATCCCGACCGATCCCGGCACGGCGCTCTATATCCGCCCGACCATCGTCGTGACCCGCGTCATGCTGGGCGTACACGCTTCGACGGAGTATCTCTTCTTCATCATCCTCTCGCCCGTCGGCAGCTACTATGCGCACGGGCTGGAGCCGACCAAGCTCATCGTGGAGGACAAGTATACCCGCGCCACCATCGGCGGCACGGGCGAGGCGAAGTGCCTCGGCAACTACGCCGCATCCATGAAGGCGGGCGAGGAGGCGGAAGAGAAGGGCTTCGACCAGGTGCTCTGGCTGGACGCAAATGAAAAGAAGTACGTCGAGGAAGTGGGGAGCATGAATATGTTCTTCGTCATCGGCGGCGAGGTCGTGACGCCCGCGCTCGTCGGTTCCATCCTGCCCGGCATCACGCGCAAGAGCTGCCTGCAGGTGCTGCGCGACAAGGGGATCCCCGTCACCGAGCGGCGCATCTCCATCGATGAAGTGCTCGCGGCGCAGAAGGACGGCTCGCTCGACGAGGCGTTCGGCACGGGCACGGCGGCGGTCATCTCGCCCGTCGGGCTCATCCGCTATAAAGACGTCGACTATACGATCGGCGGCGGCAAGATGGGGCCGATCACAAAGATGCTCTACGACACCATCACGGGCATCCAGTACGGTACCGCGCCCGATCCCTACGGCTGGCGCAAGATCGTCAGATAACAAGTTCGCAAAAAAACGGTGCAGCGTGACGGCTGCACCGTTTTTCGGTTCCGGAAGTTACAGGGCGCGGATACTCTCGACGGGGCGCTTTTTCGCGGCGCTGCGCACGGGCAGGAAGGTCGCGGCAAAGGAGGTCACGGCGGCGATGGCAAACATCACCAGCCACGAGAGCGGCCCGAACACGAACAGCGTGACGGGCAGAACGGCCGCCACGAACCGGTTGAGCAGCGCGCAGACGGCAAGGCAGACGGCGACGGAGAGCACATAGCAGATGAGCGCAATGAGCGCCGCCTCCGAGATGAAGATGCGGAACACGTCGGCGCTGCGCGCGCCCACCGCCCGCAGGATGCCGATCTCCCGCCGTTTGCCGTTGATGGAGGCGGAGATGAAGTTGAAGAGCAGCAGCATCGCAAAGAGCGCCATCACGATGCCGACGGAGAGAAAGATGACCTCCAGCTTTCCGATGATCTCGCTCGTGGCATCGATCTGGTAGGTGACGAGCGTCTGTACGGCATAAAATGCGTCCGTCTCGTCCGGAACGCCCTCGCCGCGCAGCATGGCGCGCAGCGCGCCGTTGGAGGCGGGCACGGGCAGAACGATGCGCTCGTAGCGGTTGTCTTCGCTCTCCCGGTAGCGGGTGGTGTCCGTGACGAAGTGCACGTCGCTGTCCTCGTCATAGGAGCCGTAAAAGACCGTCTCAAAGTCGTGTTCGGAGAGCAGGAACTGCTTGTCGTCGAGGTATGTTGTTTCAAATCCGACGATACGGAGGGTATTTCCGCGTTCGCCGCTCGAAAAGTCGTACAGCGTGACATCGGGATCGAAGGCGTCCTCAATGCGCCCGAACGCCTCGAACAGCACTTCGAGGGCGGCGTCACGCATCTCCCCGGAGGGGGCGGCGACGACATCGCGGACGGCATTTTCGACCGACTGCATCCATGTGCGCGCCGCATCGTCTCCCTCTGCGGCACTGATGCGCGCGGCTTCCTCCTCGATGAGCGGGAGGAGCAGATCGGCGAGATAGGAGAGAGAGACGATCGCCTCCCCGTCCTTCAGCGGCGTGTCGGACGGGGCGCCGTCCAGCCGCACGACGGGGATGATGCCTGCGCCGTCCTGCAGCGGCAGGGAGTTGACGGAGGCAAGCTCCCCCGTGTGCTTCCCGCCGGCGTCGTAGATGCCGCAGGAATTGCCGAGCGGAAACCTGTTGACCGTCTTTGCGGAATTGCCTGCCGCTTCGCTTGAGAGCGCAGCCGCGTGCGTGTCGCAGAAATCCTCGGAGACGAGCACGACGCCGTAGGTGCCGTAGCGCCGCTCGAGATGGAGCTGCTGTGTGAGCTGACGGACGGAGGGGGTGTCTTCGGGGTCGTCGGCGATCGCGTCGAAGCGCGCGGGCAGATCGGAGCGGTAGACGCCGCGCACGGTGAGCGTGACTTCGGGGTTCAGCCCGTTGCGGATGACAAGCTCCTGCCCGATAATATCCGCATAGCCGTCGAGCGGAACGCCGAAAAACTTCAGGCTGTCAAAGAGATAGGTGGAGATGACGATGTCGTCCGCGGTGAGGGCGGCAAGGTCGGTGTCGGTCACCAGCCGTTCGCGGAAGGAGGACGCGGGATCGACGGGGGAAAAGCCCGTGATGGTGCAGTCGTAGTAGTCGGAAGCGCCCTGCCGCAGGGAGGATGCACGGACGCGAAAGCCCGAGGGCGTGCGGAAATCGGTGACGGCATACGCGTCCGCCCCGAACTGTTCGCGGAAGCGCGCGAGATCGCCGTCGTCAAAGCGCGTGCCGTGGACGGTGACGTCCTGCTCTGCGATCTTTGTGTTGGTGTAGTAGTTGTGCGTGACGGCGTACTGCTTGATGAGGGGAAGTTCCTCGTAGCCGAGATCGCGGTAGGTCTTCAGCGACGTCTCGGCGCGGTCAAAGAAGGTGATCGTGGAAAAAAGTCCGAACATGGTGAACGCGACGACGCACAGGAGGATGGTGAAGATGAGACGGACGGGCTTTGCGCGCATACTGCTCGCGCCGATGCGCAGCGCGCGCGGGAAGGGGAGGCGGGAGCGGATGAGCGTCTGCTCCTTCGCGTCGTATGTGCGCGCGGGAATGGCGGCCTGGTCGGTCGCGAGGAACGCCGTCTCGTACGCCCCGTCGGGGTGACGGGTGCGGATGCGCTCGATCTCCTGTCTGTCCGACGTGATGATGACGTCGCCCGGCGTCTTTGCGAGGAAGGCGTTGATGGTGTCGAGGTCGTCCTGCGTGAGTTTGCTCCCGCTGCGCACGGAGAGGGTGCCGTCGTCTGCAAAGCAGATGTTGCCCTGCGCCGCGGCGGGGCGCGTTTCCCGGGTGACGTCCGAGACGACTTTGCCGTCCTTTAATTCGATGATGCGGTCGCCGTACCGTTCGGCAAATTCGCGGTCGTGCGAGACGACGATGACCAGCTTGCGCGCGGAGAGCGCCCGAAGCGTCTCCAGCACCTGCCGACCCGTCTCCGAATCGAGCGCGCCCGTCGGTTCGTCCGCCATGATGATCTCGGGGTTTTTGACGAGGGCGCGCGCAATGGCGACGCGCTGGCGCTGCCCGCCCGAGAGGGTGTTCGGCCTGCGCGTTTCAAATCCGTCGAGGCCGACTTCGTGCAGGATGTCCCGCACGCTCGCGCGGTCGTTGCTGCGCCCCTGCAATTCGAGCGCGAGCGCAATGTTCTCTCCGACGGTGAATTCCTCGAGGAGGTTGTATTCCTGAAAGACAAATCCCACATAGGTGTTGCGGTAACTGTCAAAGTCGGCGGGGGTGAAGTCGCGGCTGCTCCTGCCCTTGATGACGATCTCTCCTTCGTCGGGGGCGTCCAGGCCGCCGCAGAGGTTGAGAAGGGTGGACTTGCCGCTGCCCGATTTCCCGAGCAGAAACACCATACCCGTCCCGGCAAAGCGAAGACTGACGCCGTCGATGGCGCGTACGGGCGCGCCGCCCTTTGTTTGATAGACCTTGACGAGATCCCTGACCTCCAGCATTGCGCTTCCTCCTTGTTATTCCTCCATCATTATAGTACGCGCCCGCGCGCATGTCAATGGGGGCGGAAAATTTTCCCTGAACGTGTGTTTGAATTTGTTTAATCCCGTGAATTTCATGGTATAATTTAGACGAAAAAACAAAGGGAGCGGGGTCGCCGCTCCCGAGGAGGAAATATGGACGCCAACAAGTTTACGCAAAAATCGCTGCAGGCGGTGCAGCAGGCGCAAAATCTTGCCGTCGAATACGGAAATCCCGAGCTTTGCGCGCTGCATCTCGCGCTCGCGCTTCTCGATCGCGACGGACTGGACTACCGCATCGTGGGGCGGTGCGGCGTAGATGCCGACGGGCTTGCAAGCGCCGTCAAGGACGCCGTGGAGCGGCTGCCCCGCACGTCGGGCGGCGCGCAGCCCTATGCGACGGCCGCCGTCGGCCGCATTCTCAACGAGGCGGAGAAGCTCGCCGCCGGCATGAAGGACGAGTACATCTCCGTCGAACATCTCTTCTTGTGTCTGTTCGACAACGACGAGCGGGGACTGAAGGACATCTTCGCCCGTTTCGGACTGACGAAAAACAAGTTTCTGGAGGGCATGAAACAGGTGCGCGGCAATCAGAACGTGACGAGCGACAACCCCGAGGAGACCTACGAGGCGCTCGAAAAGTACGGCACCGACCTCACCAAGCGGGCGCGCGAGCACAAATTGGAGCCGGTCATCGGCAGGGACGAGGAGATCCGCAACGTCGTGCGCATCCTCTCGCGCAAGACCAAGAACAACCCCGTGCTCATCGGCGAGCCGGGCGTCGGCAAGACGGCGATCGCCGAGGGGCTGGCGCAGCGGATCGTCAAGGGGGACGTTCCCGAGACGCTCAAGAACAAGACGCTCTTCTCCCTCGATATGGGCGCGCTCATTGCGGGCGCAAAGTATCGCGGCGAGTTCGAGGAACGTCTCAAGGCGGTGCTCGCCGAAGTCACCAAGTCGAACGGCGGCATTCTGCTCTTTATCGATGAGCTGCATACCGTCGTCGGTGCAGGCAAGACGGACGGCGCAATGGACGCGGGGAATCTCTTGAAGCCGCTTCTTGCGCGCGGCGAACTGCACTGCATCGGCGCGACCACGCTGGACGAGTATCGCAAATACATCGAAAAGGACGCGGCGCTCGAGCGTCGGTTCCAGCCCGTCATGGTCAACGAACCGTCGGTGGAGGATACCATCTCCATCCTGCGCGGGCTCAAGGAGCGCTTCGAGATCTTCCACGGCGTGCGCATCCACGACGATGCGCTCGTCGCGGCGGCAGTTCTCTCCAACCGCTATATCACCGACCGGTTCCTGCCCGACAAGGCGATCGACCTCGTCGACGAGGCGGCGGCGATGATCCGTACCGAGATCGACTCCATGCCCGCCGACATGGACGCGATGAACCGAAAGATCGCCCAGCTCGAGGTGGAGGAGAAGGCGCTCTCCAAGGAGAGCGACAACCTCTCCAAGACCCGTCTTGAAGCGCTTAAAAAGGAGCTTGCCTCCCTCAAGGAGACCTTCTCCGCGATGAAGGCGAAGTGGGAGGACGAGAAGAACGCCATCCGTGCCGAAAAGGAGATCAAGGCGGAGATCGACCGCGTCAACGGCGAGATCGATTCCGCGATGAACGCGGGCAAATACGACGAGGCGTCGCGGCTGAAGTACGGCACGCTCGTCGAACTCAACAAAAAGCTGGAGGCGGCGAAGTCGAGCGTCAATTCGCGCGAGGACGCCATTTTGCAGGACGAGGTGACGGAGGAGGAGATCAACCGCATCGTCGCCCGCTGGACGGGCATCCCCGTCGCCAAGCTCAAGGAAGGGGAGCGCGAAAAGATCTTGCACCTTGAAGACGATCTGCACAAGCGGGTGGTCGGCCAGGACGAGGCGGTCACCAAGGTCTCCGACGCCATCCTGCGTTCGCGGGCGGGCATCTCCGATCCCAACCGTCCCATCGGCTCCTTCCTGTTTCTGGGGCCGACGGGCGTGGGCAAGACGGAACTCGCCAAGTCGCTCGCCGAGAACCTCTTCGACGACGAAAAGAACATCGTCCGTATCGATATGTCGGAGTACATGGAGAAATTCTCCGTCTCCCGTCTCATCGGTGCGCCCCCCGGATATGTCGGCTACGAGGAGGGCGGTGCGCTCACCGAGGCGGTGCGCCGCAAGCCCTACTCCATCGTGCTGTTCGATGAGATCGAAAAGGCGCATCCCGACGTGTTCAACATCCTTCTGCAGATCCTCGACGACGGCCGCGTGACCGACTCGCAGGGCAGGACGGTGGACTTCAAGAACACCGTCATCATCCTGACGTCCAACCTCGGCTCGGAGTACATCATGGACGGCATCGAGGACGGCGAGATCACGCAGAAGGCGCGCGATCAGGTCGCGGAACTTCTGAAGCGCTCCTTCCGTCCCGAGTTCCTCAATCGTCTCGACGAGATCATCATGTTCAAGCCGCTGACGCGCGACAACATCGACAAGATCGTGGAGATCCTCTTGAAGAAACTTCAAGACCGTCTCGCCGCGGAAAATCTCACGCTCGAGGTCACGCCGCGGGCGGTGGGGTACATTTCGGACAACGGCTACGATCCCGCGTTCGGCGCCCGTCCCTTAAAGCGCTTTATCCAATCGCACGCGGAGACGCCCATTGCAAAGTTCATCGTCAAGGAGAACCCGAAGGCGGGCGACGTCCTCGTGCTCGACGCGGACGAACAGGGTCTGCATCTTACGAAGAAAGCATAAAATCGTGCGAGCGTTTGTGCGATTTTGTGACCATGAGGGGTACGTATGAAGGGACTTATCCTCGTCAACGCCTATACGCGATCGGAACATGAGCTCAACCAGCCCCGCCGCATCCGGGCGGAGCTGGAGGGGCTTGGCGTCGCGTGCGATCTCAAGCGCAACGACTTTGTTCCCGCCATGCTCGACGGCGGCGTGCGCTCCTTCGTCGGGGAATACGACTTCTGCGTCTACCTCGACAAGGACGCCTGCATTTCGCACCTTCTGGAAAGGGCGGGGATGCGGCTTTTTAACCGCGCTTCCGCCGTCGAGGCGTGCGACGACAAGATGCGCACGCACATCGCGCTCGCGGGCGTCGCTAAGATGCCCGCGACCATCTCCGCGCCCCTGTGCTATACGGAGGGTGCGCCCGTTTCGGAGCATTTTTTGCGGCGCGTCGAGGCGCTTTTGGGGCTGCCCGTCGTCGTCAAGGAGTGCTACGGTTCGCTCGGCAAGGGCGTGTATCTCGCGCGCACGCGGGAGGAGCTTGCGGCGCTCGCGGAAAAGCTGCAGCGCGTGCCGCACCTTTATCAGCGCTTTGTCGCCGAGAGCGCGGGCGAAGATCTGCGCGTCATCGTCATCGGCGGCAAGGCGGTCGCGGCGATGCGCCGCGTCTCGCAGAACGACTTCCGCTCCAACGCGGAGCTGGGCGGAAAGGGGGAGCGCGCGTCGCTTTCCGAGGAGATCGCCGCGCTCTGCGAACGCGTCGCCGGGGCGCTCGGTCTCGACTACTGCGGCGTCGACCTGCTGCGGTCGAAGGCGGGGCCGCTCGTGTGCGAGGTCAATTCCAACGCCTTTTCGGCACCTTCGAACGCGTGACGGGCGTCAACGTCGCAAGGCGGTACGCGGAGCATATCATCCGATCCATGCAATAAGAAAATCCCCGCGGGTAAGGCTTTTACCCGCGGGGATTTGTTTTTTTACGGTTATCCGACGATGAGATTGACGAGCCGTCCGGGAACGACGATGCATTTCTTCACGGACTTGCCCGCCGTCTTTTCCTGCACTTCGGGCAGGGCGAGCGCGAGCGCCCTGACTTCCTCCTCGCTCGCGTCGGTGGGGATCATCGCGCGGCACGCCATCCTGCTGTTGACCTGCACGGCGTACTCCTTCTCGTCGAGTCGGAGCGCCTTCTGATCGGCGACGGGATAGGACTGCTCGAACACAAATCCCTTGCCGTCGATCTGCTCCCAAAGCTCCTCGCAGAAGTGGGGGGCGAAGGGGGCGAGGACGAGGACGAGGTCGCGCATTGCCGCCTTTTCGACGGCGATGTTTTTCTGTTCCAGACCGTCATACTTTGCGAGCGCGTTGACGAACTCCATGATGCGCGCGATCGCCGTGTTGAAGGAGAATGCTTCCACATCCTTGGAAACGCGGTCGATGGCGTAGTTCTTGGCGTAGTCGAGCGCCTTCTCCTCGGCGCCGCAGACGGCGTCCTTATTGTTTTTGTAGCCGTCGATCCGCAGGACGAGCTTTTCCACGCGATCCAGAAATTTTGCGATCGCCTTGATGCCGTCGTCGTTCCACGGGCCGCCCTCGGTGTAGGAGAACCCGAACATGAGGTAGAGGCGGAAGGCGTCCGCGCCGTACGTCTCGACGTATTCGTCGGGCGAGACGATGTTGCCGTGCGACTTGCTCATGCGGTTGCCGTCGGGGCCTAAGATGACGCCCTGATGGACGAGCCGGCGGAAGGGCTCGGAGAAATCGAGGTAGCCCATGTCGCGCAGCGCCTTCGTGAAGAAGCGCGCATACAGAAGGTGCATACAGGCGTGTTCCGCGCCGCCGACGTACACGTCGACGGGGAGCATCTTATCGACCGCCTCGCGGGAGAACGGCTCCTTTTCGTTGTGCGCGTCCGCATAGCGCAGATAGTACCAGCTCGAGCAGACGAAGGTGTCGAGGGTGTCGGGATCGCGCTGCGCCTCGCCGCCGCACTTGGGACAGGTGGTGCGCATGAACTTCTCGCACTTCGCAAGGGGAGATTTTCCGTCCGGACGGAACTCCACTTCATAGGGAAGGCGGACGGGCAGATCCTTTTCGGGAACGGGCACTGCGCCACAGACGGGGCAGTGGATGACGGGGATGGGGGCGCCCCAATAGCGCTGACGGGAGACCAGCCAGTCGCGCAGGCGGTAGTTGACCTTCTTGCCGCCCTTGCCGAGCTTGGAGATGTACGCGGCGACTTCCGCACGCGCCTCCTCGCCGAACAGTCCGTCAAATTGCAGCGAACCCACCATGATGCCGTCCTCGGTGAAGGGAAGCTCCGTCTCGCCGCCCTTCTTCTCGATGACCTTGACGATGGGAAGGTTGTACTTGGTCGCGAACGCATAGTCGCGCTCGTCGTGCGCGGGAACTGCCATCACGGCGCCCGTGCCGTAGCTCGCGAGCACATAGTCGGCGAGCCAGACGGGGATCTTCTTGCCGTTGACGGGGTTGGTGCAGTAGCTCCCCGTGAACACGCCCGTCTTTTCGCGGGTGGAGGAGAGACGCTCGATCTCGTTCGCCTTGGCGGTCTGGGCGATGTATGCCTCCACAGCCTCCGCCTGTTCGGGCGTCGTCAGTTTGCGCGCGAGGGGATGCTCGGGCGCGAGCACGACGTAGGTCACGCCGAACACCGTGTCGCACCGCGTCGTAAAGACGCGCAGCTTGTCGCCGCTGTCGCATTCAAACTCGATCTCGCAGCCCGTGGATCTTCCGATCCAGTTGCGCTGCATATTCTTGGTCTTTTCCGGCCAGTCGAGCGCGTCCAGCCCGGAGAGCAGTTCTTCCGCGTAGTCGGTGATCTTGAAGAACCACTGCGTCAGGTTCTTGCGGACGACCTCGGTGCCGCAGCGCTCGCATCTGCCGCCCTCCGCCTGCTCGTTGGCGAGCACCGTCTGGCAGGAGGGGCACCAGTTGACGGGCGCCTCCTTGCGGTAGGCGAGCCCCTTCTTGTAGAGCTGCAGGAACATCCACTGCGTCCACTTGTAGTAGTTTTCCTCGCACGTCTTGACTTCCGCCGACCAGTCGAACATGGCGCCCATCGCGCGCAGCTGACCCTCCATCGTGGCGATGTTTTTCTCGGTGGAATCCTTGGGGTGGATGCCCGTCTTGATCGCGTAGTTCTCGGCGGGCAGGCCGAAGGCGTCAAAGCCCATCGGCTGGAAGACGTTGTAGCCCTGCATCCGCTTGAAGCGGGCATAGGTGTCGGTGGGGCCGTAGTTGTACCAGTGGCCGATGTGCAGCTTCGCGCCGGAGGGGTAGGAGAACATTTCGAGAACGTACCACTTCTTGCGCTCCGAATCCTTCCTGTCAAACTGGTTGAGTTTTGCTTTCTCCCAGCGTGCCTGCCATTTGCGTTCGACCGTATGATGATCCATGCTTTATCCTCTTGACAATAATTTGCAGTTACCTTATTTTACTATGAAGCAGCGGGAAAGTCAAGCTAACTTTTCGTGATTTTGCATTTTCGTGCAGGTTGCTGCCCGCGCGCGAGACATGAAAGGGCGCGAACTTCATACAATAAAAGGTGTGGATACCATCGAATTGACCGAGTGCAGCGAACACGGCGCCGGCCTCTCCTATCTGTATAACGACCTTCTGCCCGACGTCCTTGCGGCGGGCGGGCAGGGCGAGATCGAATTTTGCGGCGACCGTGCCGCCGTGCGCTTCACGTTGCCCGATGCGGACGCCTTCGCGGGGCGTGCCGCGCAGGCGGTCGCGGAGGTCATCTGCGTCGGCTACAAGGCGCGCTTTCTGGAAAAATGCCTGCGCGTCAGCCTGCCGCGCCGGGAGCGTCGCCTGTTCGCCGCCGCGCTCATTGCCGCCGACCTCGAGGGGGACGCCGCCTACGTGCGCGGAAAATTTCCCAAAGGCCGCTCGTGCGCCGTCGACAGCCTGTACATCTTCCGCCTCGGACGTCTGCGCGAGAAGTGGGAGCAGATCGCGCAATATATCCCCGCGGGGTTTGCGCCGGAAGATCTCGTCCGGTTCTGCGCTTACCTCGCCGGCGAGAGCCGCAATCACATCTATCTCAAAGGCGGCGCGGTGTACGGCGCCGATTTCTCCCGCCTGCGGCGCAGCCGCCTCATGGGGGAGGAGGATGCCGAGACGGAGATCGTGCTCTCGGACGCGGGGTGCATCTGCTGCCTCGGGGAAGTGGAGCGGTCTCTCGGCGATTTTCTGCAAAAATATTATGCGGAGCACGCAATATTTTCTTGACAAATTTCCGCGCGCATAGTACAATAGCGGTACTTCGGAACAAGTAGTTCCGCAAGGCCTCTTTCAGAGAGCCGGTTCGTGGCTGCAAGACCGGCAGGGGCGTGCGGAGGGCGAAACCATCCGATTTTACGACAACGGAAAAAAGAGCGGCCAAACGTCTGAATGGCAATTAAGGTGGAACCGCGCGGAACTTCTGCGTCCTTAAATTTCTCCGGAAAACGGGGGATTTGAGGGCGTAATTTTTATTTTTCCGCGGTCTGCGAGGTACTATGTCAGACATAATGACCGCATTTACGGGAGGAACATCATGCATATTACTCTGAAAAACGGCGATACGCTCGAACTCGCGCAGGGCGCCTGCGCTGCGGACGCCGCCAAGGCGATCTCCGACGGGCTTGCCCGCGCCGCCGTCGCTGCAAAGGTGAACGGGATGCTGTGCGATCTTTCGCACCCGCTTGCGGAGGGCGACGCCGTCGAGATCGTCACCTTAAAGGACAAGGAGGGGCTCTCCGTCTACCGCCACACCTGCGCGCACGTTCTCGCGCAGGCGCTCAAGACCATTTATCCCACCTGCAACCTTGCGATCGGGCCGGTCATCGAGAACGGATTTTACTATGACGTCGACTTCAAGACGCCCATCACGATGGAGGATTTTTCCAAGATCGAGGCGGAGATGAAGAAGATCATCAAGAGCAACCTGCCCATCGAGCGTTTCACGCTTCCGCGCGAGGAGGCGATCGCGCTCATGAGCAAGTACCATGAAAAGTACAAGGTGGAGCTCATCCAGGATCTTCCCGAGGGAGAGGAGATCTCCTTCTACCGCCAGGGTGCGTTCATCGACCTGTGCCGCGGGCCGCACCTTCCCTCGACGGGCAAGATCAAGGCGTTCCGCCTCGTCTCCATTGCGGGCGCCTATTGGCGCGGCGACGAAAAGAAGAAGATGCTCACCCGCATCTACGGCACGGCGTTCGCCAAGAAGGAGGAGATGGACGAATACTTCACCATGCTCGAGGAGGCGAAGAAGCGCGACCACATCAAGCTCGGCAAGGAGATGAAGCTCTTTGCCCTCCTTCCCGAAGGCAAGGGGTTCCCGTTCTTCCTGCCCAACGGCATGGTGCTCAAGAACATCCTCATCGACTATTGGCGTCAGATCCACCGCCGCGAAGGGTACGTCGAAGTGCAGACGCCCATCATCCTCAACCGGGCGCTCTGGGAGACGTCGGGGCACTGGGATCACTATAAAGAGAATATGTACACGACCAAGATCGACGGGGAGGACTGCGCCATCAAGCCCATGAACTGCCCGGGCGGGCTGCTCGTGTACAAGACGCAGCCGCACAGCTACAAAGATCTTCCCATCCGCATGGGCGAGCTGGGCATCGTCCACCGCCACGAAAAGAGCGGTCAGCTGCACGGGCTGATGCGCGTGCGCTGCTTCACGCAGGACGACGCGCACATCTTCATGCTGCCCGAGCAGATCACGCAGGAGATCAAGGGCGTCGTGCGCATCATCGACGAAGTGTACACGCTCTTCGGCTTCAAGTATCATGTGGAACTGTCCACCCGCCCCGAGAACTCCATCGGCAGCGATGAGGATTGGGAGGCGGCGACCGACGCGCTGCGCGCCGCGCTCGACGAACTCAAGCTCGATTACACCGTCAACGAGGGGGACGGCGCCTTCTACGGCCCCAAGATCGACTTCCACCTCGAGGACTCCATCAAGCGCACCTGGCAGTGCGGCACCATCCAGCTCGACTTCCAGCTTCCCCAGCGCTTTGAGATCGAGTATGTGGGCGAGGACGGGCAGAAGCACCGTCCCATCATGATCCACCGCGTCGTGTTCGGCTCCATCGAACGCTTCATCGGCATCCTCATCGAGCACTTTGCGGGCAAATTCCCCGTCTGGCTCGCGCCCGAGCAGGTCAAGGTGCTACCCGTCACCGACCGCGCCGCAGCCTATGCGGAGCAGCTCGTTGCCGAGATGAACGCGATGGGGCTGCGCGCCTCCGCAGATCTTCGGAAGGAGAAGCTCGGCAGGAAGATCCTCGACGCCGAGATGGAGAAGGTACCCTACAAGCTCGTCGTCGGCGACAAGGAAGTGGAGGAAGGAACGGTCTCCGTCCGCCGCCGCGGCGAGGGCGACATCGGCAGCATGCGCAAGGAGGACTTCTTCGCGCTCGTCAAGAAAGAGGACGCCGAAAAGACCATCTTCTGAAAAAGTCGCAAAAAAGGATGGAAAAATCCTTGACAACGGGTGCGCTTTCTGTTAAAATGTACAAAGTCAAGCAGAGGTGAACCCTTCTCCCCGGATCTGCTCACGCGGAACGGGTCAATGAAATTTCGGCTTAAAGCGCCAATGCGCTTTCTGAATGTTTCACGGGTCGCACTCTGTGCGGCCCGATTCTTTTTTCGAGGTGGGAACCATTAAGACGCAGAACCAGATGAACGGTGAGATCCGCGACCGCGAGATCCGGGTGATCTCCGAGACGGGGGAAATGCTCGGTGTCATGTCTCCGCGCGAGGCGATGCACCTTGCCGAGGAGGCGGGGCTCGATCTCGTCAAGATCTCCCCGAACGCCGTGCCGCCCGTGTGCAAGATCATGGATTGGGGCAAGTTCAAATTCGAACAGGCGAAGAAGGAGAAGGAGAACCGCCGCAACCAGAAGGTCGTCGAGCTGAAGGAAGTGCAGCTCTCCGTCACCATCGACGTGGGCGACGTCAAAGTCAAGGCGCGCAAGGCGACCGAGTTTCTCGAAGAGGGGAACAAAGTCAAGGTCACCATCCGTCTGCGCGGCAGACAGATGGCGCACGCGCATCTCGGGCGCGACGTCATGATGAACTTCTATGAAATGCTCAAAGACGTCGCAGTCATCGAAAAGCCCGTCAATCAGGAGGGGCGCAACCTCATCATGATCTTAGGGCCGGTCAAAAAATAAGCAGGCAACGCCGCGTCATGCGCGGCGACGCAAAACACGAAAAATTCGGAGGATACAGGTATGCCCAAACAGAAATCGCACAGCGGCAGCAAGAAGCGCTTCTGGCTCACCGGCACCGGCAAGGTCAAAAGACCTCACGGCGGCAAGAACCACAAAGCGGAAACCAAGAACAGAAAGAGAAAGAGAAATCTGCGCAAGAACACGCTCGTCTCCTCGGCACAGGAGAACAACGTCAAGCAGATGATCCCCTACAAGGGTTAACGGGAGG
>CALVWN010000032.1 GCA_944367415.1 uncultured Clostridia bacterium | reverse complement strand
TGGGGGTGCGACCTCACCTATGACTATGTAAAGATCAACGGAGATTACAGGACGTGATCGGAAAGGAAGAACAGGCAGAATTTCTCCTGGAGGCAATGCCCTACATCGAGAAATATCAGAATAAAATTCTGGTCGTCAAGTACGGCGGGAACGCCATGACGGATGACGAGTTAAAGCGGCTGGTCATGCGCGACATGACGCTTTTGCGGTTTGTCGGGATCAAGGTCGTGCTCGTTCACGGCGGCGGCCCGGAGATCTCCCAGACCATGAAGCGCATGGGGATCGAATCCCGCTTTGTCAACGGACTGCGCTATACCGATGAAGAGACGGCGGAAGTCGTCCGGATGGTGCTTGCGGGCAAAGTCAATAAAAACCTTGTGCATATGCTCGGTTCGATGGGCGCGCGGGCGATCGGCATCTGCGGCATCGACGGGAATCTGTTGAAGTGCAGCAAGGAGAGCGAGGAGCTCGGCTTCGTCGGCAAGATCGACGAGGTGAACACGCACATTCTGACGAGCTGCCTGGACGCGGGGTATCTCCCGGTCGTCTCCACCGTCGGGTATGACGACGAAGGCAATATCTACAACGTCAACGCGGACACCGCGGCATCCGCCATTGCGGGTGCGCTCAAAGCGGAGAGCCTCATCCTCATGACGGATGTACGCGGACTGCTCCGTTCGCGGGACGATGAAAGCAGCCTCATCAAGAAGGTGTACGTCTCCGACATTCCCTCTCTCGTCAAAGAGGGCGTCATTTCGGGGGGCATGATCCCCAAAGTCAACTGCTGCCGCGACGCCATCCGCAACGGCGTGGGGCGCGTCTTTATCACGGACGGCAGAGTCAAACATTCCATATTGCTTGAGCTTCTCTCGGACGAGGGGCTGGGTACCATGTTCGTAAAAGGTGACTGATTTTTTTCAGGCACCCATTTTTACGATTATAAGGAGCGTCATGAATTTTCAGGAAATCAGGGAGCTGGACGGCGAATATCTCGCCAGAACGTATGCGCGCTATCCCGTCGCGCTCGTGGGCGGCAAGAACGCAACGCTTACGGACAGCGAGGGGAAGGAATACATCGACTTCGGCGCGGGGATCGCCGTCAATATCTTCGGCGCAAACGACGAGGAATGGAAGGCTGCCGTCATCGAACAGCTCGGCAAGATCCAGCACGTCAGCAATTACTACTATGCGGAACCGCAGGTAAAGCTCGCCAGACTTCTCTGCGAGAGGACGGGGGCAAAGCGCGTGTTCTTCTCCAACTCGGGCGGTGAAGCCAACGAGTGCGCGCTGAAGGCTGCGAGAAAGTATTCTTTCATGAAATACGGGGCGGGAAGGAGCCGCATCGTCTCCTTAAAGGACAGCTTCCACGGGCGCACGCTCTTCACGCTGACGGCGACGGGACAGGAGGAATTTCACAAGTATTTCGGGCCGTTCGTTCCCGACGTCTCCTATGCGGAGGCGAACATTGCCGATGTGAAGCGCGCCGCGGGAGAGGATACCTGCGCGGTCATCATCGAGTGCGTGCAGGGGGAGAGCGGCGTGACGGCGCTCGACCAGGGCTTCGTCAAAGAACTCGCCGCATGGTGTGCGGAGAGCGACGTTCTGCTCATCTGTGACGAAGTGCAGTGCGGGAACGGCCGCTGCGGCACACTGTACGCCTATGAGCAGTACGGCATCACGCCCGACATCGTGACGACCGCAAAGGGACTTGCGGGAGGACTTCCCATCGGCGCCTGTCTCTTCTTCAAGCGGGCGGAGAATGCCTTCTCGGCGGGCGATCACGGCTCGACATTCGGCGGCAATCCCGTCTCCTGCGCGGCAGCGATCAACGTCATCTCCCGCATCACAAAGGATTTTTTGCTCGAAGTACAGGGGAAGGCCGCCTATCTGCGCGCAAAGCTGAAAAATCTGGACGGCGTCCGTGCAGTCACGGGGCTGGGCATGATGATCGGGCTCGATCTCGACAAGGATGCGAAGCAGGTCGCCGCCGCCTGCCTCGAACATGGGCTGCTCGTTCTGACGGCGCATAAGCGGCTGCGCCTCGTTCCGCCGCTCACCATCACAAAGACGGAGATGGACGAAGGTCTGTCCATCCTCAGGGAGGTACTCCGATGAAACATCTTTTGAAACTTGCAGATCTCTCGCGCGAGGAGATCCTGTCCATCCTCAATCTTGCCGATCAGCTCAAGTATGAGCGCAAGCACGGCATCTTCAAGGAATATCTGAAGGGGAAAAAGCTGGGCATGATCTTTCAGAAATCGTCCACTCGCACCCGCGTCTCCTTTGAAGTGGGGATGTACGAGCTGGGCGGCAACGCGCTCTTTTTGTCCAACCGCGATCTGCAGATCGGGCGCGGCGAGCCCGTGGAGGACACGGCGCGCGTGCTTTCCCGCTACCTCGACGCCATCATGATCCGCACATTCGCGCAGAAGGAAGTGGAGGATCTTGCAAAGTACGGCTCCATCCCCGTCATCAACGGGCTGACCGACTACTGCCATCCCTGTCAGGTACTTGCCGATCTCATGACCATCCGGGAACGCAAGGGTACCTTCAAGGGGCTGAAGATGTGCTTCATCGGTGACGGCAACAACATGGCAAACTCGCTCATGGTCGGTGCGGTCAAGATGGGGATGTCCTTTGCGATCGCCTGCCCGAAGGGATATGAGCCGGATGAAAAACTCGTCGCATGGGCGAAGGAGAACGGTTCGTTCACAATGACGACGGACGTCAAAGAGGCGGCAGCCGATGCGGACGTTCTCTATACCGACGTGTGGGCGTCGATGGGACAGGAAGAGGAGAAAGCAAAGCGCGAGAAGGCGTTTGCGGGCTATCAGATCAATGCGGATACAATGTCCGTTGCAAAGCATGACGCGATGGTACTGCACTGTCTTCCGGCACACCGCGGCGAGGAGATCACCGCAGAGGTGTTCGAAGCGCACGCCGACGAGATCTTCGAAGAGGCGGAGAACAGGCTGCACGCGCAGAAAGCGGTTCTGTGCAAGGTCATGAAATAAACATCGGGAGAACTTATGTACAAGAAAGTATATCTTACATTGGAGAACGGCAAGGTGTTCGAAGGGTACTCCTTCGGCGCAGAGAAAGAGGTGATCGGCGAACTTGTCTTCACGACAGGCATGACCGGATACATCGAGACGCTCACCGACCCGAGCTACTACGGGCAGATCGTCACGCAGACCTTCCCGCTCATCGGAAACTATGGTATCATTCTCTCCGACAAGGAGAGCAAGAAATGCTGGCTGACTGCGTATGTCGTGCGCGAAAAGTGCGACGCACCCTCCAATTTCCGCTGTGAGATGACACTGGAGCAGTTCCTCAAGGATCAGGGCATTCCCGCCGTGTTCGGCGTGGATACGCGTGAGCTCACCCGCATCGTCCGCGAGGCGGGCGTCATGAATGCGGCGATCACCTTCCGCCCGTTCGACGATTTTGCGGCGCTGAAGGCATACCGCGTCAGAGACGCCGTCAAGACGGTCTCATCGGACAGGGTGACGATGTCCGGCGACGAGAAGGGGCTGCGCGTTGTGCTTTACGACTTCGGTGCAAAGCAGAATATCGTGCGCGAGCTCGTCGCGCGCGGCTGCTATGTCATCGAAGTCCCCGCAAATACGACGGCGGAGGAGGCGCTCTCCTACGATCCCGACGGCATCATGCTCACCAACGGCCCGGGCGACCCCGCAGAGAACGTGGAAGTGGTCGCAAATATCCGCAAACTCATCGGAAAGAAGCCCATCTTCGGCATCTGCCTCGGGCATCAGCTCTTTGCCCTTGCAATGGGCGGTCAGACGCGCAAGATGAAGTACGGCCACCGCGGCGCCAACCAGCCCGTCAAAGATCTTACGACGGGAAAGGTGTTCATCTCCTCGCAAAATCACGGCTACGAAGTCGTGAGCGACTCCGTCAAGGGCGTGGGGGAGCTGACGTTCATCAACGGCAACGACGGCACCTGCGAGGGCGTCGACTATCCCGAGGTGAATGCAAGCACGGTGCAGTTCCACCCCGAGGCGTGCGGCGGCCCGCATGACGCCAATTTCCTGTTTGACCGCTTTATCGAGAAAATGCAGAAGGAGAAGAGAAATGCCGAAGAGAAGTGACATCAAGAAAGTGCTCGTGATCGGTTCCGGGCCGATCGTCATCGGACAGGCCGCCGAATTTGACTATGCGGGCGCGCAGGCGTGCCGCGTGCTGAAGGACGCGGGCGTCAACGTCGTCCTCTGCAACTCCAATCCCGCGACCATCATGACGGACAGGATGCTCGCGGATGAAATTTACCTCGAACCGCTCACCGAGGACAGCCTCAAGCGCATCATCATAAAAGAGCGTCCTGACTCCCTGCTTGCCTCGCTCGGCGGACAGACGGGGCTGACAATGGGATGCAAACTCGCCAAAGAGGGATTTCTGGACGAGTGGGGCGTCAAGCTCATCGGTACCAAACTGGACGCCATCGACCGCGCGGAGGATCGTGAGCTGTTCAAGGAGACCATGCAGAAGATCGGCCAGCCCGTCGTTCCCTCCGACATTGCCTATACGGTGGAGGAATGCGTCGCCATCGCCGGCAACCTCGGCTATCCCGTCATCGTGCGCCCTGCGTTCACGCTGGGCGGCGCGGGCGGCGGCGTCGCGCATGACGAGGAGGAGCTGCGTCTCATCTCCCACAACGGGCTCATGCTCTCGCCCATCACGCAGGTGCTCATCGAAAAGTACATCGGCGGCTGGAAGGAGATCGAATTCGAGGTGCTGCGCGACAGCGCCGGCAACGTCATCACCGTCTGCTCGATGGAGAACTTCGATCCCGTCGGCATCCATACGGGCGACTCCATCGTCGTCGCGCCCTGTCTGACCCTCTCCGACAAGGAATATCAGATGCTGCGCACGGCATCCCTCAATATCATCACCGAACTCGGCATCGAGGGCGGCTGTAATTGCCAGTTTGCGCTGCATCCCGACAGCTTTGACTATGCGGTCATCGAGGTCAATCCGCGTGTGTCGCGTTCCTCGGCGCTCGCAAGTAAGGCGACGGGCTATCCCATCGCAAAGGTCGCGACCAAGATCGCGCTCGGCTATACGCTCGATGAGATCAGAAACGACGTCACGGGCAAGACATATGCCTGCTTCGAGCCGGCGATCGACTATGTCGTTGTCAAACTGCCAAAGTGGCCCTTCGACAAATTCCTCTATGCAAAGCGCGAACTCGGCTCCCGCATGAAGGCGACGGGAGAGGTCATGGCGATCGGCACCTCCTTTGAACAGGCGATCATGAAGGCGGTGCGCGGCGCGGAGATCGGACTGGACACCCTCAATCATCCGAAATTTGAGGGCATGACCGCCGAAGAGCTGCGCGTCGAGATCGGCAAGATGACGGACGAGAGACTGTTTGCGGTCTTTGCGGCGCTCAAGAAGGGGATCTCCGTCGACGAGATCCATTCGGTGACGAAGATCGACGAGTGGTTCCTTACTAAACTCAAAAACCTCGTTGACTATGAAGGGGAGATCGCGAGCAAAAAACTCTCCCGCAGCGTCTATCTGACGGGAAAGAAACTCGGCTATCCCGACAAGGCGCTTGCGCGCTTCTCGGGCGAAAAGCTGCCGCCGCACCGCCGCGCCGTCTTCAAGATGGTCGATACCTGCGCTGCGGAATTTGCCGCGCAGACCCCTTATTTCTACTCGACTTACGATGAACCCGATCACGATGAAGCGCTGCCCTTCGTAAAGACCAGCAAGAAAAAGCGCATCGTAGTCATCGGCTCCGGGCCCATCCGCATCGGACAGGGCATCGAGTTCGATTACTCCTCCGTTCACTGCGTCTGGACACTCAAGGAGCTCGGCTACGAGGTCATCATCATCAACAATAACCCCGAGACGGTCTCCACCGACTTCGATACGGCGGACAGACTGTATTTTGAGCCGCTCACGCCCGAGGACGTGCAGAACGTGCTCGACGTGGAGAAGCCTTACGGCGTCGTCATCACCTTCGGCGGACAGACGGCGATCAAGCTGTGCGGCTATCTCGACAAAACGGGAACGCGTATCCTCGGCACGAGCGCCGATTCCGTCGATATGGCGGAGGATCGCGAACGCTTCGACGAGCTGCTGGAGGCCTTCCACATTGCGCGCCCGAAGGGACTTACCGTCATGACCAAAGAGGAGGCGATCGCCGCAGCGGAGAAGCTCGGCTATCCCGTGCTGCTACGGCCTTCCTATGTCATTGGCGGGCAGAACATGACCATCGCTTTCACCGAGAATGACATCTCCCGCTATATGGACGTCATCCTCGCTCAGCACATTGAAAATCCTGTCCTGTGCGACAAATACCTCATGGGCAGTGAGCTGGAAGTGGATGCCATCTCGGACGGCGTCGACGTACTCATCCCCGGCATCATGCAGCATATCGAGCGCGCAGGCGTCCACTCCGGCGACTCCATCGCCGTCTATCCGCCCTATCATCTGAGCGACGCGATGCTCGAGAAGATCGTTGATATTTCCACCAAGCTCGCGCTCTCCTTAAAGACGAAGGGGCTGATCAACATTCAATACCTCATCTATCAGAATCAACTCTACGTCATCGAGGTCAACCCGCGCGCGTCGCGCACCATTCCGTATATCTCCAAGGTGACGGGCGTGCCGATGGTGGAGCTTGCGACCAAGATCATGGTGGGGGCGAAGCTCAAAAAGCTCGGCTTCGGCACTGGGCTGTATCCCAATTCGCCCTACGTTGCCGTCAAGGTGCCCGTATTCAGTTTTGAAAAGCTCAACGACGTCAACTCGCAGCTCGGCCCCGAGATGAAGTCGACGGGCGAGGTTCTGGGCATCGGCAAGACCATCGAGGAAGCGCTCTTCAAGGGGCTTGTCTCGGCGGGCTTCAAGATGTGCCACCCGACCAAGGAAAAGCCGGTCGGCGTCTACTTCACCGTCAACGACCAGGATAAATTTGAGATCGTCTCCATCGCAAAAAAATTCGCCGACCTCGGCTGTAATCTCTATGCGACGGCGGGAACGGCGAAGGTCATCTCCGATCTCGGCATCGACGTCACCGTGGTCGATCGGCTCAAGGCGACCAAACAGGTCTCCGGGCTGATGGATGAGGGGAAGATCGACTATATCATCTATACGGGCAAGACGGACGTCGACTCCATCAACGACTATATCGAGCTGCATCACCATGCCATCCTGCTCGGCATCACCGTGCTGACCTCTCTCGACACGGCGAACTCTCTTTGCGACATTCTCGCCAGCAAGTTTACGGAGTACAACACCGAGCTTGTCGATATCAACAATCTGCGCACCAAAAAGACGGAACTGAAATTCGTCAAAATGCAGTCGTGCGGCAATGACTATATCTACTTTGAGGATCTTGACGGCAAGATCACCTGCCCCGAATCGCTGGCGGTCAACTTCGTCGACCGTCACTACGGCATCGGCGGCGACGGCATCGTGCTCATCGAACGCTCCAAAGTTGCGGATGCGAAGATGCGCATCTTCAACCAGGACGGCAGCGAGGGGCAAATGGCGGGCAATGCCATCCGCTGTGTCGCGAAGTATCTCTATGAAAAGGGGATCGTCCGCAAGACGGAAATGACGATCGAGACGATGAGCGGCGTACGCGACGTCAAGGTGTACTCCTTCGGCGGCGTCGTGACGTCCGCCAGTGCCGACCTCGGAACGGTGGAGCTGCGCGGCGAGTGTATTCCCTCCGTCTGGAAGGGGGAGCGCATCGTCAATCAGCCGATGGAGCTGGACGGCAAGACCTATCATGTCACGCTCGTCAATCTCGGCAACCCGCACTGCGTCATCTTCTGCGAAAAGGTGGATGACGTACCCGTTGAAACGCTCGGGCCGCGCATCGAAAACAGTGAATACTTCCCGGCAAAGACGAATGTGGAATTTATCCGCGTCGTCAATGAGAGCACGGTCAAGATGCGCGTCTGGGAGCGCGGCAACGGCGAGACGTGGGCGTGTGGCACCGGCGCTGCGGCGGCTGCGATCGCCGCTGTGCTGAACGGGCTTTGCAAGGCGGATACCGACATCACCGTCAAAGTCAAGGGCGGAGATCTCTTTGTGCGTTATCACTCCGAAGACGGACACGTCACGCTGACGGGCAATGTCGAAAAAATCTATGAAGGCACGGTGGAGTTCTGATGGCACGCTCGGCATTCTATGAAGAGAGCGCGATCACAACGCGTGAAAAAGCAGAACGGCGCTCCTATCTCATCTTTCACATTGCAAGTATCATTGTCCTCGTCATCGCCGTACTTCTCGTGTTTTTCTCGCTCACCTATGTACCGGCGCTCCTCTCCAACGATGAGATGACGGGTGCCGACAAGGCGATCGCCGTCGTCATGTGGCTGCTTCCCATTCTCTTCCTGGTCGGGTTCTTTTTCCTGTTCCGTTATTTGAAACGCAAATTTAATGTCAGCTTCGACTACACCTTCGTGGAGGACGAGCTGCGCGTTACAAAGGTCTTCAACGGAAAATCGAGGAAGCATCTGCACACCTTCAAGGCGTCGCAGATCCTGCAGATCGGCTATGTGGAAAGCAATTCTTTTGAGCGCATCATGGCGGGTCAGAACGGAAAAAAGGCAATTCCGCTCACACCCAACCACGAACCTGCGGAGGGGAAAAAGTTTATCTATCTGCTCTATTCTTCCCCTGCGGGAAAACAGATCTATGTGTTGGAATGCAGAATGGAGCTGCTCGAATTTCTCGTCCTTGCGGCAGGCAGAAACAAGTTTGAAAGCAAATGATCTATCTTGACAATGCAGCGACAACGCGCCCCTCAGACGGGGCGCTTGCCCGTGCTGCGCACTATCTTACCGAATGTTACTATAATCCCTCCGCACTCTACCACGGCGGTGCGGAAGCGGCGCGGCTGATTCGCGACGCACGCGGTTTTCTCTTGGAACAAATCGCAGATCCTGCACTCTTTTCCCTCATATTTACCTCCTGCGGAACAGAGTCGGACAATCAGGCGATCTTTTCCGCGGCACGGCGCGGCAACGCCGTCACCACGATGGGGGAACACTCCGCTGTATTCGAAAGCTATAAGGAACTGAAAAACCGCGGCGTGGAGACACGATTTGCGCCCCTTAACAAGGATGCAAGCGTGGATGTCGATGCGCTGTTGTCTCTCGTCGACGAAAAGACTTCGCTCGTCTCCGTCATCCATGTTTCCAATGAGACGGGCGCCGTCAACGACATTGCGGACATTGCCCGCCGCGTCAAGCAGAAAAATCCGCGTGCCGTCTTCATGAGCGACGGCGTACAGGCTTACGGAAAGCTCGCGTTCCGCCTCACGAAAGACATCGATCTGTACTCTGTCAGCGCGCACAAGATCGGCGCGCTCAAGGGAACGGGCGCACTCCTGCGCAGAAAGGGCTATTCCGCGCTTTCCGCTTACCTTCACGGGGGCGGACAGGAAAACGGGCTGCGGAGCGGAACGGAGAACGTCTACGGCATTGCCTGCTTTTATTATGCGGCGCAGGAAAAATTTGCATCGCTCGAGAAGGATGCTGCGCGCATCGCCGCCATGCGCGAGCAGCTCTGGTCGCTGCTCGACAAACAGCTGTTTGTGCGCATCTCGCCGGAGGGCGGATCACCCTATATTCTGACGGTCTCCGCACCCGGAAAAAGGGGAGAGACGCTGCAAAGAATGCTCTGGGATCTGGGCGTTGCGGTCGGAACGGGCAGCGCCTGCAATTCCAAAAAACCGCACAGCCGTGTTTTGGAGGCGTGCGGATATGACGGCAAGATCCTGGACGGGGTGGTGCGTGTGAGTTTTTGCCCCTCCAACACGATGGAAGAGGTGCAGGCGGCAGCACGCGCCATGAATGAGGCGGCACGCGCCTTCGGAGGCTGAATATGGAAAAAGTCATCATCATCCGCTATGCGGAGATCCACTTAAAGGGCAAAAACCGCGGTTACTTTGAGCGTATCTTCTGTGTCAATCTTGAAAAATCGCTCAAGGGGATCCGCCATGAACTGCGCCGCACGAGCGGGCGCTATCTTGTTGCCGCCTTCGCGGATCAGGATGCAGACGAGATCTGCAGCCGCATCGCGCGCGTGTTCGGCGTACATTCCTATTCGGTCGGATATCGCGTGTCCAACGACCTCGACAGCATCCTCGAGGCGGCGCTCGTCGTCTGCCCCAAGAGCGGCACATTTAAGGTCGACACGCATCGTGCAGACAAGAAATATCCCATGACTTCTCCTCAGCTCAATGCCGAGATCGGCGCACGGCTCCTGCAGGCGCATCCATCGCTTCGCGTGGACGTGCACGCGCCGCAGGGCGTCGTCTATCTCGATATCCGCGAGGAAGGAACGGCGCTTGTATTCGGTACGTTTGAGGAGGGGGCGGGCGGAATGCCGGTCGGCACTTCCTCTAAAGGCGTGCTGCTCATCTCAGGCGGGATCGACTCTCCCGTCGCGGGATATATGATGGCAAAGCGTGGGATGGAAGTGGAATATCTGCACTTCCACAGTTATCCATACACCAACGAACAGGCGCGCGACAAGGTGATCGAGCTTGCACGCATCCTTTCGCGCTACACGCTCGGCGAAAGTATAACGACTGTCAAGGTGACGCACATTCAGGAAGAAATCCATAAGAAATGTGCGGCTGAACTGAACGTGACACTTTTAAGGCGCTTTATGTTCCGCATCGCGGAACGCATTGCGAAGAAAAAGGGCGCAAAATGTCTCATTACGGGCGAGAGCCTCGGGCAGGTCGCTTCCCAGACCATCGAGGGGATCACGTCCTCCAATGCAGTCGTGACCATGCCCGTGCTGCGTCCGCTCATCGGATTTGACAAAGAGGAGATCATTGTCCGCGCCAAAAAGATCGGCACATTTGAGACGTCAGTTCTTCCATATGAGGACTGCTGTACCGTTTTTTTACCCGAGTTCCCCGCCATCAAGCCCAAACTTTCCTTCATCGAAGAGGAGGAGAAAAAACTTGACGTGGAGGCACTTCTCGAAGAGGCGCTCGCAACGGCGGAACGGTTCTCCCTTCATTGATCCCACCAGCGGTCTGGGATCTTTTCGCCCCGCGGCAGCGTGACACAGGGGAGGACAACGGGATCGCCCGAATGCTCCCTGTAGCGCGGAATGACGGTATAACGATATGTCTCACCGGCCGTGACCGAGTTGTCGATGATGGCGTTGCGGTATTTTCCGCTGTAAATCGTGGCTTTTTTGCCGCGATTTTCTCTTATTACGTCATAATCATAGTATTCTGTCTGACATAATACTATTTTGACGCTTCCATGATCGATTGTGATTTTGGGCGTACGGATGGTCGGCAGGGAAAACCGCGTACTGACGGGAAGCGTGTTTTCTGCGCGGAAATACTCCGCCGGATCGCTGAACGGCGGCGCGGCAGGATCGGAGAGGTAGAGCGCATGGTCGCGCTCATACAGCTCTCCGTCATAATGCAGGCGCACCACCCGTTCGCTGGAGAACAGGGGCGACGGCGCGCCGTCCCGATAGAGCGCACGCAGGATGCGAAGGACTTCGTTGGCAGGAAGACCTCCGCCCGTGATATCGGTCGGCGCATTGTCCGCATTTCCCACCCAGACCGCGGCAACATGGTCGGCGGTATAGGAGATACAATATGCGTCCGTATTGCCTGCCTCGGTACCCGCCGTTCCCGTCTTTGCGCAGACAGGGAAAGGGAGTGCGCGCAGGCGCTTTGCCGTGCCTTCCTTCACCGCAGTCTGAAGCATATCGTTCATCAGCCAGCACACATCCTCCGAAAACACATTTCGTGCAGTCTGTCGACGTTCATAGACCGCCGATCCGTCCTCCCGTGTAATGCGTCGGATGGTCGCGGAAGGGGAATACTTTCCGCCATCCGCAAAGACGGAATAGCCGTCGGCGAGCTGCGTTAGGCGCACGCCCGTCCGCATTCCGCCGAGTGCGAGCGCAAGCGACGCATCGTCCTCATCGACCGGAATGCCGAGGCGGTTCAGATACGATGTTCCGCACACAACGCCAAGCTCATTCAGGATGCGCACGGCGGGAATATTCACGCTGTGCGCAAGCGCATGTCGGACACTCATATAGCCGCCGCTCGCGCCGCCGTAGTCATCCGGTGCATACCCGCCGAAATCCGTCTTGGCGTCGAGCACGGGCGATGCGGGGGAGATAAGACCTTCCTCCAGCGCGGGCGCGTACACGAGCAGCGGCTTGATCGTGGAAGCAGGAGAGCGCAGAGGGATTCCTGCCGTTGCGGCGAGCGCGACGATCGCATCCTCGTGATTGTCACGGATCAGCGCACAAAAGTCGCACCCGCAATCTGTTTTCTGCAATTCTTCCTGCAGATCGGGCCGATAATAGGTCTCCACGTTCCAGGTACCGTATTTCTCCGCTTCGGGAAAGAGCGCATCAAGCTCGTCCCAGACAAGACGCAGATAGGCGTTCTGCGCCTGCACTTCAAACGGAGCATCCGGAAGGGGTTCCGCCGTTGCGCGTTCATATTCTTCGCGGGTAAGATACCCTTGATCGAGCATGAGCCTGAGCACGAGATCTCGCCGCGCACGGCAGCTCTCCGCATCGCGGAAGGGAGAATAGCGATTGGGAGAGCGCACGACCGCAGCGAGCATGGCGCTCTCCGCGACCGTCAGCTCGGACGCCTCTTTCCCGAAATAAAAATGTGCCGCATTGCCGATCCCGAAGGCACTGTGGCCGAAGTAAATGGAATTTAAGTAGAGTGCCAGGATCTCCTCCTTGGAGTATGCCTTTTCGAGGCGCGCGGCGAGACGGATCTCACGCAGCTTTCTTGCGATCGTCTTTTCACTCGACAGATGGGTGTTTTTGATGAGCTGCTGCGAAATGGTGGATGCGCCCTCCCGAAAGGAAAAACTTCCGATATTATGGAGAAGGGCGCCCGCCATGCGGCGCACATCCACGCCGTGATGCTTATAAAAGCGTTTATCTTCCACGGCGACGAACGCCTGACCGACGTGCGCCGGCAGGCGAGAGAGCGAATTGCCCGCTGCGGCTGCCGGGATCTCCTCGCCGAAGGCGTCATAGAGCGTGATGTTCGCCGTCGGCATCGTGAGCCTGGTGCGGTCGAGGCGGACGTCCGCCGTCACGATGAGAAAATAGAGCGCAAGCGCAAGAAACAGAACGGCAAACAGCGCTGCCGCGACGCCCGTGATTTTAAGAACACGTTTCATCACAGACAGTATGCGCGAAGCACGGAAAAATTCGCGGAATCCGCGCTCATTTGTTGAAAATTTTACAGGATTGTGATACAATAGGATATCGGTGAAAAGATGACACTTCGTGAGATAACTGACAAAAGCCATCGCATCGTCTTTTTCGGCGGTGCGGGCGTTTCGACGGAGAGCGGCATCCCCGACTTCCGCAGCGCCGACGGACTATATCATCAAAAATACAGCGTTCCGCCCGAAGTCATGCTGAGCGCGTCCTATTTCCATGCACATACGGAGGAGTTCTTCCGCTTTTACCGCGACAAAATGCTGCCGCTTTGGGCAAAGCCGAATGCCGCGCACAAAAAACTTGCGCAGTGGGAGCAGGCGGGAAAGCTGCTCGCCGTCGTCACGCAGAACATCGACGGACTCCATCAGGCGGCAGGGAGCAAGCGCGTCTTTGAGTTGCACGGCAGCATTCACAGAAATCATTGCCTTTCGTGCAAAAAAGCCTATCCCGCGTCCTTTATCGCGGAGAGCAGCGGCATTCCGCGCTGTTCGTGCGGTGGGATCGTGAAACCCGACGTCGTGCTCTACGAGGAGCCGCTCGACGGCGACACGATCGAGGGAGCCATTCGCGCGATCGCTGCTGCCGATACGCTCATTGTGGCGGGCACCTCGCTCACCGTATATCCGGCGGCTTCCTTTGTCGACTATTTCCGGGGCGACAATCTTGTGCTCATCAACCGCGACCCCACGCCGCTGGACGGGAAGTGCACGCTCGTGCTGCATGAAAAAGTGGGGGAGGCGTTGGGCGCGCTCCCGTCCTATCTTGAGGAACATTCATGAAATATCATATCGTCACATACGGCTGCCAGATGAACGTCCACGAATCGGAAAAGATCGCGGGACTGCTGCGCGGCATCGGATATACCGGGGAAGCGCCCGCAGAGGACGCCGACATCATCGTCTTCAACACCTGCTGCATCCGGGAAAATGCGGAGAACCATGCGTTCGGCAACATCGGCGCGCTCAAAAAATTAAAGCGCCGCCGCAAGGGGATGCTCATCGCCGTGGGCGGCTGCATGGCGCAGGAGGAGGGGAAAGCGGCGCTGCTCGTCAAAAAATTTCCCTTCATCGACATCATCTTCGGCACGCATAACGTCGCCGAACTTCCTGCGCTCATCGAGCGGAAAAAGCGGGAAAAGAAGGTCGTCTCTCTCCTGCAAGACCGCGCGGAGACGGAGGACGGCGCCGAGGCGTTCCGCACGAGCTATCCCAACGCATGGGTAAACATTACCTACGGATGCAACAATTTCTGTACCTATTGCATCGTTCCCTATGTACGGGGCAGAGAAAAGAGCCGCTCAGCGGAGCGCATCCTCGAAGAGGTGCGCACACTCGTCGCTGCCGGATATAAGGAGATCACGCTGCTCGGACAAAACGTCAATTCTTACCGGGACGGCGACACGGATTTTCCCGCGCTGCTCGATCGGGTGGCGTCTGTCGAAGGCAAATTCCGTCTGCGGTTCATGACGTCGCATCCGAAGGATTTTTCCTCCGCGCTCGTCGCCGTCATGAAGAAACACGACAAGATCTGCAATCTTCTGCATCTTCCCGCGCAGTCGGGTTCGACGCGCATTCTCTCGCTCATGAACAGGCGCTATACGCGCGAAGAGTATCTGGAAAAAGTTGCCCTGTTCCGACGCGAGATCCCCGACGGCGAGCTGACGACCGACCTTATCGTGGGATTCCCTACCGAGACGGAGGAAGAATTCGGAGAGACGCTCTCCCTCGTCAAGGAGGCGGATTTTTCATCGGCATTCACCTTCATCTACTCCCCGAGGACGGGAACGAAGGCGGCAGCAATGGAGGGGCAGATCCCGGAAGCCGTCTCAAAGGCACGGATCGCGCGGCTCATCGAACAGGTCAACGAAAACACCCGCCGCAAGAGCGAGAAATATGTCGGGAAGACCATCGAAGTGCTGTGCGAGGACTTTGATGAAAAGAAGGGAATGTATCTCGGGCGGGAACCGCTCGGCAGGATGGGTTATTTTCCGTGCGCGACCAACTGTGTCGGAGAATTCGTGCAGATGAAAGTGACGCGTGCAAACGGCGTCTCGCTCTACGGAGAATTGGTATAAATCCCAGCGCGGGTATGAGTTATATACGATGGAGGAAACACTATGGGGCTTTCGCCGATGATGGAGCACTATCTCTCCATGAAGGAAAAATACAAGGACTGCGTGCTCTTTTACCGTCTCGGAGACTTTTATGAGATGTTCTTCGATGACGCCGTCCGCGTCTCCAAACTGCTCGATCTCACACTGACGGGCAGAGATTGCGGGCTGAAGGAGCGCGCGCCCATGTGCGGGATCCCATATCACGCCGCCGACAGCTATATCGCCAAGCTCGTCTCGATGGGGGAGCGCGTCGCCATTTGCGAACAGCTCACCGAGCCGACCGCCGGCAAAGGGATGGTGGAGCGCGATGTCATCCGCGTCGTTTCGGCGGGGACGGTCATCGAGGACAATCAGCTCGACGAAAAGAAAAACAACTACATTGCCTGCGCCTGCAAGACGGAGGAAGGATATGCGCTTGCCTGGGCGGATATCACAACGGGGGAACTCAATGCTGCCGAAGAGGAGAATGCAGAAGGCATCCTCTCGGCACTGCTCAATCTCTCCGTCGCGGAGGTCATCTGCAATGATGCCTTGCTTCTCGAGACGAAGGACGACGTCGAGGCGCAGCGGGGCGCGCTGCCCGCATTCTCCTGCTATCTGCCCCAAGCATTCTTCTATCCGACCGCCAGACGCAGCCTTCTGGAGCAGCTCAAGGCGGCTTCCCCGGATGCACTCGGCGTCAAAGAACATTCTGCGATCGTCTGCGCCGTCGGCGCGCTGCTCGAATACCTGCGCGAGACACAGAAACACGCGCTCTCCAACATCAACCGCCTGCACATTGCGGACAGAAAACAAAATATGTCGCTCGACGCGACCGCCGTGCGCAATCTTGAGATCCTCAAAAACAACGCGGAGGGGAAGAAGTACGGCTCGCTTCTTTGGGTACTCGATAAGACCAAGACGGGCATGGGCGCACGCAGACTTGTCTCCATGCTCTCCGCGCCGCTGCTGGAAAAACGTGCGATCGAACGCCGTCTCGACGCGGTGGACGAGCTGTATCGTGCGACGGTCATCCGCATGGGGATCGGCGATATGCTGGGCGGCGTCCGCGACATCGAGCGTCTCACAGGGCGCGTCTCTAACGGCAATATCCAGCCGCGGGACTGCCTTTTACTGGCATCGTCGCTTGCGACCATCCCGAATCTCAAATTTCAGCTGACGGGATTTTCCTCTGCGATGCTGCAGGAGATCTCCTCGATGCTCGTAGATACCGCGCCCGTGTGCAACCTGTTGGAGCGTGCGATCGCGCAGGACGCGACGACACTCAAAGAAGGCGGCTATATCCGCCGCGGTTACAATGCACAGCTCGACGAACTGCGCGCCGTCAAGGATGACGGAAAATCGCTCGTCCTCGCGCTGGAGACGCGTGAGCGGGAAAACACGGGGATCAGAACGCTGAAAGTCGGCTATAACCGTGTTTTCGGGTACTACATTGAAGTGAGCAACTCGTTCAAGGATAAGGTGCCGTACTCCTATGTTCCCCGTCAGACGCTCGCGAACGGCGTGCGCTACACTACGGAGGAATTAAAGGAGCTTGAGCAAAAAATCCTCGGAAGCAGCGATGCCGCAAGCCGACTCGAAGAGCATCTCTTCGGCGAGATCGTCGGGATGCTTGCCAAGAACATTCCCGTTTTCCAGAGCATTGCAAGCGCCGTCGCCATGCTCGATTGTCTCGTCGCACTCGCAACGGTGGCAAAGGAGAACAAATACTGCCGTCCGGAGATCGCGGAGGACGGCGCGCTCGAGATCGAAGAGGGACGGCATCCCGTCGTCGAAGCGATCTCCAAGGAGCGCTTTGTCCCCAACGACTGTATGCTTGACAACGGCGATTCGCGCACCATGATCATCACAGGGCCGAATATGGCAGGAAAGAGCACCTATCTTCGGCAGGTCGCGCTCATCACGTTCATGGCGCAGGTCGGCTCTTTCGTTCCCGCAAAACGGGCGCGGATACCGCTCACAGACAAGATCTTCACCCGGATCGGCGCAAACGACAACCTCATTCTCGACCGAAGTACGTTCATGGTTGAGATGACGGAGGTCGCGAACATTCTCCGAAACGCAACGGAGCGCAGCCTTCTCATTCTCGACGAGGTGGGAAGGGGGACGAGCACCTTTGACGGACTGTCCATCGCATGGTCGGTCATTGAATATCTCACCCGGAACGTGCGTGCCAAGACGCTGTTTGCGACGCACTATCATGAACTGACCGAGCTTGAGGGCAAGCTCGAAGGGGTCAAAAACTACAAGATCAGCGTGCGGGAGATCGCAGGGAACATCGTATTCCTGCGCAAGATCGTGCGCGGCGGGGCATCCCGCTCCTTCGGCGTGGAAGTCGCTGCGCTTGCGGGCGTTCCGGAGGAGGTGACCAACCGCGCGAAGGTCATTCTCAAAGAACTCGAGCGCGGCGAGAAAAAGCGCGTCAAAGAGCAGCCGGAATACGAAGAAGCGCTGCCCGAGGAGAGCAAAGCCGCCGAGCTTGTCAACGACCTGCGCGAGATCGACGTCAACCTTCTCACGCCCATGCAGGCGCTCGCGCTCATATCCGAATGGAAGGAGAAATATCAATGATCCGACTTCTTGCACCCAACGTCTACAACAAGATCGCGGCGGGGGAGGTGGTCGACAGACCCTATTCCGTTGTCAAGGAACTTGTGGAGAACGCCGTTGACGCGGGCGCAACGCAGATCACCGTGGAAATCGAGCAGGGCGGAAAAAAACGCATCCGCGTAAGCGATAACGGCAGCGGGATCGCCAAAGAAGATCTTCCGCTCGCCTACTCCGCACACGCGACGAGCAAACTGGAGACGGCGGATGATCTGTTCCATATTCAGACGCTCGGCTTCCGCGGTGAGGCGATCGCCTCGGTCGCTTCCGTCTCCCGCATGGAGATCCTCTCGCGCACGGCGGGCGGGGAAGCGTTTTCCCTTGCTTGCACGGGCGGGCTTCTCGGCGAAGTGACGCCCGCAGCCGGCGCAGACGGCACTGTCGTCACGGTGGAGGATCTGTTCTTCAATGTGCCCGCGCGGCTGAAATTTCTCAAATCCGATACGGCGGAGGAGGCGGATATCAGCGGCGTCATGGCGCGCTTTCTGCTCTCCCGTCCGGAGATCTCCTTCACCTATATTGCAGACGGAAAAACAAAATACCGCTCCTTCGGCGACGGCCTCTCCGCGGCGCTCGTCGCCGTCTACGGCGCGGAAACGCTGAAAAACTGCATCCGGATCGACGCCGAAAAACACGGGCTGCATCTTTACGGTTTTCTCGGAAACAGAAATTTTTACAAGGCGAACAGAACCTACCAGAGCCTGTTCGTCAATGGGCGGTATGTCGTCAATCAGACGGTCGGCGCCGCCGTCACCAACGCCTATGCAAGCTATCTCATGAAGCGGCAGTATCCCTTCTATGTGCTGTTTCTCGATCTTCCGCCCGAAGTGGTGGACGTCAACGTGCATCCCAACAAGGCAGACGTACGCTTCGCAGACAATCAGGTGGTTTACGGCTGCGTCTATTCCGTCGTATCCTCCGTTTTAGACGGCAGTTTGCGTGCGCTTGAATATCTTGTTACGCCTCCTCAGGAGCAGAAAACCCCCGTACAGGACAGCTTTTTGCAGCCTCCTGTTCCGGAGGCACCGCCGCAGGAGCCGGCGATGAGCTATGCGCAGGCAAAGCGCGAACTTGCCTTCGATGTCTCCCTGCCGAAGGGAAACGAACCGCATTTTCTGGAAGAAGACAGGGTACGCATGGAAGTGCGTCAGCCCTCCGTCGCGCAGTCGGAACAGACCGTTCTGCCTCCTGCGGGAGAGGACGTATTTGCGGAAAACCAGCGGCTTTTGCGCGAGCGGGCCGCCAAAGTGCGTCAGGATCGCGTCGACCCCGCCTCGCTCGAATACAAGGGCGAACTGTTCCATACCTATCTCATCTACCAGGCGGGAGACGATGCCTATTTTATCGATCAGCACGCCGCGCACGAGCGCATCCTCTTTGAGCGTCTGAAAGCGTCATGGGAAGCGCGCACGGCGACATCGCAGCCCATGCTCGTTCCCTTTGTGATCTCGCTCAACGCGCAGGAATTTGCCTTTCTCGAAAAAAATTTCCCCGTTCTTCGGGAGATCGGTTTTGAGATCGAGGAATTCGGAGACGCGAGTGTACGCGTCTCGTCCGTGCCGACCGACCTCATGGGTATTGACCTTGACGCCTTCTTCCGGGAAATCCTGTCGAGCATGGAGAGCCTGCGCGCCATCCGCCTTACCGATCTGCTCAAAGACAAACTTGCCACCGCGGCCTGCAAGGCTGCCGTTAAGGGCGGCGACCGTCTCACGGAGCAGGAGGTCGATTCGCTCATTCGGCAAATGGATGGCGATACAAACATGAAGTGCCCGCACGGCCGTCCTGCCGTCGTCAAAATGAAGAAGAGCGAATTTGAAAAGCTTTTCAAGAGGATCGTATGAAGCTGCTCGTCATTTGCGGCGCAACGGCGTCCGGAAAGACGGCGCTCGCAGTCAAATGCGCGCAGCGCTTCGGCGGGGAGATCGTTTCCTGCGACGCATACCTTATCTACCGGGGGCTGAATATCGGCACGGCAAAGCCAACTCGGGAGGAGATGGGGGGCGTTCCGCATCACCTCATTGATATCGTCGATCCGCGTGACGGCTTTTCCGTACACGATTTTGAAATGCGCGCGATCCCCGTGATCGAGGATATTTTTGCGCGCGGAAAGCTGCCCGTTCTGTGCGGCGGCACGGGTTTCTATATGAACGCCGTCCTCTTTCGGAGCGGGTTCGGGCACGCGCCCGCAGATGCGGCGATCCGTGCAAAGTATGAGGCCTTCGAGCGCGAAAAGGGCAGAGAGGCGCTGCACGAACGGCTCCGGCTCGTTGACCCCGAGAGCGCGGAAAAGCTGCATCCCAACGACGTCAAGCGCGTTATCCGTGCACTTGAGATCTATGAACTGACGGGAAAGAAAAAGTCTTCGCAGGCGGATGCGCGTACACCGCGATATCCCTATGAGGCATTTGCCTACGACTATCCCCGCGAGGAACTTTATCGCCGTATCGATCTGCGCACGCAGGCCATGCTCAAAGGGGGGCTTGTCGAGGAGGTCGAAGGCTTGCTTGCCGCCGGGGTACCCGAGAACGCGCAATCCATGCAGGGGATCGGGTATAAAGAGGTCATTGAATATTTGAAAAATGACGATTTGCATTGTAATATGTGTGACATAATACAAAAAAACACGCGCAATTATGCCAAACGTCAGATCACATTTTTTAAGAAATTGCCCAATTTACATTGGCTGAAGCCGTCCGATGACGAGGCGGCACTCAAGGAGATCGGATCTTTTTTATGACTGTAGAAGAAAGAATTGCAGCTGCAGAGCAAAAACTTGCTCCCATGTTCCGGCGCATCGACGAGATCGCGCTTGTAAACCAGGAAAAAGTGCTTTCCGCCTTCCGTGAGGAACGCATCGCACTCCGACACTTTGCGGCGACGACGGGTTACGGCTATGGCGACGAGGGCAGAGAATGCCTCGGAAACGTCTATGCCCGCACATTCGGCACCGAACGCGCCGTCGTATCTCCCGCGCTGTTGAGCGGAACGCACGCTTTGACCGTCGCCCTGTTCGGGATCCTGCGTCCCGGCGATCGGGCGCTCTGCATCAGCGGAATGCCGTATGACACCATCCGAAACGTGATCTGGGGAAAGGGAAACGGCTCGCTTGCCGATTTCCGGATCGAATTTGAGATATTGGAGCTTGACAAGGCGGGCAAGATCGACCGCGAAGCCGTCGGAAAAGCGCTGCGGAAAAAGCACTACGACATGGTTTATCTCCAGCGCTCGCGCGGGTATGAGCTGCGCGATTCCTTCACGATCGACGAGATCGCCGACGCGTGCAGCTGTGTGCGGGCGTGCGGATTTACCGGCTGCATTTTCGTCGATAATTGCTACGGCGAATTTGTCGAGACGCGGGAGCCGACACAGGTCGGCGCCGATCTCATCGTAGGCTCCCTCATCAAAAACCCGGGCGGAGGGCTCGCCCCGACGGGCGGTTATATCGCAGGCGGTGCGCGCTATGTTGCGGCGTGTGAGAACAGGCTGACGGCGCCCTCCGTTGGCGGCGAGATCGGTTCCTACGCCTACGGCTACCAGCTCTATTACCAAGGTTTTTTCCTCGCTCCGCACGTCGTCGCGCAGAGCCTCAAAGGAGGGCTGCTCATCGGGCAGTGCATGGCAGAACTCGGCTATGAAAACTTTCCGTCGATCGACAGAATGCCGCCCGATATCACGCGCGCCGTTCGCTTTGACACCGAGCAACAGCTCACGGATTTTATTCAGTCGGTACAGGAAGTCTCGCCCGTCGACTCCTTTGTCAAGCTCGAGGCATGGGATATGCCCGGCTATGACTGCAAGGTGATCATGGCAGCAGGAACATTCAACGCGGGTTCAAGCATCGAGCTGTCTGCCGATGCGCCCATCCGTGAGCCATATGTCGCCTACTTCCAGGGCGGACTGACGTACGAACACTGTAAGCTTGCGGTGCGCGAGATCCTCAAAAAACTCACTGCCTGATGCGGCAGGATACTCCCGGCTTCGGCCGGGATTTTTTTTTATAAAAACCTATCCCGCACGTCATTTTTTTCGGGAAGTCCGAATATCTTATACCATGCTCGATTTTCTTCCGCCGCGCATCCTTCATGCGATCCGCCATGTAAATTTACATCGACTGTATGAACTGCGCATCCGTGCGGACAAGCCGCTTCGCGCCAATCTCGGCGGCGAATATATCTGGCTCGGCGAGTGCGGGCGAGCGGAAGGGGAGCGGGATGCACTTGTACCGACGCAAAAGGAGCTTTCCGACACCGTCTTTGCCGCAAGCGGATACTCCGTCTATTCTTCTGCAGAGCAGATCAAACAGGGATTTCTCACGGGCGCAGCGGGGGAGCGCATCGGCATCGCGGGAAGTTATGTCACCGAACAAGGACACATTCTCTCCGTCCATACCGTCACATCGCTCTGCATCCGCATCCCGCACGCCATTCCGGGCTGCGCGGACGAGATCTACGCACGCTGCCTCGCCGATCGTCTTCAGTCGCTGATCCTGCTTTCTCCTCCGGGATACGGAAAAACGACCCTGCTGCGCGAACTGGCGCGTCTCGTCTGCGAACGCAGGCACGCCAATGTTCTTGTGAGCGACGAGCGCGGAGAGCTGTCCGCCGGAGACCTCGGGAGCTGTGCCGACGTCATGCGGTTTGCGGACAAGCGCGCCGCATTTACGGCGGGGATCCGTGCCATGCGCCCCGATCTCATTGTGACGGATGAACTGCAGCCGGAGGACTACGAGGCAGTACGACGCGCGAGGATGGGCGGGATCTGCGTATTCGCATCCGCACACCTCACCCGCAGCGAGGATGTTCCGGAAAAGATCTTTGAAAGATACATCGTTTTGAGCGGACTCGGAAAGATCGGCTCGATCGCAGGAGAAGACGATGGTCTGGCTTAAAGTTCTGCTCGCTTGCCTCGCCGTCACGTTCAGCACGGGGATCGGTTATCTGGCCGCCAACAAATACCGTTGCCGGTACGCTTTTTACAGGCAATTCCAGGATTTTAATGCACGTTATGTGAGCGAGCTCGAGTATGCGCGCAAGCCGCTTCCCGTCTTTCTTTCAGAATACCCCGCTTCGGGAGACTTCAAAAAAACGCTCGAAGAATGGACGAGGCGCCACGCTGCCGATTCCCTGCCTGACTTTCTTACCAAAGAGGAGAAGGCGGAGTGCGCCGACTATTTTGCAATGCTCGGGAGGGGAGACGCCGCCGCACAGCGGGAGTATTTTTCCGCGCGGCGCAAGCCGCTCGAAGAGCGCTCTGCGGCAAGCGAAAAGGAAAGCAAAGCGCGGAATGCGCTCTATCTGAAGCTGGGCCTGCTCGCCGGTCTTGCCTTCGTGATCTTGATTCTCTGAAATGGATATCTCAGTCATCTTCCGGCTTGCGGCGATCGGGATCATCGTCACAGTCGTCTGTCAGATCCTCAAAAAATCCGATCGCGACGACATCTCCACCGTCGTCTCTATCGTGGGTCTCGTCATTGCGCTCACCATCGCCGTGACAATGATCGGCGATTTATTCGAAACCATCCGTGAGCTGTTCGGTGTCACATGAGCGCTCAGATCTTTCAGCTGATCGGCATTGCGTTCGTCACAGCCGTCGCCGCGATCCTCGTCAAAAGCACGAAGCCGGAACTTGCCGTCGTCATCACCATTGCGGGAAGCGTGATCCTGCTTCTCGTCGTCCTCGAAGTCTTTCGGGGAAGCATCGGCATTTTCTCCGAGATCGCACAGATGACGGGATTGGACGCCGCGATCGTCAAAACGCTCCTGAAGATGGTCGGAATCGGATATCTGGTGGAATTCAGTGCCGGGATCCTGCAGGATTTCGGGCAAAGCTCTCTTGCGGACAAGCTGATCTTCTGCGGGAAGATCCTTGTACTCATTCTTGCCGTTCCCATCCTGGAAAGCGTTCTCTCGCTCGTCGGAGATTTGTTGGAGCTGATTGCATGATCGGATACAGACGCACAAAAAAACGGTGGAGACCCTTCGTGGTCATTGTCATTACGATGCTTCTCTTCATGCTTTCCGGAACCGTTTCCGACGTATGCGCCTACACGGCGGAAGAGGAGGAAGCGATCGGAAAACTGCAGGCAGAGGTCGACGAACTGCTGCAGGCGCTCGATACGGAGGAGCTGCAGCAATATCTCGATCAGCTTTCGGATTTTGAGAAAATCGATCTCAAAGAAACGCTTTCAGATGTGATCTCGGGCGATTTTGCCGTCGATTATCCGACGCTTTGGCAGGCGATTTTCGATCTCGTATGGGAAGACGGCAGGGCAATGCTGCCGTCATTTGCGGTCATTCTCGCCGTTGCACTGCTTTGCGGCATCCTAAATTCTGCAAAAAATGGATTTTTGCAGAGTAATATGACTGACATAATACATTTCATTTCCTATCTTTCTGTCGGCGCGGTCGTCCTTGCGGTGTTGACCGATCTGTTGCAAACAGGATTTTCATCGATCGCACAGATGCAGCGGCAGATGGAGATTGTATATCCCATTCTTTTGACGCTCATGGCGGCGAGCGGCGGCTCCGTCTCCGCGGGCGTATTCCGGCCTGCCGTCGCCTTTTTGTCAGGTTCCGTCTGCGAGCTGTTCACCGCCGTCGTTCTTCCCACGTCCGTCGTCGTCATCGTCCTCGCATTTTTGGGCAATCTTTCGCCCGATGTCCGGACGGAAAAGCTCGGGGAGCTTTTCAAGAGCATTAACAAGTGGCTCATCGGACTCTCGCTCGGGTTGTTTGCGATCTTCCTCACCGTGCAGGGGATCTCCTCCTCGCAATACGACGGACTTTCGCTGCGCGCCATCAAATACCTCGTCTCCGGTTCCGTTCCCATCGTAGGAGGATTTCTTTCGGGCGGATTGGATCTTGTCCTCGCAGGCAGCGCGCTCATCAAAAACGCGCTCGGTTCGTTCGCTGTCTTTTTGCTCTTTGCGACACTGCTGCGCCCCGCACTGCTGTTCGTCGCCTTTCAGCTGTTTCTGCGCCTGTCCGCTGCCGCGACGGAACCTGTCGGCGGAAAGATCTCCGCCTTTCTCTCCCGCCTTGCGACAGACAGCGGGTTTTTCCTCGCCGGGATCCTGTGTGTCGCCTTTCTGTATTTTCTGACCATTCTGCTGCTCGTGTGTTCTACGGGGGTCATCTTCTGATGAAGGGATATATTCTGAGCATTGCAGGCGCCGTTCTTCTCTCCGCACTCATCACCATTCTCTCTCCGAGCGGAAAGATGGGTAAATTCCTGAAAGGCGCGACCAAGCTCGTCATCCTCTTCGTCATGGTCTCGCCGCTTGCAAACTTTCTGACGCAGGGATCGTTCGACTGGAGCGCAGGGGAGATCGGAACGGATGAAGCCTATCTTTCCTACTGTGCCGACCTTGCCGCCGATGGGGACGAAGAAGCGATCGCGGCGTATCTCGCGGAAGAATACGGCATCGAAGCCGCCGTCACCGTCACAGTTCGGGCAGATGAGACATTTTCCTATGAAAAAATTACCGTCGAATGGGAAAATGCGGGAATATTTGACCGGGACGAGCATATACATATTAGCGAAGAGATCGAAAGCGCGCTCAAGGCAAAGTACGGCTGTGAAGCGGAGGTCATATGAAATCTTTGCGTTCCGTCCTGAAAAGCCCGACCGCACGCATCCTGCTCATCGCCGCAGCAGCGCTTGCGCTTCTTCTTGCCTGCTGGCTCGTGTTCGGAAAGCCGCAGGCAACGACTACGAGCGCCATGACGGACGATGAGGCACGTCTTGCCGCCGTGCTTTCCGAAGTGGAGGATGCGGGGGAGGTCTCCGTCTTTGTCACGCGCGAAGGGGATACGGCGACGGGCGCCGTCGTCTTTTTCAGCGGAAAAGACGGCATCCTCGTGCGCCTTCGTCTCACGCAAATCGCCGCGCGGGTATTGGATATAGCCGAAAACAGGGTACTCGTCTGCCCTTCGGGTTCATAGAAAATCATTGTGAGAAGGAGATAGAATCATGTCAAACACGAAGAAGATCGCACTCATGTCAACGCTCGTCCTGCTGCTTGCCGTCACCGCTGTCTGCAACTTTGTGCTCGCGGGAACACAGACGCAGGACGTCAACGCCGATGTGGAAGCAAACTACTTCACGACCTACCGTGCCGACCGCAACTCGACGCGCAGCGAAGAGTTCGTACAGCTCGACAGCGTCATCTCCGCCTACGAGGAGGGCAGCGAGGAATACAGCGCCGCGCTCGAGCGCAAGCAGGAACTCGTGGAGGCGATGGAGGATGAACTCGTCATGGAATCCATCTTAAAGTCGATGGGATTCTCCGATGCAGCCGTCGCGATCGGGGATACCGAAAATATCAATGTCTTTGTCAATTCCGCGGAATTGACGGACGAAATGGTGACAAAAATCTTCTATGCGCTCGAGGTTGAGCAAAAGATCCGCGACGGAAACATCATAATTATGCCTGTTTATGCGGAAAGTTGAAAAAAATAGTGGTAATTCCTGAAAAGATGTGCTATAATGGTTTCGGAAAAGGAGACTGTTATGGCAAGTATCAAGCACAATCCCAACGGTCAGAAGGGGAAAATCACCTATAGCTCCGACATCGTGAGCGGCATCATCGTATTGAGCCTGCAGGAGACGGAGGGCATCGAGCTTGTACCGTCCAAGAATAAGGGGATCAAGGTTTGCTTTGAAAAAGAGGGCGTCTTTGTCGACATTTCCGTGATCGCCTACTACGGATACAAGGTGCCCGAACTTGCGTTCCGCATCCAGCAGACCATCAAACAGATGGTCGAATCCATGACAAAATACAAGATCGCCAAGGTGGACGTTCACATCACGAGCGTTATTTTCCCCGCGCCCAAGAGCGAGGCGGAGCCTTCGCCCGAGGCCGCCGACGAAGCGGCAAACGCCTGAATCAACACAAAACAGCGGCGTTCCCTCTCAAATGCGAGAGGGAACGCTTGCATGAGGAAATACATCATGAGAAACGACGCGCGCGAAGCAGCATTCAAAATCATCTTTGCCGACTTGTTCGGCGGCGACGGGGAAAAAAATTTCCGCGCCGCGCTCTATCGGCAGGCAAAACTCAACGAGGAGGAGTGCGCCTTTGCAGAGCGCATTTTCCATGTCTACACAAGCCATAAAGAGGAGTTATCCGCACAGCTTGCCGGCGCCGTGACGCGCTTCGCAGACTACCGCATCTATCCCGCAGATCGCGCCGTTCTTCTGCTGGCGCTTGCGGAGATCGACTATCTGGATGACGTGCCGCCCGTCGTCTCCGTTTCGGAGGCGACGGCGCTCGCGCGCAAATATTCTACGGAGCGCTCGGCCGACTTCGTAAACGGGGTTCTCGGAGGGATCATCAACAAATGAAACGCATTGACGGAAAAGAGATCGCAGCGCAGATCCGCGCGGAAGTCAAAGAGGATGCAGAAAAATTTTTCGCTGAAAACGGCATAAAAGTCGGTCTGGCAGTCGTTTTGGTGGGGGATGACCCTGCTTCGGCGGTATATGTCCGCAACAAGATCAAGGCGTGTGAAGAGGTCGGCTTCCTGTCGTCCGCCTATCGTCTGCCCGCCGATGCGACGCAGGACGAAGTGGAATCGCTCGTCGTGCAGCTTGCGGAGGATGAACGCATCCACGGGATCCTCGTGCAGCTGCCTCTTCCCGGACACCTCGACGCGGAGCGCATCCTTGCGCTCATTCCGACGGAAAAAGACGTCGACGGTTTCTCGGCAGAAAACCTCGGCAGGCTCGCCTGCGGCAAAGAGGGAACGGTCGCCTGCACGCCGCTCGGCGTCATGGAGCTGCTCGCGCGCTCGGGCGCAGAAATCGCCGGGAAGCGCGCCGTCGTCATCGGCCGCAGCAATATTGTCGGCAAACCGATGGCAATGCTGCTGCTCAATGCCAATGCTACCGTCACGGTATGCCATTCCAAAACAAAAGATCTCGCCTCCATCTGCGCACAGGCGGATATTCTCGTCGCGGCGATCGGGCGCGCCAAGTTCGTGACCGCAGATATGGTCAAAGAGGGCGCCGCCGTCATTGACGTCGGGATCAACCGTGTAGACGGCAAGCTCGTCGGCGATGTGGATTATGACGCCGTCGCGCCCAAGACCTCCATGATCACGCCCGTTCCGGGCGGCGTCGGCCCGATGACCATTGCCATGCTGCTGAAAAACACGCTTTCCTGCGCGCAGAGGTCGTTGCGATGAATTTCTTACAACAATATGAGGCATATCGCACGCACTTTGAAGAATATCTGCAAAATCAGTGCGCGGGTATGACTTTTGAACCGCCTGTTCTCGCGGAGAGTATGCGTTATTCCCTCCTTTCGGGGGGAAAACGCGTGCGCCCCGTGCTATTTTTTTCTGCGCTCGAAGCCTTCGGGCTCTCTTATCGCGGCGAAGAGGGGCTGGCGTTTGCGCTCGAGTGCATCCACACCTATTCACTCATTCACGACGACTTGCCCGCAATGGACAACGACGATTTCCGCAGAGGGCGCCCCTCCAACCATAAAATGTTCGGGGAGGCAAACGCCATTCTTGCGGGCGATGCACTGCTCTCTTACGCCTTCGACCGCTTGCTGCAAGAATGCGGCCGCGATGGCAGACATCTTCGTGCGGCACAGGCGCTCTCAAAGGCGGCAGGCGCGGAGGGAATGGTCTCGGGACAGTCATTCGATCTGCTCTATTCCAATGCGACGGGAGATGAGCAGGCGCTTCTGACGATCTACCGCAACAAGACGGGAAGGCTGATCGCGGCGCCCGTGCAGATGGCCGCCATCCTCGCCGGAAACGAACCGGATCCGGCGACAAAATACGGACTCGCGCTCGGCGCACTCTTCCAGATGACGGATGATATTCTCGATGAAGTCGGCAGCAAGGATGCCCTCGGAAAGACGGTCGGCAAGGATGCGCAGGAGGGGAAATTGACCGCCGTCAAAGTGTACGGACTGCAGGGCGCGCGAAAACAGGCAGACACATTGACGCGCAAATGCCACGAGATCCTTCATACGATGAAAGGGGCCGACGTACAGTTCCTGGATGAAATGACAGACTATGTGCGCGGCAGAGATCGCTGATCGTCGAGGATGAGCATGAGACAAATCACGAGCGGGGAGCTGAAAAATGCCCCCATTTCCCGTCTGCAGGAAGTGTGCGAAACGGTGCGGCGGGAGATCTTTCAGACAGTATCCGTGCGCGGCGGGCATCTCGCCTCCAATCTGGGGGCGGTGGAGTTGACCGTCGCGCTTCATCGTGTCTTTGATTTTCCCCGCGATAAGATCGTATTCGACGTGGGGCATCAGTGCTATGCGCACAAGCTCCTCTCCGACCGCGCCGAAACCTTTGACACGCTGCGCAGCCGCGGCGGGATCTCCGGGTTCCCCAAGCGCGGAGAGAGCGAATACGATTGCTATGAGACGGGACACGCGGGAACGGCGATCTCCGCCGCACTCGGCATTGCCAAAGCCCGCGATCTGAAGGGGGAAGACTTCTCCGTCATTGCCCTCGTCGGAGACGGCTCGTTCAACAACGGCTTGATCTATGAGGCACTCAATAGTCTGAAGATTCTTTCGACGAACATCCTCATCGTGCTCAACGACAACGGAATGTCTATTTCGCCGACGGTGGGCGGTACGCATGAGGTACTGTCCGAGCTGAAAGAGGGGGCGGCTCCGCTTGAAGACGTCGCGCTCTTCGAGCGATACGGGCTGAAATATTTCGGCATCTGCAACGGCAACGACCTCGAAGAACTGCTTCCCGCAATGGAAAAGGCAAAGGAGGCGCTGCAGAAGACGAGCGTTCTGCTCCATGTGACGACGCGAAAGGGGCAGGGGTACGCCTTCTGCGAACAGCGCCCCGACCGCACGCACGGCATCTCCCCCGCGCATCCGGGAAAAGAATACTCCGCTGCGCTCGGCGAGGAGCTGACCGAACTCGCGCAGACGGACGGCCGCATTGTCGCGGTCACGGCGGCGATGACCGACTCGCTCGGACTTCGCCCCTTCTTCCGCGCCTTTCCGGAGCGCGCCTTTGACGTCGGGATCTGTGAAGAGCACGCCTGCGTTCTCTCCGCCGCACTCGCGGCAGAGGGGATGCGGCCCTATTATGCCATCTATTCCACCTTTCTCCAGCGTGCCTATGACGAGATCATCCACGATGTGTGCGGACAAAATCTGCCCGTAACATTCTGCATCGACCGCGCCGGCATCACGGGAGCGGACGGGGAGACCCATCAGGGCGTCTTCGATCTATCTTACCTCGCGCCCGTCCCCAACCTGACCATTGCCATACCGAAAAACATCGCCGAATTCCGCGCCATGTTGCGTCTGAGCGCGTCCTACGGCGCGCCGCTCGCCATCCGATACCCGAGAGAGGGCGAAGAAGGGACGTGCGAAAGTGTCGAAATCGGGAAATTCGAGGTTTTACAGAGTAATCTGTCAGACATAATCATCTATGCGGCGGGGGAACGATGCATCAAACTCGCCTCACGCGTGCTCTCGGCGGCGCAGGAAAAAGGTGTGTGCGCAACGCTGGTCAATGCACGGTTCCTGAAGCCCGTCGACGAGCCATTTCTCCTGTCGCGAAAGGAGAAATATGTCGTCACCATTGAGGACAACGTCTTGTCGGGCGGACTGGGCGACGCGATCGCACGCGTTCTGCGCGGCACAGGGCAGATTGTGCGCTCGTTCGGATGCAAGGACACCTTTATCCCGCATGGCACCGTAACGGAGCTTGCCGATGAATTCGGGCCGAACTTCAGGGATATCCTTGACTATCTTCTTTCCTGCCATGCGTGCTGATCTCTTTTTTGCCGATAAATACGGTTCCCGCACGCGGGCAAAAGATGCGCTCAAGCGCGGAGAGATCATGCGGAACGGCAAGCTGCTCTCTCCCTCCGACGACGTTTCCTCAAGCGATGTGTTTGTCTTTGCGGATGCCGGAACGACATACGTTTCCCGCGGCGGATACAAGCTCGAGCGCGGGCTCGACGCATTCGGCGAAAATGTCGCCGGGGCGACGTTTGCCGACCTGGGCGCAAGCACGGGCGGATTCACGGAAGTGCTGCTTGCGCGCGGCGCACGGCACGTTTTTGCAGTAGATGTCGGAAGGGCGCAGCTCGCGCCATCTGTTGCGAAGGATGCACGCGTCACCGTCATGGATGAGACGAATGCACGCTATCTCACGCGCGCCGACTTCGGAATGACGCTCGATGGCGTCGTCTCTGATCTGAGCTTTATCTCCTTAAAACTCGTCCTGCCCGCCGTTGCAGATTTGCTCGACGACGGCGGCCGTGCATTTGTTCTGTTCAAGCCGCAGTTCGAATGCGGCGGGAAGGGGCTCGGCAAGGGCGGGATTCTTCCGGTGCGCTATCACCGCGCGCTGCTCGCCGATTTTTATGCCTTCTGTATGACGCTTTCCCTTGCACCGCGCGCAATTGTCTGTGCCCCCGTCCATCCGCATAAAAATATCGAATATGTTGTCTTTTTGCAAAAGGGCGGAACCCCGATCCCTCCGGAAGCGTTCCTGAAAAACGCAGAAAAATCAATTTGAAACACAATAATTTTTCTAAAAATGCTTGCATATATGCAGGCATTATTGTATAATAGCAGGGATGAACATTGGTATTTTTTACAATCCCGATCAGGCGGAACGAAGTGTCGCGGAGGATCTTGCACGCCGCATCGAACGCGCGCGCCACAGCGCCGTCATCTTTTCCGATCTCGAAGAGATCGGCGGCGTGGACAGGCTGCTCGTTCTGGGCGGCGACGGAACCATGCTGCGCGTCGCAAAGCGCGCATCCATGCAGGACATTCCCATCATGGGCATCAACTTCGGCAGGCTCGGCTTTCTCACCGAGTTCGAACGGACGGAGTACGAACAGGCGGTTCCGCTCATTCTGGACGCCTCGTGTGCGCGCATCGAGCACTCCATGCTCGAGGCGGAACTGAACGGACGCTCGTTCGTGTGTCTGAACGAGCTTGCGCTCCTGCATCCCGTCGCACCCGGAAAGGAAAACAAGGTCGTCACCATCTCGGTGACCATCGACGGCAGCCATGCGGGCGAATTTATCGCCGACGGGCTCATTGTCTCGACGCCCACAGGCTCCACAGCCTATTCGCTCTCCGCGGGCGGCAGCATCATGACGCCCGACTGCGCGACCTTCCAGCTCACGCCCGTGTGTGCGTTCTCCATGCGCAGCCGTCCCATCGCCTACTCGGACAAGAGCGAGCTTGGTTTCTCGCTGCCGCAGGGAGCGTTGGTGCTGTACGGCGACGGCGTTTATCTCGGTGAAGCGGGCGCTTCGGACAAGCTCATCGTTCGCAAAGCCGCGCGCACGGCAAGCTTTTTGACACGCGGATTGAGCGAATATTTTCGCCGGCTCACCCAAAAAATCAGTTAAACGAGGGACATCATGTCAAGAAATCTTCGGCACGAAGCCATTTTATCGCTCATTGAGGAGAAGGAGATCGAGACGCAGGACGAGCTGTGCGCCGAACTTGCCGCACGCGGCATTTCGGTGACGCAGGCGACCGTCTCGCGCGACGTCAAAGATCTGCGCCTCTTCAAAGTACGCGGAAAAGAGAAGCGCTTCCGCTATGCCTGCGTGCGTGAAAACGAGGGCGGACTATCCGATAAGATGCGCGCGCTCTTCCGCACCTGCATCGTCAGCATCCGCAACGTCGGAAATCTCGTCGTTCTCAAGACGCTGCCCGGGAGCGGCCCCAATGCGGGTGTCGTCATCGACGAACTTGCATACAGCGAAGTCGTCGGTTCGATCGCGGGCGATGACACCGTCCTTCTGATCTGCGAAACTTCGGAGGAGGGAAGCGGGATCGCGGAGCGGCTCACTTCCATTGTAAAAGGTTGATATGCTGCAGAGACTGGCCATTCGCAATGTCGCGCTCATCGAACGGGCGGAGATCGAATTTTCCGACGGATTAAACGTCCTCTCCGGCGAGACGGGCGCGGGTAAGTCGGTCATCCTCGACGCGATCGACTTCGTACTCGGCGCAAAGGCGGACAGGGGACTTATTCGCTCGGGCGAGAACGAATGTTTTGTACGCGCCGAATTTTATACCGACGACGCACGCATCGCTGAGATCCTTGCCGAATACGATATCGAGGCGGGGGAGACGCTCATTCTCTCGAGGAAGCTCACTTCGGACGGCAAAAGCTCGCTGAAACTCAACGGCTGCGCCGTCACGGCGGCAATGCTGCGCAGGATCACGGCACTCCTCGTCGACGTACACGGTCAGAGCGAACATTTCTTTCTCTTAAAGGAAACCAACCAGCTGCGTCTTTTGGACGACGTCGCGGGCGAGACGGTCGCAGCGTGCAAAAAAACGCTTGCGGGTCAGCTTTCCGAGCGACGCGCCATCCTTGCCGATCGCCAGAAGCTGGGCGGCGACGAGGGAGAGCGCGAGCGCAGGCTGGATATTCTCAAATTCCAGATCGACGAGATCGAACGCGCCGACCTCAGAGAGGGCGAGGAGGAAGAGCTTGTCGCGTTTCGCGAAAAGTTCCGCAATGCGGAAAAGATCCTCGATGCGCTCGGCGCCGTCAGACAGTTTGTCGCAGAGGACGGCGGCAGCGCAGACACGCTGCGCAGCGCGGGCAGAAGCATGGGTGCGATCGCCCGTCTCGACGAACGGTATTCCGCGCTCTGCGACCGATTGGAAAGCGCGGCGGCCGAAGCGGAGGACATTGCAGCCACTGCCGAAGATCTGCTCGGCGAACTCGATCTCGACGAACGGGAGGAGGAGCGCGTCGAAGCGCGCCTTGACGAGCTGCGCTCCCTCAAAAAAAAGTATGGGGGCGACGTCGCCGCCATCCTCGGCTTTCTCGGAAGGGCGCGCGAGGAATACGACCTGCTCTCGGACAGCGAGGCACGCTTCGAGCAGCTCGGCAAACGGCTGCATTCTCTCGAAGATGCCATCTACGAGACCTGCGTCCGATTGCGCAACGCACGCGCGCAGGCGGCAGAGGCCTTCACTGCACGCGTCGTAAAGGAGCTTGCGACGCTCAACATCGCCTCGCCGCAATTCGAGATCCGCTTGGGCGATTTCACGCGCGATGACGTTGCCCGTGCAACATCGGAAGGACTGGGCGGCGCGACCTTTCTCTTCTCCGCCAATGCGGGGGAGCCGCTCAAGGAGCTCGGCAAGATCATCAGCGGCGGCGAAATGAGCCGCTTCATGCTCGCGATCAAGACGCAGCTCTCCGCCGTCAACACCATCGGAACATATATCTTCGACGAGATCGACGCGGGGATCGGCGGAAAGACGGCGCGCGTCGTCGGCGAAAAGTTCTGCAAGATCGCCAAAAATGTACAGATCATCGCCGTGTCGCACCTCGCACAGATCGCCGCATTCGCCGACCGCGAGTTCTACATAGAAAAACGGGAGGCGGACGGCCGCACATTCACCGTTATTCATGCGGTGGAGGGGGAGGAACGCGTCAGAGAAATCGCAAGGCTCATCGGCGGTTCGGAGAGCAAGACGGCGCTTCTGCACGCAGAGGAACTGCTTCGCGCGGCGCAGGACTATAAAAATACGCTTGCCTGACCCTGCATAGAAATTGTTCGGCTTACGCAAATTGACTTCTGTATACGAAACGGAGGTCGGAATGCGTAAGCTGAAATTTTTATTTGCAGGACTCCTGCTCGCCGTCTGCGCCCTGTCGGGAGGTGCCGTGCATGCGCCTGCCGCTGCCGAGGGAACACAGTATTATCTCGGCGGCATGACGGCGGGATTTTCTCTCTCTGCAAACGGCGTGGAGATCGTAGCGTTCAAGGAGATCTGCTCGGAGGCGGGCACCGGTTGCCCCGCGTCGCAGGCGGGCATGAAGACGGGCGATCTCATCGTCGCCGTCGACGGCATCCATACGCGCACGATCTCCGAACTGTCGGACGCACTGGCGCGCACCAACGGAGAGCAGACCAACTTCCTCGTCAAACGCAGTGGAGAGCATCTGGAGATGGCGCTCACGCCGCTCAAAGACAAAAAGGACGGAAAGTACAAGATCGGCATTCTCATCCGCGATACGCTCTCCGGCATCGGCACCATCACCTATATCGAAAAAAAGAGCGGGCGGTTCGGCGCGCTCGGGCACGCCGTCTGCGACGAGAGCCGCACTTCGCTCAGTCTCGCCGAAGCAGCGGTGTACCGCTGCAGCATCGTCGGTGTCAGCAGAGGGGAGCGCGGACACGCGGGGGAACTGCGCGGACTTATGCTCAATGATTCGCCCATCGCGGAAGCCGACAAGGTATGCGAGACGGGATTATACGGAAAATTCGCCGGCGGGTACGACTTTTCCAATGCGCAGACGGTGGAAACGGCGCCGCTTGCGCAGGCAACGATCGGGAAGGCGGTCATCTATTCGACGGTCGACGGCGTCACGCCGCAGGCGTATGACGTGGCGATCGCCAAGGTGGACGCGGGAAACCGCAGCAACAAAAACTTTGTCATCAAAGTGACGGATGAAGATCTGCTGCGCGAAACGGGCGGCATCGTGCAGGGCATGAGCGGAAGTCCAATCGTGCAGAACGGAAAGCTCATCGGCGCCGTCACGCACGTCTTTCTCAACGATCCGACGCGCGGATACGGCATCGGCATCGAAAAAATGCTTGGCAACTGAAAAGCACGGAGCGGATATGCTCCGTCTTTTTATGTATAAATTCCGAAAGGCGGCGCAAACTGCGGATATGAGAAGGGGATGGATATGCGCGGCAATGGCACTCTTTCTCGGCGTTGCCGCGGTGATCGGAGGAACAAAAGTCAGTGCGCGCGCCGAGGAGGTCGCGATCGACTGCAAGGCTGCCTGTCTTATGGACGATGCGAGCGGCGTGCAGATGTTCGGCAAGTCGGAGACGGCGCGCCTGCCCATCGCAAGTATGTGCAAGATCATGACGCTGCTGCTCGCCTTTGAGGAAGCGGATGCGGGAAGACTCAATTACGAGGAAGAGATCACGGTATCCGAGCGTGCGGCGGGGATGGGCGGCTCGCAGGTTTTTCTGGGCGCAGGACTTTGTTATCCCGTGGGACAGCTGCTCAAGAGCATCGTCGTCTGTTCGGCAAACGACTCGTGCGTGGCGATCGCCGAACGCATCGCGGGAAGCGAAAGTGCGTTTTGCGAGAAGATGAACGCACGCGCAAAGCAGCTCGGCGCGGAAAACACGCTCTTCGCAAACTGCACGGGTCTTCCGAAGGAGACGCAGTATTCGTGCGCAAAAGACGTCGCGCTCATGCTGCGCGAACTCCTGCGGCACGAAAAATACCATGAATATGCACGTATCTGGCTGGAGGATTTCACGCATCCGGACGGACGAACGACGCAGATGACAAATACCAATAAGCTCATTCGCCTGTATGACGGTTGCGACGGCGGAAAGACGGGGTTCACGAACGAAGCAGGATTCTGCCTTGCCTGCTCGGCCAAGAGAGGGGAAATGCGCGTCATCTCCGTCGTGATCGGATCGGAGACTTCCAAGACGCGGTTCTTGGCAGCCACGACACTGCTCGACTACGCATTTGACAATTTCGAGAGCATCACCTATTTAAGCGCGGGAACACCGCTCGAAACACTGCTGTCCGTGCGCGGCAGCCGCATCAAAGAGGTCGCATTGGCACCCAAGACGACATTAAGTGCTCTCAAACGACGCGGAACAGAGGAGCATTACGATGTCAGCGTCATGACGGAGCCGTTGCGCGCACCCGTTGCAAAGGGGGAGATCATCGGGCAGGCGATCCTGACGCGCGACGGTGTGGAAATCGCTCGCACCGACCTTGTCAGCTGCGACGAGGCTCCCGCTTACACATGGTGGGATGCTTACCGCGAAGAGGCAAATCGTTGGAATATCGCTTGATTTTTGACAATTAGCATAGTAAACTGCGTGACATAGTATTGTTTTTTGCGATCCTATGTCACTTTTTTATTGACCCGGATGGCAAAAACGTGCTATAATTTGGATATGATCCATACAAGAGATACGTTGAAAATCAATGCAAAAGGACATTTGGAGATCGGCGGAGCAGACTGTGTCGAGCTCGCCGGACAATTCGGCACGCCGCTCTATGTCTTTGACGAAGCGTACATCCGCAATATGATGGCAATTTACCGCGACACCATCCGGAACGAATACGGCGGAAACGGCCTTGTGCTGTATGCCTCCAAAGCGTTCTCCTGCGAGGCGATCTATGCGATCGCCCGGCAGGAAGCGATCGGCGTGGATGTCGTCTCGGGGGGCGAACTGTATACGGCGCTCTCTGCAGGGTTCCCCGCAGAGTATATCACGATGCACGGCAACAACAAGCTGCCCGGCGAGATCCGCGAGGCGCTCGACGCGAAGATCGGGATGATCGTCGTGGATTCCCGCTCGGAAGCCGACCTCATCGAGGAAGAGGCAGCGGCGCGCGGCATGGTTCAGGATGTACTCATCCGCATCAATCCCGGCGTCGAAGCGCACACGCATGCCTATGTGCAGACGGCGACCCCTGACTCCAAGTTCGGATTTTCGGTCGCAAACGGCGCGGCGGAGGAGATGACGGCATATGTTCTCTCCAAACCGCACCTGAAGCTGCACGGCTACCACTGCCATATCGGATCGCAGATCTTTGAGAAGCAGTCCTTCGTGCTTGCCGTACAGAAAAATCTTGCCTTCATGGCACAGATGAAGGAAAAACTCGGTTTCGAGGCGGACGCACTCAACCTCGGGGGCGGGTTCGGCATCTGGTATGCAGAGGGTGACGCCATGATCGACGTCGAAGGGTATGCAGATTATCTGCGCGCGCTGCTCTCCACCATCAAGGAGGGATGCCGTGCGTACGGGCTCAGGCTTCCCTTTGTCTATCTCGAGCCGGGGCGCTCCATCGTGGGAGAGGCGGGCATCACGCTCTATACGGTGGGCGCGATCAAAGAGATCCCCGGCATCCGCAAGTATGTCGCGATCGACGGGGGAATGTTCGACAATCCCCGTTATGCGCTCTATCAGAGCAAATACACGGCAGTGCTTGCGAACCGCGCCGCAGAGGAGGCGACGGAACTTGTCAGCATCGCCGGTAAATGCTGCGAGAGCGGCGACCTCATCGGCGTCGACTTCAATCTCCCGAAGGCGCGCAGAGGGGATCTCATTGCCGTGCTTTCCACAGGCGCCTATAACTATTCGATGGCATCCAACTATAACCGCAATCTGATCCCGCCCGCCGTACTCGTCCGGGACGGGAAGGCAGAGTACATCGTCCGACCGCAGAGCTATGCCGATCTCGTCCGCAACGACGTGATCCCGCAGCGTTTGAAATGACCCGTATCCCCGCGGATCCTCTCCGCGGGGATTTTGTCAAAAAACACAACATCTTGCGGCGTAAACGCTATTCCGCGCATTTTGTTGTAGAGAATTTTGCCAATCGACGAACATTTTCTTGCTATTTTTTTGAAAATCCGATATAATACAATATATGGCTGAATATATCGTCGAGCTGCTTGCAAGTTTCTGCGCCGTCGTCATCGTTCTGACGCTGCATGAATTTGCGCACGCGTTTGTTGCCTATCGCTGCGGAGATCCGACGCCGAAGTGGAGCGGTCGGCTGTCGCTCAATCCGCTGCGTCATTTCGACCTTTGGGGGCTGATCTGCTTCACGTTTGTCGGCTTCGGCTGGGCAAAGCCCGTCTCCATCAATCCGGAAAATTTCCGAAACTACCGTACAGGCCTCGGATTGACCGCCTGCGCGGGCGTCGTTATGAACTATCTGACGGCGCTTCTCATCTATCCGCTCTATCTCGTCGTGGCGCATTATCTGCCCGGCATTCCCTTTCTCTCGCTTTTGCTTGAGAATTTCTTCTACTTTGTCTTCGCATACAGCCTGAGCTTCTTTGTCTTCAACCTGCTCCCGCTGTACCCGTTGGACGGATTCCGCATCCTCGACGCCGTCAACAAACGGCGGGGCAGGGTGTTCCGTTTCCTGCGCAACAACGGGCAGTATATTCTGTTCGGACTCATCATCGAGAGCTTTATCTGCCAGATCCTCGTCCGTATCGGCATTTGGCAGATGGCGTGGTTCAACATCCTCGGCTGGTTCATGCAGTTTGCGACGGGGATCCTCGGTTGGCCGATCCGGGCACTTTGGGGGTTGATTCCATGGTAGATCAGGCGCGGATCAAATCGATCAGCGAAAAATTTGACTCCAACGTCGACTATACGACCGTCCTCAGCAACTTTGAAGGGCCGCTCGATCTGCTGCTCTATCTCGTCAACAAAGAGGAGATCGAGATCCAGGACATCTTCATTTCGCAGGTGACGGAACAATTCCTCGATTACATGAAGGGGCTTCCCTATCTTGACGTCGACAAGGTGAGCGATTATCTCAACATTGCAGCGACCCTCATCAAGATCAAGGCGCAGTCGCTCGTTCCCAACCTCGAAGAGGATCCCGAGCTTGACGCCGAGATCGAAGAGGATAAAGCACGGCTCATCCAGGCACTCAGAGAGGAATATAAGCTCATCAAAGGGGAGACGTCCAAGCTCAAGGAACTTGAAACGATCGGGTATTACTTCAAAGAACCCGACAAAGACGTCGGCGAGATCCGTACCGTCTTTACGCTGGAAAATCTAACGATGAACGGACTGATCGACGCCTTCTCGCGGCTGCTCCTCAAACGGGAGGAGAGTTTGAAGGAGGAGGAAGTGCGCGAGATCCCGCGCGATTCCTTCACCGTCGAACAGAAGATCGAGTTTGTGCTTGAGAGCCTCGAATCGGAGAAGGAAGTCAAATTCGAACAGCTCTTTACAAAAGATTATACCAAATCGGAGATCGTCACGACCTTCCAGGCGATCCTCGAACTGCTCAAATATCAGTTCCTGCGCGTCAGGCAGGATACGACGTTTGGCGAGATCACGATTTCGCTCAATCCCGACAGGGATGAGGAGGCCGGACTTGGAACCATTGACTCATACGATTGAGGCGATCCTGTTCGCCTCCGGAAAGGGCGTTCCCATCGCCGACATTGCCGAAAAGCTCAATGTCACGGAAGGGGAAGTGAAAAAGTCGCTCAAAGAACTGAAAGAACATTACGGCGAGGACGGCGGCATCGTCCTTCTGGAGTTCAACAAAAAAGCGCAGCTCGGCTCCAATCCCAAATACAAGGAGAGCGTCGCCGCCGTACTCAATCCCATCCGTGAAAAGGAATTGACGCGCACCATCCTCGAAACGGTCGCCATCATCGCCTACAAACAGCCCATCACCCGTACGGAGATCGAGCTGCTGCGCGGACTCAACAGCGACTATGCCGTCAATGTGCTGCTCGACCTCAAGCTCATCTACCCGTGCGGCAGAAAGGACGCCGTCGGCAGGCCCGTCCTGTTTGCGACAACGGATGAATTCCTCAAACGCTTCAAACTGCATTCCCTCGAAGATCTCCCCGATTACAACGAGCTGATGGCGGCAATCACGCGCACAGAAGAGGAGCACGATACATATCTCTATGCCCGCGACGAGCTGCAGGAGGACGCGTCTGCACAGACCGCCTCCGCGCAGGAGACGCCCGCACAGGAACAGAAGTCGGAGCAGGATCTCAACGAAGGCTACGAGATCCCGGACTTTTTGAAAGGGTTGGACGACGCGGATATCGTCAAGATCGGCTGAAAACTTCATATTTTTTGCAAATTCGCCCATATTACAGTCATGGGCGAATTTTTTGTGTATTCGTTCTTTTTCGGAGCGATCCTCTTTCTCATGCCCGTCTATGTGAGCGCCGATCTCTACCTTGACGCCGCCGAAAACAGGGGCTGGTTTTCCGTCTCGCTGTATCATACGCTTCGCCTGTTCGGCGGATATGCGGAGTTGCGTGGAGAGGGGCTTGTGCTGCATCTCTCCGAAAAGAAAGCGGTCATCGTTCCCTTTTCGGAGATGGCGGGCGCGCGGAAGAAGTTTGAAGTGACGAAGGGATTTCAGCTTTGCAAGTTCCATCAGCTGCTGGAAACGGGCGGCGCACAGAACGCAAACAGCATTTTGTTCGCGGCATTTTTCACGGCGGCTTCGGGGATCGCGTATGCCTTTTTACACGAAAAAAGCGCCTTTTTATCCTTTCGCAGCAGGACGATCTTGTATAACAGACCCTGTCTGAAGGGCAGTATCGGCATCTGCGCCGTAATGAACGGGCTTGTTCTGACGATCGCGTTTGCGAAAAAGGCAACGGAGGAATTTTTGAAATGGATGAAACAAAGAAAATCGACGGCTTCCTTGAAAAAACTGCGGAAAGACTGACGAAAATCGTCGACGTGAACACCGTCATCGGCGCCCCCGTACAGACGGCGAGCGGAACGCAGGTCATTCCCTTCACGAAGGTGACGATGGGGTACCTCTCGGGCGGAGGCGAATACGGCGACGTCAAGAAGATCGAGGAAGACGAATGTCTCCCGTTTGCGGGAGGCGCGGGCACGGTCATCAACGTCAAACCCGCCGGCTTTCTCATCGACGACGGAAAGGAGTGCCGCGTCGTGCGCATCACGGACGATGCGCTGGACGGCCTGATCGAGAAGGCGGGCGACCTCATCGGACGTCTCGTCAACAAGGGGGAAGATGCGTAAAAAACGGCTGCCCGTCCTGCTTTTGACCGCAATGCTGCCCGTTCTGTTTCTGACGGGTGCACCGGTCACGGCCTCCGCCGCAACGGAGAGTGCGGCAGAGTGTGTGGCGGAAGTCTCTTCCCGCCGCATCCTGTGGGAGAAAAATGCAACGACGCCGCTGCCGAACGCAAGCACGACCAAGATCCTCACCGCCATCCTCATTCTCGACGACTGCGATCTGAAGGAGCCCGTCGTTATTCCCGCGGAAGCCGCCGGCGTGGAGGGTTCCAGCATCTATCTGAAGGCGGGGGAGGTCTATACAGTCGAAGAACTGCTGTACGGACTCATGCTGCGCTCGGGCAACGACGCCGCTGCAGCGCTTGCGCTCCATCACAGCGGCAGCATCCGCGCCTTCGCACAGGCAATGAACGAAAAGGCCGCGATGGTGGGGGCGACGGACAGCTGCTTTGTCAATCCGCACGGACTCCCCGACAAACGGCACAGGACGACGGCGCGCGATCTTGCCTTCATCGCCGCTTACGCCATGCAGAACGAGACCTTCCGCACCATCGTCTCCACGCGGTACTATGCGCCCCGCAACTGGCAGAACAAGAACAAGATGCTCGCCTCCTACGAGGGCGCAAACGGCATCAAGACGGGATTCACGGCGGACGCAGGGCGCTGCCTCGTCACGAGCGCCGAACGCTGCGGAATGACGCTTGTCAGCGTCGTCCTCAACAGCCCGCAGATGTACGAGCGTACAACAGAATTGCTTGACGAAGCGTTTGCGCAGTACACGATGCTGCCACTCATCGACGACGCACTCCTGCCCGCTCGCACGGGTGTTCGCGCCGATTTCCGTTACCCGCTCAGGCGGGAGGAATTCGCCCTCATACGCTCCGAAACGGAGCTTTCCGAGGAGATTCCCGAAACTGTGGGAGCAATTGCCGGTTGTCTCAAAATTTTTCTTGCAAATGACTTGATTTTTTCACAGAATTTGTATATCATGGATAGCAGAAACTTATCTTGGGACGGTTCAGATGCGAATCAATAAATTTTTGGCGGAGCAGGGGATCGCCTCCCGCCGCGGAAGCGACGAGATCATAGCGGCAGGCCGCGTGACCATCAACGGAAGAGTGGCGCGGGCGGGCGACGACGTGTCTGCCGATGACGTCGTCATGCTCGACGGCAAGACGCTGTCGCATAAAGTCAAATATGAATACTATCTCCTCAACAAGCCGAAGGGGTACCTTTGCACCGTTTCGGATGACAAGGGGAGAAAGACGGTCATGGATCTCCTGCCCGAAGGCGCGGGCAGAGTATTTCCCGTCGGACGTCTCGATTATGACACCGAAGGGATGCTTCTGCTCACCAACGACGGCGATCTTGCCTATCGGCTCACCGCGCCGCAGAGCGAGATCGCAAAGACCTATCTCGTGCGGATAGACGGAACGATCACCGACGTGCAGCTCAACCGTCTGCGCGCCGGCGTGGAGATCGCTCCCGGCGTCGTCAGCAAGAAATGCAAGGTATCGGTGACAGAGACCAATAAAAAATTCACCAAACTGCGCGTCGTGCTGACCGAGGGAAGAAACCGCGAGATCCGCAAGATGTTCGAGGCGGTCGGGAAGCAGGTCGCCTTCCTCAAACGGCAAAAGATCGGAGACCTCACGCTCACGGGCCTTGACCGCGGCGCCGTGCGCCGTCTCTCGCAGGAAGAAGTGTTCTACCTCAAAAATCTGTAAACGAAAAGAGATCCCCGCCGCGGGGATCTCTTTTTTGTCATATCGTTACCGGAAAGATCGCAGTAAACCGATCACCTTTCCGAGGATCGTCACGCTGTCCAAAATGTAATCATGCAGCGCGCTGTTTTCGGGATGCAGAATGTATTTTCCGTCGCGCACGAAAAAACGCTTGACGGTGGCGCCTTCGCTGACGCCGTCGTCAAACATGGCGACCACAATGTCTCCGTTCTCGGCGGTCTCCTGCTTTCTGACGACGATCTTGTCACCGTCGAAAATGCCCGCTTCGATCATACTGTCGCCCTTGACGGTCAGCAAAAACAGCCCGTCGCCGGAAAACTCCGCAGTCGGCAAGGTATAAAATCCCTCATAATTCTCCGATGCGAGAATAGGAGCACCGGCGGTGACCGTACCGATCAGGGGCACGCGCACCGTGTTGGAATTGGCGAGCGCGACCGCCCGCTTTTTTCCGGCCGTCTTTTGCAGGCGGCCCATCTCCTTGAGACGATTGACGTAATCATACGCCGTTGCAGTCGATTTGATCTGCAATTCCGCGCAAATATCGCGTACGGTGGGGGGGAAGCCGTTTTCATCCGTGTACCGGTTGATGAACGAAAGCACTGCGTCAAGTTTGCGTTTGTCAAGCATGATGGTTCTCCTTGCTATCATTATAGCATATTCGGGTAAGGATTGCAAACATTTGTTCTAAATTTTTCAAAATATTTTTTGAAAAGTCCTTGCTTTTTTTCGGGAAAAGGAATATACTCTTCGGTATGGAAAGAAAAATGTGTGTTCTGGATGAAAGCAAGGAATGCGACGGCTGCATGGAGTGCGAAGTCTGCGACCTCGATCCGAATAAGATCTGCGATAACTGCGGAAAGTGCCTCGACATCAAGGAGTTCGCCGCCATCCGCATCGACAAAGTCTATACCGATCCCGACGAATATGCCCGCGAGCAGAAAAAAAGCTGATCAATTTTTGCTTCTTTCGAGAAATTTCTCAAATTTTGCAGCGTGTTCGACGGGGATGACTGCAGAGATCAGGCTGCCGCGATCGGTGTATTTTACCTCCGTCTCGGTGACGAGCGAACGCAGCGCGGCATAGCCGTCCGCATGCGCATAGGGAATGAACAACCGCGCACGGACGAAGCGATCTTTCAGCGCGTCAAAGATCTTCTGCTTCAGAAAGTCTAACCCGCGCCCATATTTTGCCGAAATGTAGATCGCATCGGCGGGAAATCCCGCCGTCGACGACACGCCGTCGCATTTGTTCATCACCACGAGATAGGGGGAGGAAAACTGCATCCCGCGCAGCGTTTCAAGCGTCGTGGAGAGCTGCATTTCAAAGTCGCCGCCCGCATCGCAGACAATGAGCGCAAGATCGCAGTGTACGGCGCTTTCCAGCGTGGATTTGAATGCCTCGATGAGGTGGTGGGGCAGATCGCGCAAAAAGCCGACGGTATCGGTGAGCAGAAAATCCATGCCGTCGATCTCCACGTTGCGGGAGGTCGGGTCGAGCGTGGCGAAGAGGGCATCCTTGACAAAGACGTCCGCGCCCGTGAGCGCATTGAGAAGGGTGGATTTTCCCGTGTTGGTATACCCGACGAGCGAGACGGTGCGCACACCGTCTTTTTTTCTGCGCTCGGTCTGCAGCCCGCGCCGTTGCTCGGTCTTGGAAAGTTTTTCTTCGAGAGAGCGGATGCGCGCGCGGATATGACGACGGTCTGTCTCCAACTGCGTCTCGCCCGGGCCGCGCGTTCCGATTCCGCCTCCGAGACGGGAGAGCGCCTCGCCCTTGCCCTTGAGACGGGGATAGAGGTACCGCAGCTGGGCAAGCTCCACCTGCAGCTTGCCTTCACGGCTCTCGGCGCGCAGGGCGAAAATATCGAGGATGAGCGTCGTGCGGTCGATGATCTTTTTCCCGCCCAAAGCCTCAGAGAGATTGACGGTCTGAGAGGGGGAGAGGTCGCCGTTGAAGAGTACGGTGACATCCAGACCATCGATGCACGTCCGCAGTTCCGCGACTTTGCCTTCACCGAGAAAGGTCGCGGGATTGACCTCGCGAATGCGAGCGCGCAGCGTCCCGGCATAGGATGCACCCGCACTCTCGATCAGAGAGATCGCTTCTTCCTGTAAGGCATTCGCCTCCGCCTCATCGGAAAATACGGGCTGAATGACATAGACGGCTTCCGTCACGATTCGTCCTCCGGATGATGTAATTTGACGGCATCCGCCACCGAACGGCGGTGATCCTCCGTGATGGCGGCATAATGCTTCCGCGTTGTGTTGACGTCACGATGCCCGAGAACGTCTGCAACGATATAAATATCGCCCGTCTCGCGATAGAGCGCCGTACCGTATGTGGAGCGCAGCTTGTGCGGCGTGATCTTCTTGAGCGGCGTCACGATCTTGGCATATTTTTTGACAAGATTTTCAACGGCGCGCACGGAGATCCGCTTATATTGCAGCGAAAGAAAGAGCGCGTGTTCGGAAGGGGGGATGCGCGGATCGCTCTCTTTTTGCGCAAGATATGCTGCAAGCGCATCGCCGACTTCCTCCGAAAAATAGAGAATGGCATGATTGCCGCCTTTGCGCGTCACGACAAAAGAATTGTTGGAAAAATCAATGCTCTCGTTGTTGAGGCCGACCAACTCGGAAATACGGATGCCCGTTCCCAAAAAGAGGGTGAGGATGGCGCAGTCACGCACCTTGGTCTTTTCATGGTATCCGAATGCATGGTCGGACAATCCGTCACCGTGTTCCGCCGTATCGAGCAAAGAGGAGACCTCGCTGCCTTCCAGACGAATGATCTCTTTTTCATGCAATTTCGGCGTCGCGACCTTGGTCGTCTGATTGCTCTCAATGAGGCCCTTATTGAAGAAATATTTGAACATCGAACGCACGGCGGAGAGCTTACGCGCTTTGGCACGCTCATCACAGGAGAGACGCTTGCCTGCAAACCGATAATTGGAAAGATAGCTCAGATAAAGCTCCAGGTCAGTGTCAGTCACCGCCTCAAGATCCTCCAGCGTCAGCTCTGTCATCGGCTTTTGACGAAACTTTTTCCGCGAGAGATAATCAAAAAAAATGCGCAGATCATAGACATAGTTGAGGCGCGTAAGAGGGCTTGTCCGCGTCTCGATCCCGCGTACAAAATCCTCGCAAAAGGGCGGAAGCTCTTCAAGCAATCGATCGATCCTGTCGAGGTTTTTCAGATTACGATCCTGATAAAAATCGGAATTATTTTTTGAGATCCTTGCCATATAAACATTATAGCACATTTTGCAAGAAAGGTCAAATTTTACGAATAGTTAAAGGGGACTTAAGCTGACACAAAAGAGGGCAGCGCAAAAAGAGCATAAATCGCAGCAGGACGACAAGAGAAAAAACGGGCAAAATTTTGCAAAAGATTTTAAGACGATGGCGAAAAGACGCCCTGAAAACACGCGAGGGGAACATCCATAACTATTCGCAAAATGCAGCTTTTACGCATAGTTATGCTAAAAAAGCTGCTTTTACAGGACATTTCATAAAAATCTGTTCTGTAACAAGGCAGCTGTATCGATTGATTCTTGCTGTTGTCTGTATTTGTTTATGATGTCTGTGAGCGTTCCGGCGACTGCTACGTTTCAGTACGCCGAGATTTTTGCCTTTATTATTTCTTATGAAATTTTTTATGCCTGATTACTTTGCTTTCCTCACGAACGATCAAAAAGGCAGGCGGAAATATGCCGCCTGCCTTTTTTCATTTTTGCTGTCGTAATACGAATACTATGTCACGCATATTACTTCGCAAATTACTTCGTTCTCGTGAAAATTCCGTAGGATTTCGGCCCGAATTCCAGCTTTTCCGAGAACGTTTTCCCGGTGAGATGCTCGTAGAACGTGCCGCGGAAGCGGATGGCATATTCTCCGCTGGAATTGTTGACCCAGAGATAGACGGTCTGTTCTGTATTTCTGCGCACATAGACGATGCAGCCGCTGTCGGCATAGACCTCGTCGTACTCCCCGTCGCGGAATGCGGTAAACTGTTTGCGGATCGAGCTCAGCTTCTGATAGAACGCAAACAGCTCGCGATCGGTATGCAGCCAATCAAAGCAGCGGCGGCAGAACGGATCCTGATAGCCCTCCATTGCATTCTCATCGCCATAATAGATGCACGGCACGCCGGGAAGCGTGAACTGCAGGAAGGCAGCCATCATCACCATCCTTTTGGCGAGATCACGCTCGGAAACGGTCAGTGAGGTGACCGCCATCTCGTCCTTGTTCGCACAGTTTTTCCCGCCGAACACCGTGAGAATGCGCGCCGTATCGTGCGTACCGAGGATGTTCATGAGACAATCAAGCGTCTCCTTCGGGTAGTGATCGATGAGCAGATAGAGCGTCTCACGCAGCTGCAGCGTCTTTCCGGATTCAACAAATCCAATGATCGCGTCTTTGAGCGGATAATTCATGACACTGTCCAACTCGTGCCCCTGCAAATATTTCCTGCGCTCACTGTAGGCGATCTTATTGGACGCGTCCTCCCAGACTTCGCCGATGATCACGGCGTCCGATCGCGCATCCTTGACGGTTGCGCGCAATTTTTCGAGGAAGAAATCGGGCAGTTCATCGGCGACATCGAGACGATATCCGCCGATCCCGAGCTGAAGCCAATGGCGCAGCACGCCGTCCTTGCCAAATACAAATTCCTGATAGGAGGGCGACTGTTCGTTGACGGCGGGAAGGGTATCAATCCCCCACCAGCTGTCGTAACAATCGGGAAACTCACGGAAATGATACCAATCGGCATAGGGCGATTGCAGCGACTGATAGGCGCCGACGCTGTCATAGTGCCCGTACTTATTGAAGTACCGGCTGTCAGAACCCGTGTGGTTGAGCACGGCGTCAAGAACGATCCGGATCCCCCTCTTGTCCGCTTCGGTAACGAGTTCCGCAAGGTCGTCCTCCGTTCCAAGCAAGGGATCGACTTTCAGATAGTCTCCCGTGTCATAGCGGTGATTGGAATATGCTTCAAAAATAGGATTGAGATAGAGAACGGTCACGCCGAGCGACTGCAGATAATCGAGCTTCTCGCAGATCCCCTTCAGGTTTCCGCCGAAGAAGTCATTGTTCAGAACTTTTCCGTATTCGTTCGGGCGGTAAGAAGGAACGCCGCCCCAGTCATCGCGCAGGATCTTTCCCTTGCCGACGGGCAGTTTCCCAGAGCGATAAAAACGATCGGGGAAGATCTGATACATCACGCCGCCCTTCATCCAATCGGGTGTATGATAGCTTTCGTCGTAGACGGTGATCTGCCAGACGGCAAGGTTTGCCTGCGGCATAAAGGTTCCGTCGCGCAAACTTCCGCATCCGTAGTATGCATCCCCGATGCGGAAATAGTAGAAATACAGCCCTGTCTGATGAAAGCGCAGCGTGACCGCGAAGCCGTTTTCCGTTCTGTGCATGGAGAGCGGCGTACGGTCTTTTCCGTCCTGCCAAAATACAAACCGTGCGTCCAGATGATCCGGCATTGCGCCCGCTTCATCCCAATAAAGCCGAAAGGTCACCAAACTGCCGCGCGGGAATGCGCCCGTGCGGCTTTTGCAGGCTTTGTCCAAAGGGTTATAGTAAAAATGCATAGGTGTTCTCGGCTGAATAAATTATTTATTGACCTGTTTCAGATTCCAGATCAGATTGGAATAGTCGCGGATGCTTCTGTCGGCGGAGAAATACCCGGACGCCGCAATGTTCATGAGCGACTTTTTGTTCCATGCCATCGGATCGCTGCGGTACAGCTCGTTGACTTTTTTCTGCGTCTTGCAGTACGACTCATAGTCCGCAAGGCACATATACGGATCGGCAATGGGCGCATTGCGGATGAGATAATTCGCGATCTCCGCAAACGACGTTCCGTTGAAGCCGACGATGAGCGATTCGACGATCTTGCGCAGTTCGGGATCCTGATTGTAGTATGCGCTGGAATTGTAGCCGTTCGCCCAGATGTCGTTGACTTCCTGTGCATTCAGCCCGAAGATAAAGATGTTTTCTTCACCGACGCGCTGCGCCATCTCGACATTTGCGCCGTCCAGCGTTCCGACCGTCAGTGCGCCGTTGATCATAAACTTCATGTTGCCCGTGCCGGACGCCTCCTTCCCGGCGAGAGAGATCTGCTCGGAGATCTCACTTGCGGGCATGAGCGCTTCCGACATCGTCACATTGTAATTTTCCATGTAGACGACATTGAGCTTTTCGCGGATCCTGGGATTTTTCTTGATATCTTCGGAGATGAAGCAAATGAGCTTGATGATCATTTTCGCCATCTCATAGCCGGCTGCCGCCTTCGCGCCGAAGATATACGTCTTGGGCTGAATATCAAGGTCGGGATTTTCACGCAGCGCGTTATAGACGGAAATGATATGCATCGCATTGAGCAGCTGGCGCTTGTACTCATGCATCCGCTTGACCTGCACGTCAAAGAGCGTGTTCGGGTCGATATCAACGCCCTGATGCTTTTTTGCAAGCTGGGCGAACTGCTTCTTCTTGATAAGTTTGATCTCACCGAGACGCTTTAACACGCTCTCGTCGTCGGCAAACTTGCGCAGCTCCTCCAGCTTCTCCGCCTGCTTGTCGTATCCGTCGCCGATACAATCGGTGATCAGCTCGCAAAGCTCGGGATTGGACTGATTGAGCCAGCGGCGATGTGCGATGCCGTTGGTCACATTGCAGAATTTATTGGGCGTATACTCGTAAAAATCGCGGAAAATGCTGTTCTTGATAATATCGCTGTGCAGCTCGGAGACGCCGTTGACGCTGTGCGAGCCCATGACGCAAAGATTTGCCATGCGCACCGTGTTGTTTGCGAGGATCGCCATGCGGGAGATCCTGTTCCAATCGCCCGGGAAATGCGTCCAGAGATCCTCGCAGAAGCGGCGGTTGATCTCCTTCAGAATGGCATAAATGCGCGGCACCTTGCGCGCGACAAGATCTTCCGGCCACGTCTCAAGCGCCTCGGCAAGCACCGTGTGATTGGTATAGGCACACGTCGCCGTCGTGATGTTCCAAGCGACATCCCAGCTGAAATAGTTTTCGTCCACAAGGATACGCATGAGCTCCGGAATGGCAAGCGCGGGATGGGTATCGTTGATGTGGATGGCAGCCATCTGCGGCAGCAGTGAAAGAGACCCGTAGCGGCGCTTATGGTCGGAAATGATGCATTGCAGCGATGCAGAGACGAGGAAATACTGCTGCTCGAGACGGAGCGATTTCCCTTCATAGTGATTGTCGGAGGGATACAGCACCTTGGAGATGAGTTGCGCCTCCGCTTCCTCCCGCATGACTTCCGCATAATTTCCCTGCGAGAAGAGCTGCATATCGAACTTCTGAACGGAGCGCGCACGCCAAAGGCGAAGCGTGCTCACAGAGTCGGAATCTTTCCCGGAGACCATCATATCATATGCAACCGCCTCCACTTCGCGCGCATTGCGATAGATCGTCTCCATGCCGTGATCCGTCCATTTCTCCTCGAGCGTCCCCTCAAAGCGCACGATAAAGCGCTTGTCGGCACGCTGAATGAGCCACGACTCTCCTCCCGGCAGCCAGACATCGGGCAGCTCGATCTGCCATCCGTCCACGATCTTCTGTTTGAAGAGGCCGTACTGATAGCAGATGGAAAATCCCATTGCGGGATAGTTTTGCGTCGCAAGACCGTCCAGGAAGCAGGCGGCAAGCCTGCCGAGTCCCCCGTTGCCGAGACCGGCATCCGGTTCCTCTTCGTACAGATCTTCCAGTGTCACATGGAACCCCTTGAGCGCGCCCGAAAGTGCGTCGTAAATGCCGAGATTGTAGACGCTGTTTTTCAGAGAACGCCCCATCAAAAATTCCATGCAGAGATAGTAAACGCGCTTTGCCTTCGCCTTTTTCGTGCGAAGATGGAATTTCTGATGCTTTTCCGCCATGATATCTCTGACGCTCATGACGACTGCCCTGTAGATCTGATCGCGCGTGGCTTCCTGAGGAATAACGCCGAAATACCGCGACAATTTCCCCGCAATGAGGCGCTGCGCCTCCTGTTCGGTCAATTTACTCATGGATCAAATACTCCCGTATCAAAAGTTTACAACAATTCTGCTCCCGTCCAAACATGAGAGCACAAAAAGAAGGGGCAAAGAAGCCCTGAGGAAAAAAGCATCCTGCCCCTCTTCCTGTTTTTTTCCGACCCCCAACGTCAGTTGAGCATTCCGAGATACAACCCGATATAATACTTCGCAGAAGTCGCCCAGGAGAAATCAGACTCCATCGCCTTCTTCTGCAGCGCCTTCCATGCCTCTTTGTCGCGGTAGACGCCGAGCGCCTCGTTGATGACGTAGAGCATATCGTAGGCATTGTAATCATGGAACGTGAATCCGTTTCCACCCGCGCCGTACGGAGTGATGCTGTCGCGCAGGCCGCCCGTCTCGCGAACAATGGCAACCGTGCCGTAACGTGACGCGATCATCTGCGAAAGCCCGCACGGCTCGCTCTTGGAAGGCATCAGGAACAAATCGGCACCCGAATAGATCTTGCGCGAAAGATCGGAATTGAAGGAAATGATGGAGACCACCTTTCCGGGATACCTGCGCGCGAGATCGCTGAAGTAGTTTTCATAGGTAGAATCGCCCGTGCCGAGCAGAACGAACTGCACGTCCTGGCGAAGCACCTGCTCGATGACTTCCCGCACGAGGTCAAGCCCCTTGTGCGCGACGAGGCGCGTGATCATTGCAATGATCGGCGTATCCGCCTTGACGGGCAGATTGAGCATCCGCTGCAGCTCCTCCTTGCAGACCGCCTTGTTGGAGACGTCCGTCACGTCATAGTTCGCGAACAGCGATTTGTCCGTCTTGGGATTGTAATAATCGACATCGATGCCGTTGAGGATGCCGCAGAGCTTGAACTCGTTTCTGCGGATGATGGGATCGAGTCCGTGTGCGTAGTAAGGATCCTTGATCTCTCCCGCATACGTCGGACTGACCGTCGAAAACCGCTCGCTGCACTCGATCGCACCCTTCATGAGGTTGATGCAGCGATCGTATTCAACGAGATAACGGTAACGGTTGGAGATGCCGAAGAGATCTTCGAGGATATCGAGCGAATACTTGCCCTGATACTCGATGTTGTGGATGGTAAACACCGAGCGGATGAACTGGTATTCGGGGCGGAAGCAGTAGATCGTCTTGAGATAGAGCGCCGCGAGCGCCGCCTGCCAGTCGTGGCAATGCAGGATATCCGGATAAAAATTGAGGAAGGAGAGGATCTCCATGACGCTGCGGCAGAAGAACGCGAAGCGTTCGCCGTCGTCATAATACCCATAGCAGCCGGGCCGCTTAAAGTAATACTCGTTATCCACGAAGTAGAACTTCACGTTGTCCTTTTCGTACTCGAAGATGCCGCAATACTGATTGCGCCAGGAGAGCGGAACAAAGATGTTCCCGATAAACTTGAAGTCCTTGCGATATTCCTTCTTGATATCCTGATAGAGCGGAATGATCACACGGACGTCGAAGCTGTCATCCGCCGCGATCGCCTTGGAGAGCGAACCGATGACTTCGGCAAGACCGCCCGTCGCAATGAAGGGCGCTGCCTCCGAAGCGACGAACATGATCTTCTTCTTGGGCGCCACCTGTACTTCGGGCGCAGGTGCGGGCGCCGGCTGCGCCTCGGGCGCAGGCGTCTCGACGACCTCGACGGGCGCAACGTTGACGAGCGCCGCCTCCTCGACGGGCGCCTCAACGGGCGCGACGGGTGCTTTCGGCTTCTTTGCCGTACTCTTTTTGTTGGTATTTTTTGTCGCTGCCATAGTTACCTCCTTATCATTCCCCGATCGACAACTTTACAACCGTTTGCATTACAGCATTCTGCCCTTTGCGATGAAATACGGCAGTTCTGCGCAGCCCGCAAGGTGACGCTTGTCGCGCACAACGACGTTCTTATCCGTGATGACGCAGTCGAGCTGCACGCCCGATCCGATCACGGTATCCTGCATAATGATGGAATTTTTGATGACGCTCCCCTTTCCGACCTTCACGCCGCGGAAGAGGATGCAGTTCTCAACCGTTCCCTCGATCATGCAGCCGTCGGAGATGAGCGAATCCTTGACGTGCGCGTCCTCCGCATACTTGCTGGGCGCGGAATCGCGCACCTTCGTGTAGATGTCGCGTGCGCCGAACAGCTCGTCGCGGACGTCCTTCCTGAGCAGCTCCATGCTGTGCTCATAGTATTTCTGCAGAGAATCGATCCCCGCGTAGTACCCTTGGAACGGATAGCCGAAGATCTTGAGCGTATCGACATTCTTGCTGAGGATATCCTTGCCGAAGCTGGAAAGCCCGCGCGTCACGGCATCCTGAATGATATTGATGAGGAACTCGCGATTGATGACCATGACGTTGATGTAAACGTCATTTTTGGAGTTTGCCTTGAGCTTGGGATTGATCTTGAGTCCCGTCACACGGCCGTTTTCATCGGGGGTCAGCGTCATGTAATATCCCGAGTCGACGGGGCCGACCTGCTCATGATAGACCATCGTGATATCCGCGCCCTTCTCCTCGTGGTAAGCGATGATGGCGGAATAATCGATGCGCGCAATGCCGTCACAGTCGGTGATGACGACGTAATCCTCGTTCCTGTGATTGAGGAACCCCGTGATGCCCTTGAGCGCCTCGAGGCGGTTGGTATAGGGCGCGTCCGTCTCGTCCGAGTAAGGCGGCAGCAGGATGATCCCGCCGTCCTTTCTCGCAAGATCCCAGTCCTTGCCGCTTCCCAGATGGTCGAGCAGAGACTGGTAATTGTACTTGGTGACCACCCCCACCGTCGTGATGCCCGCGTTCACCATATTGGAGAGCGAGAAATCGATGAGACGATACCGTCCGCCGTACGGGATAGACGCCATCGTTCTGTGACGGGAGAGCTCCGGAATATTTTCATCGTGTACGTTGGAAAAAATGACTCCCACTGCGGAATTTGCCATAGTCTTTACTCCCCCTTATAATCTTTGTCCAGGATCTGACCGCCTGCGACCTTTGCACCGGCGCCGATCGTGATATTTCTGCCGAGTACGGCGATCCCCGCGTTCTTCTCCTTGTCCTCGCCGACGGTGGCGCCTTCCTCGATGACGGTATTCTCGTCAACGATGGAATAGACGACGCGCGCGCCCTTCTTGACGACCGAGCCTGCCATCAGAACGCTGTCGACGACCTCCGCGCCCTCCTCGATGACGACGTTGCTCGAGAGCACGGAATTGACGACCGTTCCGTTCACTTCGCAGCCGAGCGAAATGAGCGAATTGCTGAGCACGGCATTATCGCCGATATACTCGGGCGGCGCGAGCGGATTGCGCGAATGGATCTTCCAGTCTGGATCGTTCACGTCGAACGCGGGATTTTCGCCGAGCAGATCCATGTTCGCTTCCCAGAGCGAAGAAATGGTGCCGACATCCTTCCAATAGCCCTGGAAGCGGTAGGAGTACATCTTCTCTCCCGCGTTGAGCATGGCGGGAAGTACGTCCTTGCCGAAATCCTTGCTGGAGTTGGGGTTCTCGTCATCCTCGGTGAGATACTTGAAGAGCTTGCTTGCGGTGAAAATATAAATTCCCATCGACGCGAGATTGCTCTTGGGCTGCTTGGGTTTTTCCTCGAACTGATAGATGGAGCCGTCCTCGTTGGTATTGAGGATGCCGAAGCGCGAAGCCTCCTTCATGGGAACTTCGATCGCCGCGATCGTGCAGTCCGCCCCCGTCGCCTTGTGCGCCTTGAGCATCGCCGCATAGTCCATCTTATAGATGTGATCCCCCGAAAGGATGAGGATATAGTCGGGATTATACTTCTTCATGAACGCCATGTTCTGATAGATGGCGTTCGCCGTGCCTTCGAACCAGGACGACTTCTTCTTCGCCTGATAGGGCGACAGGATATGTACGCCGCCGAAGGAGCGGTCGAGATCCCAAGGCTGCCCGTTGCCGATATACTCGTTCAGCTCGAGCGGCTCGTACTGCGTGAGTACGCCCACCGTGTCGATCCCCGAGTTGATGCAGTTGGAGAGCGGGAAGTCGATGATCCGATACTTGCCGCCGAACGCGACTGCAGGCTTTGCAATGTTGTTGGTGAGCGCATAGAGACGGCTGCCCTGTCCGCCCGCAAGCAACATTGCGACACATTCTTTCTTTCTTTGCATAAAGAACCCCCTGATCACAGTTTTTTATTCAATTATTTCTTCGGCGTTTTCGCCGCAGTTGCCTTGCCTGCCGTCTTTCCGGCGGTCTTCGTCTTGCCCGACGCGCTCTTTGCCTTTGCGGGATCCTCCGGCTCGCGCTCCAGGTACAGACAGGTGAGTTTGGGCATATCCAGCCCGATGGAATACGGTTTTCCGTGGCTGGGCTTCTTGACGGCACTCAGAACACGCTTGGTGAGCTTGCCGTCACCGCCGTACTTCTTGTCATCGGTATTGAATACGATCCTGTATTTGCCGCGCTGCGGCACCCCGAGGCGGTATCCCGGCATATCCACGCCCGAGAAACAGACGAGCGCAATGATCTCTCTGCCCGCCTTGTCCCTGCGGACGAACGCGACGATGTTTTTGTCTGCATCGTCCGGCGCAAGCCATTCGAATCCGTCCCACGAATCCTCCACTTCGTAGAGCGGCGCGTTCCCGCTGTAGAAATGGTTGAGGTCGTTGACCATGAGCGAGAGCTTGCCGTGCAGTTCGTAGGTATCGCGCAGGAAAAATTCCAGCCCTTCGTGGTAGTCCCACTCCTTGAACTGTCCGAATTCATAGCCCATGAAGTTGAGCTTCTTGCCCGGATGCGCCATCATATACCCGAGGAAGGAGCGCACGCCTGCAAACTTCTCCTCATACGTTCCCGGCATCTTGTTGATGAGCGAACACTTCCCGTGCACCACTTCGTCATGCGAGATGGGAAGCACATAGTTCTCCGAGAAGGCATACATCATGGAGAAGGTCAGCTTGCTGTGATTGTAGCTGCGGAAATAGGGATTGAGGCAGAGATAGGAGAGCATATCGTTCATCCATCCCATATTCCACTTGAAATTGAACCCGAGCCCGCCGACCGAACCGGGCTTGGTGACAAGTCCCCACGCCGTCGACTCCTCGGCGATCATCAGCGCATACGGATAGCGCAGGAACACCGCCTCGTTGAGCTTTCGCAGGAATGCGATCGCCTCGAGGTTCTTATTTTCACCATAGATATTGGGCACCCATTCGCCGGGACGCTTGTCGTAGTCGAGATAGAGCATGGAGGCGACCGCGTCCACGCGCAGGCCGTCCACATGGTATTTGTCGAAGAAGAAGCACGCGTCCGAAATGAGGAAGGAAAGCACCTCGTTCCTGCCGTAATCAAAGCGGCGCGTTCCCCAGCTCTTATGCTCCATTCTGTCCCACTGGCTGCTCTCGTAGAGCGGCTGCCCGTCGAACTCGTAAAGCCCCTGCGCGTCCTTCGGGAAGTGCGCGGGAACCCAGTCGAGGATGACGCCAATGCCCGCCTTGTGGAATTCGTCGACGAGGCGCATGAAATCCTTGGGCGTTCCCATGCGGGAAGTGACGGCATAATATCCCGTCACCTGATACCCCCACGAACCTTCGAAGGGAAACTCGGTCACGGGCATGAACTCGACGTGCGTATATCCCATCTCCTTGACGTACGGCACCAATTCGCGCGCAAGATCGAGGTAGGAATAGAAATTCCCGTCCGCATGGCGCTTCCACGAGAGCAGATTGACCTCGTAGATATTCATGGGCGACGCAAAGATGTTGCGCTTGCCGATCTTTTCAAAATATGCGGCGTCCTGCCAGTCGTACCCGTCCAGGTCATAGAGCTTGGACGCGGTCGCGGGAGGCGTCTCGGTGTGGAACCCGACGGGATCCGCCTTCAGAAGCTGCCTTCCGTCCGCAGCAGTGATGCAGTATTTGTAAGTATCGTACTGCTTCAATCCCGGAATGAACAGCTCGAAGCTCTCGCCGTCCACCATGCGGTTCATCACGTTGCGGTCAGCTTTCCATTCGTTGAAATCTCCGACGACGGAGACGCTGCGCGCATGAGGCGCCCAGACACGGAAGGTGTACCCCTCCTGCCCGTCCTGCACCTCGCGGTGCGCACCGAACAATTCGTAGATGCGATCGTTCTTGCCGTGGTGATACAGGTAAAGCGGAAAATCCGTCATGTTCCCCGCTGCGCCGCCTTCCTGGTTTTCCTTCTTCAGCATCTCGACTCCTTCAGAAACTTGTCGTTCCCCCTTCTTTTTTGCAAAAACGGAAGATATCCGTCATGCATCGGTCTTATTATACTATATTTTGCGCTCGGTTTCAATACCCAATTTGAATTTTTTAGCGATTTTTTGCAAAAAATTTCAGAAGCGACAGCAATTTGTCCGAAAAAAATCCCCCCGGACGCATCCGGGAGGATAAAAATGTTATTTTGTTTCGCTGTACTTGTCTTCCTTGTTCCACGAATACAGCTCGCGCAGCTCTTCGCCCACTTTTTCCAGCATATGCGAAGCCTCTTTCTCGCGGCAGGCATTGAAGTGCGCCCTTCCGCCGCTCTTGTTTTCGGTGATCCACTTGGAAGCAAACGTGCCGTCCTGGATCTCGGAGAGGATCTTCTTCATCTCCTTCTTGGTATCGTCGGTGATAAGACGCTTGCCCGTCTCGTAGTCGCCGAACTCCGCCGTGTCGGAGATGGAATACCGCATCTTCTGAAATCCGCCCGCATAGATGAGGTCGACGATGAGCTTCATCTCGTGGATGCACTCAAAATAAGCGTTGCGGGGATCGTATCCCGCCTCGACGAGCGTCTCAAAGCCCGCCTTCATGAGCGCCGTGACGCCGCCGCAGAGCACTGCCTGCTCGCCGAAGAGGTCGGTCTCCGTCTCACACTTGAAGGTCGTCTCCAGCACGCCCGCCCGCGCGCCGCCGATGCCGAGCGCATAGGCAAGCGCGACATCCATCGTGTCGCCGGAAGGATCCTGATAGACGGCAACGAGGTCGGGAACGCCGTGTCCCTCCATGTACTCGCTGCGCACCGTATGGCCGGGGCCTTTGGGCGCGATCATGAAGACGTTGACGTCCGCAGGCGGCACGATCTGCTTGAAATGAATGTTGAACCCGTGCGCAAAGGCAAGGTATTTTCCCTCCGTCAGAACGGGGGCGACGCTCTCTTTATAGATATCTGCCATCTTTTCGTCGGGCGTGAGCATCATGATGACGTCCGCCTTCTCGCAGGCCTCACGGACGGGATAGACCGCAAAACCCGCTTTCTCGGCGATGGGCCACGTTCTGCCGCCCCGATTGAGTCCGATGATGACGTTGATCCCGCTGTCTTTGAGATTGAGCGCATGCGCGTGCCCCTGGCTGCCGAAGCCGATGACCGCGACAGTCTTGTTCTTGAGCCGCTTGAGATCGCAGTCCGCCTCATGAAAGATGCGCGCCTGCTGCGTCTCGGGATCGTAGATCTTGTTTGCCATAATTTGCGTCCTCCAATGCAAAGAATTGTCGGTTTTTTGATAAAATCACTTGTATTATACCCCCTTCCCCCGCATTTCGTCAAGCAAACGGCGGCAATTTATTGTGATTTGTCAAACGATTTTCAGTGGTTTTTAGAAAAATTTTTAATTTTGTTCGATGACGTTAAAAACGGCGGTCTCCTTTTCGATAGATAGGAGCAAACCGCCTATATAGTATAACAAAACATATTCATACTGTCAAACATATTCGATTTTGGACATAAGAAACCTGCTCCACCTGGGTGGAGCAGGCGGCTGTAATTCGCTTACGCCGCTTTCTTCAAGAATCGGATTTTATATTCTGTATTCTCTTTCAAGTCCTCTAAAAGCTCTGCCCGCTTTTGCAATGGAGTAAGCCAAACTCTCTTGCCTTCTCTGTTCCGCAGCGAAGAGTGCGGGCGGTTGTTGTAACGCACGTTCCATTCCGCCATTTTCTCTTTCAGCTCTTCAAACGACGAGTAAGTGAGATGGTTGTAAAAATTCTCCTGGTCTGTTCTGTGAGAACGCTCGACCTTTCCATTGTGGCGGGGCGTAAACGGTCTTATGAGCTTAT
>CALVWN010000031.1 GCA_944367415.1 uncultured Clostridia bacterium | reverse complement strand
GGCACGCCCTCCAGAAGCACGTTGCCGCCTGCGATCATGGCGATGACGGTGCCCTCGACGACTTCGTTCTGGCCGATGACATCGCGCCGGATCTGCGTGAAGATATTTTCACACTGTTTGCTGAATTTCTGTACGCTCTCTTCTGTAATCATATTGCTCATTCCTGATAATTTTCGTTCGTTGTCTGAAATCAAAGGCTGCCGAAGTACCGTTCAATGAACTCGATCAGCTCCGGGGGGAGCGTTCCGCCGTTTTCGAGGATGTCGAGCATGAGGTCATAATAGGTCTCGAACACGTCGCGGTAGTCGGTGCTGCCGTCGATGATCTGGTTGTTGTCCGTCCAGCCGCCGCCGGCGCCTTCGCCCTGACCGTCGCCGTTGCCCTCGCCTTCCTGTCCGCCCGAGCCTTGGCCGCTGCCTTCGCCCGTCGAGCCGTCGCCGTCACCTTCGCCGCCGTCGCCCGCGTCGCCGCTGTTGCCCGCGCCGTCGTTCTCGTCCGCTTCGGGCGCGTTCTGATCGTAGTCGCCCTCCACGTCGTCCGACATACTGCCGTCCTCCTCGCCTTCGCCGTCCTCATCGATCTCTTCGAAGATCGCGGTGACGACCAGGTCTGCGGTCACGGCATAGTCGGTGCGCTGCGTCGTTTTGCCGCCGTCGCTCCAGCGGACGAAGATCCATCCGTCCTCGGCGACCGCAACGACGGGGGTGGCGTTCTCGCCCGCGGAGAGGATCTGTTCCTCCTCGCCCTCGATCATGCCGCCTTCCTCGACGAGATAACTGACGGTCACAAAGCTCTCGCGCTCGGGTGCGACGATGCCGGGATCGGGCAGAACGCCCGCCGACGTCAGACCCGTCACCGTCGTCATGCCGACGCACGCCGCAAGCAGCACGCACATGACGGCAATGCCGCCCGCGCCGACGGTGAAGAGGGGGAAGAACTTCTTGACCTGCTGCGCTGTGACGCTGCCGAGTTTTCTGCCCGCGTCGCCGCGCTGGATCTTCGCCATCGGCGATTCGTCGCCGCGCAGCTCCATCATGGTGACGGTGCGTTCCTCAAGTCCCATACTGTCGACCTTGCGCACGACGTCCTGCGGGGTGGGGCGGAGCCTTAAAAAGTAGATGAGGATTCCGGCGAGCAGGGCGGCGCCGAGCGCGATCCCCACGGCAAGCCATACGCCGTTATAGCTGAATAGCCAGGAGAGGAATGCCGTGAGGAAGCCTGCGCCTGCACCGACTGCAAGCCCGAAGCAGGCGGAGGAGACGATCGCCGTCCGCACCATGCGCCTGCGGTAGTTTTTGAGAAAATCGGTGTTATGATCCATAAAATTCCTGTTGCATCAGTTCTGATAGACGAGAGTCGCGTAGCAGTTCCAATCCCACCAGCTGTTCCACGACCAATCGGACGTCGGATCAAAGTCCTCTGCGAAGGGGAGATAGATGGTCTGCTCGGATTCCCAATACCGGAAGGCGTCTTCACCGACTGTTTTGACCGAAGCGGGGATGACAAGCTCCCGGATGCCCGTACATTCATAGAAGGCGCGGTATCCGATGGCCGTGATGCCCTCCTCGAGCGTGACGGTCGTGATGCCGTCCATATAGCAGAATGCATAGTCGCCGAGAACCGCTCTTGCGGGCAGCGAGACGGTCGTCAGATCGTCTGCGCCGCCAAAGACGCTCTCGTAGCTGTAGCCGTTGATCGCGAGCGGCTGCGTGCCGCCCTCCTCAAAGTCGATCGTCGTGACCGCCGTGCCGTCGAACAGACCGTCCGCTTCGAGCAGCGTGACCTCCTTGGGGATGGTGAACGTCGTCATGCCCGCGGGAACGAGCACGAGGTTCCAGTCTGTGTCGTAGACGGCGCCGAATGCGGTGCGGTATCCGCTCACGTCGCCCGCAAATGCGATTGCGGAGACGCTGCTTCCCTCGAGCGCGTCGCCGAGGTCGCTCAGGAACGCGTCATCCACCGTGATATTTGCAGGAACGGTGAACGTCGTCATGCCGGAGGGGATGAACACGAGGTTCCAATCCATGTCATAGAGCGCGCCCTCCGCTGCCCGGTAGTTCGGGTTTCCCGCTTCCACGGTGACCGACTGCAGGTTGGGGTTGCTCTTGAGCACGTCGAGGAAGGCGCTCCCCGTCATGTTCGCGGGAACGACGTACGTCGTGAGGGCGGAGGAGACGAGAATGATCTGCGTCTTGTCCGCATTGTAGAGGACATTGTTTTCCAGCACGAAGGAGGTGCTGCCCTGCGCGAGTTCGATGGTCTCGATGCTGCATCCGCTGAATGCGGAGGAGGCGATGCTCGTGAGCGACGCGGGCAGCGAGAGCGATTTCATCTGCGTGCAGTTCTGGAATGCATAGTTTCCGACAGCGGTGAACCCTTCGGTCAGCGTGAGGGCGGTCAGCCCCGTTCCTGCGAAAGCATACTGTCCGATGCTGCCCGTACCCGCACCGAACGTGACGGAGACGAGGTTGGCGCAATGGTAGAATGCATAGCTTCCGATGACGGTGTTGTCGGGCAGGGAGACGTCGGTGAGCGATTCCAGACCGACGAACACGCCCTGACCCCAGCCGCCCGCCATGATCTCAAGCGGCTGCGTGCGGTCTGCCTCATAGCCGATCGTCTCGATCGCCTTGCCGGCAAACAGAGAGTTGTAGTTGGCGTCCTGCACGGGCAGGAGGGTAACTTCCTTGGGGATGGTGAACTCGGTCATGGCGGCAGGAACGAACAGGAGGTTCCATTCGCTGTCATACAGTGCGCCGAATGCCGCGCGGTAGACGGGGTTGCCGTTCTCGACGACGACTTCGCGAAGCCCCGCAACGGCGGAGAGCAGTCCGACGAGGTCGGAGTTCACCATGTTTGCGGGAACGGTGAACGTCTGCAGCGCCGCAGGGATAAAGACGATCTGCGTCATATCCGCATTGTAGAGGACGCCGTCCTCCAGCTTGAACGCGGGGTTGCTCTGATCGAGCGTCACCGTTGCAAGCTGCGAGCAGCCCGCAAAGGCGGTTGCGTCGATGGCGGTGACGGACGCGGGGATGGAGATGGAGACGAGCGAAGCGCAGGACTGGAAAGCATACGCGGGGATCTGCGTGATGCCTGCATCGATGCGCACTTCCGCAAGGTTTCTGCATCCGCTGAACGCGTAGTCGCCGAGGCGGGTGACCGTTCTCGGGATAGCGATCTCGGTGAGCGCCGTGTAGGCGAACGCCGAGCGTCCGATCGTCGTCACGGACGAGGGGATGGTGAAGCTCTCGAGACCGGATTCCTCAAAGGCAGACTCGCCGATGGTGAGGCATCTGCTGCCCTCGGCGAAGGTCACGCGCCTGAGCGAGGTAAGGCCTTCGAACAGTCCGCGGCTGCTGCTGTTCTCGCTGTCTGCGCCCGCGATCTCGGTGAGCGAGGCGGGCAGTTCGATCTCCTCGAGGGCGGTGCAGCCCGTAAAGGTGTCGGAGGAGAGCGTCGCGATCTGCGCGTCCGCCGCAAAGAGGACGTTCGTCAGCGCGGAGCAGCCCTCAAAGGTCGCCGTGCCGAGGGTGCGGAGGGTGGAGGGGATGTTGACCGAACGCAGCGCGGAGCAGCGGTAGAAGGTGCCGTTTCCGAGCGTCGTCAGCCCCTCGGGCAGCACGACGCTCTCAAGGCTTGTGCAGCTGCCGAACAGGTTGTCGCCGATGGTGCGCACGCCGATCGGCAGCGTGACGCTGACGAGTTCGGTGTTCGCAAAGACGCGGTCGCCGAGCGAAGTGAGCGTGCTGCCCTCCGCAAAGACGATCTCGCTCAGATCTGTGTTTTCAAAGACGCTGTCGCCGAGCGCGCCGACGCGTGCGGGCAGTTCGATGCGCTCGAGTGCCGTGCGGTAGAAGGCGTTGTTACCGAAGATGAGCTGAGCGGTGCCGTCTGCAAAGGTCACTTCGGAGAGCGCCGTGCAGCCGTTGAAGGCGTTGACGCCGATGTGCTCGAGGGAGGCGGGGAAGTTCACGCGCTCCAGCGAGGTGTTGCCCGCGAATGCCTCCTCGGCGATCTCCACCGTGCCGGCGGGAACGCTGTACGAGACATCGGTGCGGGTAGGCAGATAATAGAGGAGTGTCGCGCCGTCCTTGCTGAACAGCACGCCGTCCGCAGAGGAGTAGTTGCGGTTGTTTTCGCCGACGACCAGCTCGGTCAGATTCTCGCAGCCGAGCATCTCGATGCTGAAGGAGTTGAGCGCGTCGGGAACGCGGAAGGAGGTGAGTGCGTCGCAGCTGAGGAACGCGTCCGTCCCGATGACCTGGACGGTATCGGGCAGCACGATGTCGGAAAGTCGGACGCATCCGCTGAAGGCGCCCGCGCCGATCTCGACGCACGCGCTGCCTGCCGCAAAGGTGATGCGCTCGAGCAGCGCACAGCCGCGGAATGCATTGGCGCCGATGCGCTCTGCGCGCGCGTCGACCTCCACGCTGCCCGTCTTTGCGGGCGGGCAGTAGACGAGCTGTCTGAAGTCGCTCGTATAGAGAATGCCGTCCTTGGAGGCATAGAGCGCGTTGCCCTCCGCGACGTTGACGGCAGCGAGACCGCGTTCGTCGTCGTAGAGTTCGGGGAACACGCCCGTGCCGTTTGCGAGCGCGGGAATGGTCACGCCGTTTGCGGTGAAGTCGCCAAGCGTTGCGGGAAGGGTGATCTCCGTCAGCCCGTTGCAGGAATAGAACGCGCTCTCGCCGATGGTGACGGTGCCGCTTCCGCCCGCCTCAAAGGTGACGGAGGTGAGCCCGCTGCCGTAGAAGGCGTTGTTGCCGATGGCGATGACGTCGGTGTTCGTGATGCTTGCGGGGATGACGATGGTCTCCAGCGCATCCGCATAGTGGAAGGCGCTCTCGCCGATGGTCGTCAGCCTGCTTGCCGTGAAGCCTTCGTACTGATCGCCGAAGGTGACTTCCTCCACCGTGTCGTTGTAGTAGAACGCCTGTGCGCAGAGCACCGTCATTCTTCCGGGGAAGTGTACGGCGGTGATGGGCGTACCGTCGAGGACGCGGCCCGTCACATAGCCCTCTTCCGGATCGTCATACGCCGTGCCGAAGGAGAGGGGCGCCGTGCCCTCTTCAAAGGTGAAGGAAGTGAGGGTATTGATGTCCGCAAAGGCATATGCGCCGATGGAGGTCACGCTTGCGGGCACGTTGAAGGAGGTGAGGTTTGCCTTGTAGAACGCATAGGCGCCGATGGTCTGCAGCGCGCTGCCCTCCGCAAACGTGAGGCTCTGAATGTAATCGGTGAGCATCGACCAGCCGTATCCCTCGAAGGCGTGTGCGCCGATGGAGGTGACGGAGGCGGGGATGACGACGTCAAGTTTGGTGCCCGTCCGATAGAAGGCATAGTTGCCGATGGAAGTCGTGCCGCCCAGATCGAGAGACCTGATGCTTGCGTCGTCATACGTCTCGTAGTCGTAATATTCGATGGACGCAAAGGCATAGTCGCCGATCGTGACGGGGCATTCGGGCAGATCGAGCGCACGGAGCGCGGTGCCGTAGAAGGCATATTCGCCGATCGAGAGCGACTGCGGCGCACCCGCAAAGGTCACCGATTCCAGATAGTGGCATCCGTCAAAGGCGTGTGCGCCGATGGAGGTGACGGAGGCGGGGATGGTGATGTTTTCGACAGAGGAATTGCCGCTGAATGCGTATGCCGCGATCGCGGTCACGTCGTCGGGAACGACGAAAGTTTCCTCCTCGGAGAGGTACAGAAGGAGCGTCTTGTTGCTGCCTTTGAGATAGAGCACGCCGCCGTCCACGGAGGATTCGATGTAGGGGTTGCCGGGATCCACGACGATCCTGTCGGCGTCGATGCCGCTGAAGAAGTCGGAGGAGACGGCGACATTCGCGGGGATATTGAGCGTTCCGATCTCGCAGCCGGAGAATACGCCGTTGCCGAGAGAGAGCTGCTTGTCGCTCTCGGGCAGCGTGACGCTGAACGACCACGCGTCGGTACCGCATTCGGCGAACGCCTCGTCGCCGATGAATGTCATCGAGGCGGGAAGGACGAGCGATTCGAGATAGCTGCAGCCCTTGAAGGCGCCGTTGCCGATCTCGGTCACGTTGCTGCCCTCCGCAAAGGTGAGCGTCTCCAGATCGTCGCATCCGTAGAACGCGTAGTTCCCGACCGTGACGGCGCTCAGACCGATGCCGTCGCTTTCGAAGGTGAGATCGGTGATGGAGGTGTCGGCGAATGCAAAGTCGCCGATCTGCGTGACGGACGCCGGAATGACGAGCGCATCCGAAAGGTAGCAGCCGAGGAAGGCGCCCGCGGCGATCGTTCTGACCGTTGCGGGGAAGACAAAGCCTTCCGTGCTCTTGTCTGCCGGGAAGTAGGCGAGCGTTCTGCCGCTGTCCGAGAGCAGCACGCCGTCTTTGGAGCTGTACGCCGCCGAGGCGTTCTGCGCCACGTCGACGGACGCGAGCGAAGTGCAGCCGAGGAAGGCGTCGGGCGCGTTCTCGGTCAGCTCGGAGACGGAGTTGAAGCTGTTTCCGCGCAGGACGTACTTGTCGAGCGCGATCTGCGTAAGACGTGCGGGAAGGGTGATGGAGGTGAGCAGTTCGCAGTTCATGAACGCCCTCTCGCCGATGGTCAGCCCGGACGCCCTTGCGCCGAGGCTCTCAAAGACGACGGAGGAGAGGTTCGCGCAGTCTGCGAATGCCTCCGCCTCGATCGCGGAGACGCTCACGGGGATGATGACCTTTTCGATCATGCTGCCCGCAAACGCGGCGCGCGGAATGACGTCCACGCCGTCGGGAATACGATAGGTGCCCGTCTTTGCAGAGGGGATATAGGCGGGGCGCAGCGCGTGCGGCGCGTCTGCGCTTCCGCTGTCGAACAGCACGCCGTCCTGCGAGGAATAGCGGGGCGAAGTTGCGCCTGCGTCGTAGACGTTGACCGCTTCGAGGGCGGTGCAGCCCGTGAACGCCGTCGCCGTCGCGATCAGTTCGATGGTGTCGGGAAGATCGATCTTCTGAAGGGAAGCGCAGTTTGCAAACGCGCTGCCCGTGATCTGCGTGACCTTCGCGCCGTTGTACTCGGCGGGAATGGTGATCGAGGAGACGAGGTTGATGCGGGCGCCCGCGCTCACGGCATAGCCACTGCCGATGGCGGTGTAATTGAGCACCGCGTCCACCCAGAAGGCGTACAGCGTCACGCCGTCCTCGGCGATGTCCCAAGGGGCGACGGAGTTGCCGTAGGCATCCGTATAGGCGACGCCTGCGCCGTAGGGCGCGCTGAACCAGCCGCCGAATGCGCTCGTCGCATTGTCCGACTGCGGTACGGGCAGCGTGAAGTCTTCCCCGTAGTACACCGTCTCGCTCTCCATCCCTTCCGCGCCGCTCAGCGTGACCGTGATCGCCTTGGGGGTATAGTATGCGTAGAGAACAAGTTCGCCCGAGGCGACAAAGAAGGGTTCGTCATACTTTGCGCCGTTGCTCTCGGGGCCGTTCGGCGTGTTGTACCACGCCGCAAAGTCATAGCCTTCCTTCGCGGCGGGAAGGGGAAGCTCCACGCGGTCGCCGACCGCCTTGTAGAGGGGATCGACCGCGCTTCCGCCGCGGGTATCAAAGACGATCGCGTGCGCGTACACGCTCGTCTGCGCCCATTCGGAGGTATAATTGCCGTTGACGAAGCGCACCTCGATGGTGTTCTCGCCCGCGCGTGCAAGCGAGGGAAGGAGGTATTCCGCGCTGCCGTCCTCCACCGTGATGATGCTCGCGTCGTCGCCGTTGAGGCGGATCTCGTATCTCTGTGCGCCGGCGACGGGCTTCCAGGAGAGGACGCCGCCGTCATAGACGACGTTCTCGTCGAGTGCGTTGCAGCGGAAGGTGAAGACGTCGCTCACGGCGATCGCGCCGTTCTTCTCCACCCGAAGCTGCAGCGTGTAGTCGGCGCCGTCCGTCCAGGTGAACAGATCGGTGAGGTCATAGGAGCGCGCGCCCGCCTCGACGGCGATCTCTTGACCGTTGACGAGAAGGGTATAGACTGCGCCTTCCTCCGCTTTCGACCACGACAGCGTCATGTCGAGCAGACCGATCTCGGCGGGAAGGGCGGGCGTTTCCTTGGAATAGGCGATCTGCGCGGCGGCGGGGGAGTTGAATCCCTTCGCTCTCGGCACGACCGAGAGGGTGTAGTTACCGGCAGGGAGCGTCTTGAGGGAGAACTGCGTTCCGAACACGTCGTACTCCGCCTCGCCCGCGCGCACCGTGTAATAGGTCGCGCCGGGAACGGCGTTCCAGGTGAAGACGTCGTCCGTGACGGAGAGCGCGCCCGTTTCGCCGAGCGTGCGGTCAAAGACGAAGGTCGTCTCGGAGGCGGCATAGCCGTCCGCGACCGCGCGGATGGTAAAGACGATGCCGCCCTCCTGCATTTCGCAGTTGGAGAAATTGTAGTAGAGAGACGTGCCGTTGTCGAACAACGTGTGAACGTGAGCATCGTCGCCGCAGTCGATGGTGATGAGATACTTCTCGGCATGCTCGACGCCGCGGAAGACGAGCGCGTTCGGCTCGATGACGCGCACGCCCGATACGCGCGCGAGCGCATGATTCATATAGTAACGGACGGTGGGTTCGGCAACCTGTGTGCCGCCCGCGTTGATCGCCGTCACCTGCACGCGGTAGGCGCCCGCCTCGTCAAAGGTGACGGGGAAGGTGGTGCTCGTCGTGCGCTGCTCGGAGTAGAGCGGCGTGCCGTCTGGCGCGGTCACGGAGATGAGATAGGCGGCGGCGCCGACGGAATCCCATGTGATCGCCTGCTGCGAGACGCTGACGGCGGGCGAGGCGACCTGCGCGTCCTCCGCCTGCCAGACGGCAAAGAGCGTCGTGTCGGCGTCAAACAGCGTGCCTTCCGCCGAAGCGGAGGGCGCCTCAAAGCGGTAGGAGAGGCGGTCTGCCTTGTTCTCCATGCTCACCCACCAGCCGACGAAGGAATATCCCTCGCGCGCGGCGGGAAGGGCGGGGGAGTAGAGCTTCCCGCCGACCGTCTGCGTCGGGGCGATCGTCTCGCCGTCATATCCGAGGTCATAGGAGATCGTGTATTCGATGCCGTTTTCGGCGGGCTGCGCCCAACGCGCATAAAGCGTGGTGTCGCCCGTCAGCGCCTGCGCGCCGAACAGATAGGGCGCGGTGTATGCCTCGTCGGTGTACCATCCGAGAAAGACAAAGCCGTCGCGCACGGGATCGGATGCGGGCTTCTGGATGCTCTTTCCGTTGAGCACGCTGACGCTCTCCACGTTGCTGCCGCCCGCGCTGTCAAACGTGACGGTATAGTACACTTTCCGGAGGAAGCGCATCTGTGTGTCTTCATAGGTGAGCGTGATGACGTCTCCGGAGAGGGAGGCGGTCATCGTCTTCCCGTCCGTCTGCGTCAGCGTGAGCGTCTCGCCTTCGAGCGTATAGCTGCCGCTGAATGCATCGCCGCCGATGGCGAGCGTATAGGTAAGGCTCTCTCCGAGCGTGAGCAGCGACTGCTCGCCGCGGTCGTCGTAGTAATAGACGCCCGCTTCTTCGCCCGACTGTGCGACAGGCTGTTCGTTGTTGCATGCCGTCAGAATGGCGGCGGCAAACAGACAGCAGACCATCGCGATGGATGAGATGAGCGTCGAAAGCCGCTTGTTCCACGTTGCTTTTTTCATACCCGACTCCTTTGTGCCTGTCCGTGCGTCTTACGGGAAACGTCACGGTCGGTCTGAAATATTAGTCCATATTATAATATCATATTTCCCTTTCTCTGTCAAAAAAAAGAGCGTCCAAATTTCACCATAATATATTTCGAAGGGGCAGAGAAGTGTTTTTTCCATAAATAAAACTTATATATGCAATAAATACAGCTGATGGCAGAGTTGCGTTTGTGTCTTGCGGTCTCGAAGTGAACGGCAGGCACAAAATATTTATCCGATCGATCACGCCGCATTTTTCCGCGATCATGCGCGCTGTGCCGCCGCCCATGCCTCCGGGAGGGGATTTTTTCAGATTGTTCGCATATGCGTACTCAAATGATTGACTTTGTACGCCGTCTGTGATACAATATCCTGCGTTCGGCGCCCGTGCGGACATTTTTCTTTGCCCGGCAGTTCGGCATTGCGAACTTCCGCGGCGGGCGCCGTCAAAAAACACCATGTGTTCGGCATGGCGAACTTTTATGCAAAAGGAGCCGGAGGCATTCGGAATGCTTGACAAGGAACTGTTTACGCTGCTCGGCGCAAACAAAAAATTCGTATGGCTGACCGTCGTCGTGATGATCGTCGGACTGTTTGCCAACCTCGCCGTCACGGCGAGCATCTGCTGGGCGGTGGACATCACCATCCGCCTGACGCAGGGAGAGGGGGAGGCGATCGCATTCGTGTACCCGGCGATCGTTGCCGTCGCGGCGATCGCACTGCGCTATGCTGCAACGCGCGTCACGGGGGATCTGCGCGATCTGCTCGGGCGCAAGGTAAAAAAAGATCTGCGCGCGCGTATGTACGATAAGATCCTGCGCCTGGGCGCCAGGAGCGCGGACGGGATGAACATGGCGGGGCTGACGCAGATCTCGATGGAGGGCATCGAACAGCTGGATACCTACTATTCGAGCTATCTGCCGCAGTTTTTCTATTCGATGATCGCGCCCTTCATCCTCTTTCTCATCTGTGTCTGGCTGGATTGGCGCGTCGCGCTCGTTCTTTTGTGCTGCGTGCCGCTCATTCCGCTCTCCATCATTGCGGTCTCCCGCTACGCAAAGCGCGTCTTTGCAAAGTATTGGGGAAAATACACGACGATGGGCGACGGATTTCTGGACAGCGTACAGGGCCTCAACGAGCTGAAGATCTATAAGGCGGACGGCGCGCGCCACAAGAAGATGAACGAGAATTCGGAGGAGTTCCGCAAGATCACGATGAAGGTGCTCGTCATGCAGCTCATGAGCACGATGATCATGGATTTTGTCGCCTACTGCGGCGCGGGCGCGGGGATCGCGGTGGTCATCGCCAACCTTGCGGGGACGTTCGGAACGGCGCTCCTGCCCGCCGTCGCGCTCTTTCTGGTACTCGTCGCGGTGGAATTTTTCCTGCCGCTGCGCGCGCTCGGCTCTGCCTTCCACGTCGCGATGAACGGCGCGAGCGCGGGCAAGAAGATCAGCGGCTTTCTGAAGGCGGAGGAGCCTGTCTGGGGAGAGGGCGCGTGCCGCGGTACCGACCTCGCGCTCGAGGATGTCTCCTTCTCCTATGACGGGAAGCGCGACGTGCTGCGCCATGCGAGCCTTTCTTTCCCGGCGGGGAAAATGTCGGCGATCGTCGGCGCGAGCGGCTGCGGAAAATCCACCATCGTGGGGCTGCTCATCGGCGCGCTCCGACCCAAGACGGGGCGTGTGACGGCGGGGGGCGACCCCCTCGAGGCGCTCTCGCGCGAGAGCTACTATTCCCGCGTCGCGGTGGTCTCCTACAACTCCTATCTGTTCAACGACAGCGTGCGCGCCAACTTCGAACTTGCCAAGCATGACGCCACCGACGAGGAGATCTGGGCGGCACTCGAAAAGGTCAACCTTGCGGACTTTGTCCGCGAGAACGGGGGGCTTGATAAGGTGGTCACGGAGGACGCCTCCAACATCTCGGGCGGTCAGAAACAGCGCATGGCGCTCGCCGTCAATCTCGTCGCCGACAAGGACATCTACATCTTCGACGAGGCGACGAGCAACATCGACATCGACAGCGAAGCGGTCATCATGCGCAACGTGCGCGAGATGAGCCGCCGCAAGAACGTCATCATCATCTCTCACCGCCTCGAAAACGTCGTTCCTGCCGATACCATCTATTACATGGAGGACGGGGAGATCAAAGAACGCGGCACGCACGCCGAACTCATGGCGATGCAGGGCGGCTATGCGCACCTGTATTCCACGCAGAAGGCGCTCGAAGAGGGGTACAAGGAGGTGCTCGCATGAAGGAAAAACTTCGCAGAAGCGGTCTGAAGATCATGGCAAGCCTCATCGTGCTGGTCGGGAGCCTTGCCTATGTCATGCTCGTCGCCGTGCTCGGCGGCTCGGTCGGCTTTGTCGCCGCGATGGGCGTCACCGTGTTCGGTGCGTTCGGCATCGCAAAGGCGCTCGGCGAGGCGGTCTCGATGAGCTGGGGGCTGATCATCGGTCTTACGGTGGGGCTCGGGGCGCTGCGCGGCGTTCTGCGCTACGTCGAACAGTATTGCAATCACTACATCGCCTTCCGGCTCCTCGCCGTGCTGCGCGACAAGATCTTCGGCGCGCTGCGCGTGCTCTGCCCGGCAAAGCTGGAGACCAAAAAGAAGGGCGGCATCATCGCCATGATCACGTCGGACATCGAGACGCTTGAAGTGTTCTATGCGCATACCATCTCGCCCGTCTGCATTGCCGTCATCGTCTCGCTCGCCGTCTTCTTGTTCGTCGGGTTCGTCGTGGGATGGTATCTCGCCCTCGTCGCCCTTTTGGGATATCTGACGATCGGCGTCATCCTGCCGCCCGTCTATTCCTCGCGCATGAAGGCGGGCGGCGTGAAGTACCGCGCGCAGTTCTCCTCCTTCAATGCCTACTTCCTCGACAGCATCAAGGGCGTCAAGGACATCGTGCTCAACAACGCGGGCAAAGAACGCGAACGGGAGGTCGACCGCCGCTCGCAGGAGCTGCTCGACGTCACCAAAGGGGTCAAGCACCAGATCGCGCGTTCCTCCGCGTTCACGGAGATGTTCGTCTCCATCTTCACCATTGCGGCGCTCGCCGTCGGCATCGTGCTCGTGCTCAACGACCTTCTCTCGATCGGCGCGATGATCGTCGGGATCGTGACCGTGTTCGGCAGCTTCGGGCCGGTGCTCGCCATCTCCGCACTGCCCGGAAATCTCACGCAGACTTTTGCGAGCGGCGACCGCGTGCTCAATCTGCTCGAAGAAAAGCCCGCCGTCACGCCCGTCAAAAACGGCAAAAAGATCGTCTACGATCATCTGAACGTCGAGCACGTCGGCTTCTCCTATGAGGAGAACGCGCCCGTTCTGCAGGATGCGTGCATGCACGCGGAAAAGGGGGAGATCGTCGGTATCGTCGGCGCGAGCGGCTGCGGGAAATCCACGCTTCTGAAGCTCCTGCTCCGCTTCTGGGAGAAGAAGGAGGGCGCCATCCTCTATAACGGCGTCGACGTCGACGATGTGGATTCCGACAACCTGCTCGACAATGTGACGATGGTGTCGCAATCCACCTATCTCTTTGACGAGAGCATAGCGGACAATCTGCGCATCGCCAAGCCCGATGCGACGCAGGAGGAGCTTGAGACCGCCTGTCGCATGGCGTCCGTGCATGACTTCATCATGACGCTGCCCGAGGGATACGAAACGCGCGTCGGCGCGATGGGCGACAACCTCTCCGCCGGAGAGAAACAGCGCATCGGTCTTGCGCGGGCATTCTTCAAGGGAAGCGAACTCATCCTGCTCGACGAGCCGACGAGCAATGTCGACTCCATCAACGAGGGCATCATCCTTCGCTCGCTCGCCGAACAGAAGAAAAAGCGCAGCATCATTCTTGTCTCGCATCGCGAGTCGACCATGGCGATCGCCGACCGCATCTACCATGCGGAGAAGGGCAGACTGACGGAGGAACACGCCAATGGTTAAACTGACATTCAGGATCGACGGGATGCGCTGCGGAATGTGCGAGACACACGTCAACGACGTCGTGCGCAGGAGCGCGGAGGTCAAAAAGGTGACTTCCTCCCACCGCAAGGGAGAGACGGTCGTCCTCCTGGAGGACGAAAGCCTTGCGAACGTCATCCGCGCGGGCATCGAAAAGACGGGCTACCGCGTGCTCTCCGTCACGTCGGAGCCGTATGAAAAGAAGGGATTGTTCCGCAAATAAAAAAAGTGCTGCCGTCGGGCAGCACTTTTTTTGTTCTTTCAATAGCGCACTTTGATGGTGTGGCGGGGGCACGCCTCGGCACATTTTCCGCAGTTGACGCACTTGTCATAGTCGATGAAGGGCAGGTTGTCCTTCATCGTGATCGCTCCCTGCGGGCAGGTGCGCACGCACTTTCCGCAGGCGATGCAGCCGAACTCACACGCGTCCATCACCGCTTTGCCTCTGTCGTGCGACGAGCAGGCGATGTACACTTTCGCATCGGCGGGAATGCGCATGAAGAGCTGCTTGGGACAGGTCAGGATGCACGCTCCGCATGAAATGCAGCGGTCGGGGTTGACGTTCGCGCACGCGTCGGGCAGCGAGATGGCGTTCTCGGGGCACACGCGCGTGCAGTTTCCGTCGCCGAGGCAGCCGTACTTGCAGACCTTGTGCCCGCCCGCGAGCTTGTTTTCCTCGGCGCAGTCATGTGCGCCGCTGTACGCGAAGGCGTCCTTTGCGTGCGTTCCGCCCGAACAGCAGCACACGCTGACCGTCGGCTTGGATGCGGTAAAAGGGATGCCGAGGTACTCTGCGATCGCCGCCTTTTCGCTCGCCTCGGTCACATGACAGTCGGTGAGCTTTGCCTCGCCCTTGGCGAGTTTTTCGGCGAAGCCCGCGCATCCCGTACAGCCGCAGCCGCCGCAGTTGGCGCCCGCAAGGTGCGAGAGGATGGATTCCACCTTCTCGTCGGCGTTCGTCTTGCAGAATTTCGCGACGAGCAGGATGCAGACGGTGAGGATGAGGGCGATCGCAACGAAGATACCGAGCACGATGCCCACCTGCGCCCAGTTGACGGGCGCGAGAATACAAGTTTGCATAGCTGCCTCCTTACAACAGAGCAAAGACGTAGAACGCCATTGCCATGAACGCCGCCGCGACCATCGTGATGGGGAATCCCTTCATGCACTTTGCGACGGGAAGTTTTTCCATCTTTTCGCGCACGCCGCCCATCAGCACCATCGCAAGGGTAAATCCGATGCCCGCGAACAGCGCATATAAGAGGGCGAAGCCGAGATTCATGGAGATGCCCGCTTCGATCCCCGTCACGACGCCCGAGAGGTCGTTGACAAGGAGAAGTTCCGCAACGCCCAGAATCGCGCAGTTGGTCGTGATGAGGGGGAGATAGATGCCCATCGAGCGGTAGAGGGCGGGGGAGAGCTTTTCAATGATCTTCTCCAGCATCTGCACGAGCGCCGCGATGACGAAGATGAAGAAGATGATCTCGAGGTACTCGATGTTGAGCGGCACCATGATGTAGAAGTAGAGCGGCCACGTCACGAGCGTTGCGAGCACCATGACGAGGGTGACCGCAATGCCCATCGAGACGGCGCTGTTCACCTTCTTGGAGACGCCGAGGAAGGGGCAGATGCCGAGGAACTTCACGAGGATGAAGTTCTGCGAAAAGACGGCGGAGATGATGATGAGAAGGATGGTCGCTGCCATTATTTCACCTCCTCAGCGTCGGGCGCGGGGAGAGGCTCCTGTCCGGAGGGCATCCGCAGCATCCGTGCCTGCTTTGCGCGGCGCGCTTTTTCTGCCTGATTGGTGATGAGCACAAAGAGGGCGATGCAGATGCCGTACACAAAGAACGCGCCCGCCGAATTGGTGAAGAACCCGATCTTGAAGTCCATCACATGGATGCCGAAGAAGCTGCCGTTTCCGAGGAACTCACGGATGATGCCGATGAGCGTCAGCGCAAACGTCAGCCCCAGTCCTGTCGCCACGCCGTCGATGGCGCTGTCGAGCACGGGGTTTTTGCTCGCAAACGCTTCCGCGCGTCCCAAAATGACGCAGTTGACGACGATGAGCGGCAAAAACACGCCCATCGAGTCGTAGAGGTCGGGGATGTACTTTTCCAGCACCATGCGCAGCAGCGTGACCATCGTCGCGATGATGACGATGAAGGCGGGGATGCGCACCGTGTTGGGGATGACCTTGCGCAGAAGAGAGATGAGCACGTTGCTCAGAAGCAGCACGACGGTGACGGAAAGCCCCATGCCGAAGCTGTTGACGGCAGAGGTGGACATTCCGAGCGTCGCACAGGTGCCGAGAACGAGCTTGAAGGTCGCGTTGTTGGTGATCAGACCGTCATAGGCGATCTTGCCGTATTTTTTGGCGTTCATGCGTTACCTCCCGTAAGAACTTCTCTGAAATAACAGAGCGCCGCGTTGACCGCGTTGCAGGCGGCGTTCGACGCCTTGCTCACGCCCGTCTGGACATTGTTGAGATCGCCCGTGCCGTCGGGGTTTGCGGTGAAGTAGCCGCCCGCCGCGACGAGGTCGTCCTTGTCGGCAAAATTGTCATAGTAGGAATCGGGGATCTTGTCCATCCAGGACTGCGACGTTTCGCTTGCAAAGACAACTTTTCCGATGCCCGTGAGCGTGAGCCCGTCCTCCAAAGAACCCGTGACGGTGAGCGACGTCCAAAGGGTGACGGTGCCGTTCCGGAATCCGCCCGTGCCCGTGGAGAGGACGAGGAGCTCGTTCTTTTCCGCAATGTAGTAGACCGCTTCGACGGTGCCGTATTCATTGCCGAGCGCGGCTGCGTCGAGCGTCAGCTGCGTGCTGTCGACCTGCTCGCCGTAGAAGCGGTCGACCGGGTCGGTGAGCCACATACGGAAGCAGCAGAGTGCCGCGTTGACCGCATTGCAGGCGGCGTTCGACGCAAGGCTCACGCCCGTCTCAAGATTATTGAGATTGCCCGTATCGGGGTTTGCGGTGAAATATTCGCCCGCTGCGACGAGGTCGTCCTTGTCGGCAAAGTTATCATAGAAGGAGTCGGGGATCTTATTCATCCAGGACTGATCGATATTGGAGTCATAGACGACTTTGCCGATGCCCGTGAGGGTGAGCCCGCCTTCCAAAGAACCGGTCGCGGTGAGCGACGTCCAAAGAGTGACGGTGCCGTTCCGGAATCCGCCCGTGCCCGTGGCAAGGATGAGCACTTCGTTCTTCTCCGCGACATAATAGATCGCATCGACGGTGCCGTATTCGTTTGTGGTGCAGGACGCGCCGAGGGTCAACTGCGTATAGTCGACTTCTTCGCCGTAGAAGCGCTCCACGGGGTCGGTGAGTCGCAGGCGGAAATAGCAGAGTGCCGCGTTGACCGCATTGCAGGCGGCGTTCGACGCCTTGCTCACGCCCGTCTCAACATTGTTGAGATCGCCCGAGCCGTCGGGGTTTGCGGTGAAGTAGCCGCCCGCCGCGACGAGATCGTCCTTGTCGGCAAAGTTTGCAAAGAAGGAGTCGGGGATCTTGTTCATCCAGGACTGATCTACATCGGAGTCGTAGACGACTTTGCCGATGCCCGTGAGGGTGAGCCCGTCCTCCAAAGAACCCGTGACGGTGAGCGACGTCCAGAGGGTGACCGTTCCGCCTTGGAATCCGCCCGTGCCCGTGGAGAGGATGAGCACTTCGTTCTTCTCCGCGACATAGTAGACCGCGTCGACGGCGCCGTACTCGTTGGAAGTGTACAGCTCGTCAATGGTCAGCTGCGTGTAATTTACTCTTTCGCCGTAGAATTCTTCGACGGGATCGAGGGGAGCCGGCTCTTCGCCGCTTTCCTCTCCGAGCAGGACGGTGCGGAAATAGCAGAGCGCCGCGTTGACCGCATTGCAGGACGCATTGGACGCAAGGCTCACGCCCGTCTGGACATTGTTGAGATCGCCCGAGCCGTCGGGGTTTGCGGTGAAGTAGCCGCCCGCTGCGACGAGGTCGTCTTTGTCGGCAAAATTGTCATAGTAGGAGTCGGGGATCTTGTTCATCCAGGACTGGCTGATGTTGGAGAGATAGACGACCTTCTCAATGCCCGTGAGCTTCATCTCGCTGCCCGTGCCTTCAAAGGTGACCGCCGTCCAGAGGGTGACGCTGCCGCCCTGGAAGCCGCCCGTGCCCGTCGTCTTGAAGAGATAGGCGCTTTTCCCGGACGTAAGCCAGACTTCATCGACGGTGCCGTAAGGGGTCTGCGCGTCGGTGACGGCAACGGAGGTGAGCGCAACGCGCTCGCCGAAGATCTCCTCGAGCACTTCGTCGGAGGGCGGCTCGGGCTGCCCGGACTGGGAAACGAACTGCGTGCGGCAGCAGTAGAGCGCGGCGTTGACCGCGTTGGTGACGGCACCCGAGGACATCGTCGCGTTTGCGACGACGTTGTTGAGGTCGTCCGTTCCGCCCTTGACGGAAGTGAAATATTCGCCGTCGGCGACGAGGTCGTCGTGCTCCGTATAGAAGGCATAGAAGGAATCGGTGAGGTTCGCCATCAGCGTCTGGCTGGTGTTGGACTCATACACCACTTTGTCGATGCCCGTGATCGCAAGATCGCCCGCTTCCCGCGTGCCCGTGACGGCGACGACCGTCCAGACGGTGACCGTGCCGCCCTGGTAGCCGCCCGTGCCCGTCGTCTGGAAGAGGTAGTTGCCGTCCTCCTGAATGTGATAGACGAAGTTCACGGTGCCGTAGGGGGTGGTTTTTGCATCCTCGTCGAGGGTGACTTCCTCGGCGGTCACGTTTTCGCCGTAGATCTTGGAGAGGGTGCGGTTGAGCCGCTCCTCGTCGGAGATATATAAAATGTCGTTGAAGATGGCGAGCAGAGCGCCCGCGACCAGCACGATCGCAATGAGCACGGCAAGGCTCCTGAAGGCGTTGCTCTTAAAGAATTGTTTGACTGTCATTTTTTCGCCTCCTTCTTGCTGCGGACATACCCGAAGGGGCGGGGCTTGATGGCAAGGTCGATGAGGAACACGGTGAAGTTCATGAGCAGAATACAGAAGGAGACGACCTCGATGCCCGTCGTCTTTCTCAGCCCTGCCGTCAGAAGCCCGAGCGCCACGAAGTAGATGATGTTGCCGAGTTTGGATTTCGGTGTGGTCACATAGTCGGTCGCCATGAAGCAGGCGCCGAGGATGAGCCCGCCCGAAAGGACGGAGGGCAGGAACCAGGTGAAGTCAAACCCTTCGAGCGCCACGGCGAACAGCCCCGTCACGGCAATATAGAGAAGGGGCAGATACCACTTGACGACGCCGCGCACGCAAAGATAGACAAATCCGACGAGGAGGGCGAGTTTGCACGTCTCTCCGATGCAGCCCGCCACGCCCGTTCCGAGGAAGAGATCGAGGTTCGAGAGCATCTCGCCTCCCTGCAGTCCGCTCGTGAGCGTGGTCGCGCCCGTCTGAAGCCGATCGAGGGAGACCTCCCCGAGCGGGCCGAAGTTGGCGGCGGGGTAGACGGTCATCGCCGTAAAGGAGATGAACAGGAAGATGCGCCCCGCGATCGCAGGATTGACGATGTTTTTGCCCGTGCCGCCGAAGAGCATCTTGACGACGCCGACGGCAAAGATGCTGCCGAGCAGCGGCATATACCATCCGTCGATGTGTGCCGGCAAACAGAGGGCGAGCAAAAGCCCCGTGACGAGGGAGGTGCAGTCGAACTGCGCAGCCCACGCGCGCACGGTCTCTCTGGCGTCGCGCCAGACTTTATGTTCGATCAGATACCAGACAAATTCGGTGAGTACGGCGGCGGCGAGGGAGATGACGATGATGACTGCCGCCTGCCAGCCGAAATAGACGATGCCCGCGATTGATGCGGGGAGCAGCGCGATGAGCACGTCGAGCATGATGCTCCTTGTGGTGCGCCGTGTCTTGATGTGCGGAGCCGTGGAAAGAATTTTCATGATTTCCTCCTCAATTCCGCCTTTGCGGTCTTGATCGCCTGTGCGAGCGGACGGCGGGCGGGGCAGACATAACTGCACACGCCGCACTCGATGCAGGCGAGCACGCCGCCGTACTTTGCGGCATTTTCATATTCCTTCGCATTGGTATAAAATTCCGTCTGCATGGGCATGAGCTTCATGGGGCAGGCGTCTGCGCACCGCCCGCAGTTGATGCAGGGGGTCGGCTCGTCCGCGTTCGTCTCCTCGCGCGTCAGAAAGAGGAATCCGCCCGTCGTCTTGGTGACGACTGCCTCTTCCCCCGTGAGCGCCGCGCCCGTCATGGGGCCGCCCGCCACCAGCTTGACGGCATTCTGCTCGCCGCCGCACGCCTCGGCGAGTGCGGAGAGGGGGGCGCCGACGGGACAGATGAGGTTTTTGGGCTGTGCGATCCCGCCGCCCGACACCGTAACAATGCGCTCGATGAGCGGCTTTCCCTGTTCCACCGCCTCGCAGACGGCAAACGCCGTGGCGACGTTCTGCACGATGACGCCGACGTTTGCGGGGAGCTTGCCGAGCGGCACCTTTCTTCCCGTGCAGCAGTAGATGAGCTGCTTTTCCGCGCCCATCGGGTACTGTTTCTTGAGCACGACGACTTCGAGATCGGTCTCAAAGAACTTTCCGATCGCCTCGGGCTTGTTTTTCTCGATGGCGATGAGGACGCGCGACACGCCGAGTGCCTTTGCGAGGTACTTTGCGCCGCGTACGATCTCCTCGGACTTCGTCTGCATGAGTACGTCGTCGCAGGTCAGGTAAGGTTCGCACTCCGCGCCGTTCAGGATGAGCGTGTCGACGGGGGCGGGGGGCGTGAGCTTTACCTGCGTCGGGAAGCCCGCGCCGCCCATGCCGACGATGCCGCATTCCCCGATGCGCGCAACGATCTCCTCGGGCGAAGGGTCATGAAGGGGCGCGAGAAAGGCGTCCTCCCGCGCGGCGCTCGGCGCGATGACGATGCAGGGTGTCATGCCGCCCCGTCCGTCCGGTCGGGGGCCGATGAAGGTCACTTCGCCCGCCATGCTCGCATGGAGATCGGCGGAGACGGCGCCCGAGCGCGTCGCGATGCATTCGCCGCGGCGGATGGTCTGACCGACCGTCACGACGGGCGTTGCGGGTGCGCCGACGCTCTGCGAAAGCGGGAGCACCAGCTCGGAAGGGGCGGGGAGCCGTTCTGCCGGCAGATGCTCGGTGGGCGATTTGTGCCCCGCGATATGGATGCCGCGGGAGAATGCCCTGGGTTTTACGATCACTTGTTTTCCTCCTTCGGAAGGGATTGCCGCGCAAAAACACGCGCGGGAAGTGCCTTGATTGTGCCCGTCACGACAAGCCCGATGACGACGCCCGCTCCCATGCCCATGAGACAGAGATAGGGCGAATAGACAAAGAGCAGCATGGTGCCCGTCAGACCGCAGTAGACGAGCAGCTGCACGAGATTGTGTACGACGGCGCCCGCGACGCTGATGCAGAGAAAGCTCACGTGCGGAAGCGCGAAGAGCAGCAGCCGCGAGACGCACGCGGAGACGACGCCTGCTGTCAGAGAATAGAGCAGCATGGAGACATTCCCCGCAAACAGGCTGCCGAGCAGCGTGCGGACAAGAACGACGGCAAGCGCTTCGGGCAGACCGTACCAGAGCATGGCGAGCATGGAAAAGATGTTCGCGAAGCCGAGTTTCGCGCCCGGAAGAAAGGGGATGGGGATGAGGCTCTCGAGCAGAAATGCCACAAGTCCAAGCCCCGCAAGGATGCCGAGCAGGGCGATTTTTTTCGCCGTCGGCGGTTTTTTCCGATCGTTCATGCTTTCTATTATAGTAAAGACGGACGAAATGTCAATCGGCAGTCGCAAAAAAATCGCGAATTCGCGCAAAAAAGCCGCATTTTTGCCGGCTTGACAAAGCGCGCGCGGAATGGTATACTGTCCGCATGGAAAAAATCTACGATGTGATCGTGGTGGGCGGCGGCATTGCCGGCTATTCCGCTGCTCTCACGCTGAAAAACCTTAAGCGCGATGCGCTCTGGCTGGGCACCGACCTGTTCGGCGAAAAGCTGCGCGCCGCGGAATACGTGCGTAACTATCCCGCCGTCTGCGGGAGCGGGGCGCTCTTTTCCGCCCGCCTCGAGGAACAGATGAACAAGGAAGGCGTCGTCCTGACCCGCGGCCGCGCGGACGCCGTCTATGCGGGCGATCCGTTCACCGTGACGGCGGGCGAGAAAACCTATCTCGGCAGGAGCGTCATCCTCGCGACGGGCGTCTCGCAGACGGGTGCCGTCAAGGGGGAAGACGCATTTCTCGGGCGCGGTGTGAGCTATTGCGCCGTTTGCGACGGCGCGCTCTACCGCGGGAAAGTCATTGCTGCCGTCATCGCTTCGCCCAAGTATGCGGAGGAAGCGGAGTACCTTGCCGGCTTTGCCGCGACCGTACACGCCTTCTGTCTCTATCCGGATGCGGCATTTTCGGCGGGAAATATCGTCGTGCATCCGGAAAAACCGCTTGCGGTGGAGGGCGGGATGCGCGTGGAGCGGCTCGTGCTCAAAGAGGGGACTCTCGACGTTGCGGGCGTCTTTTTCCTGCGGGATGCCGCGCCGCCCGCCGCGCTCGTGGGCGGACTTCAGACGGAGGGCGCGCAGGTCGTCACGGCGCGGGACGGCTCCACCAACCTTCCCGGACTGTTCGCCGCGGGCGATGTGACGGGCAGACCTTACCAATACGCCAAGGCGGCGGGGGAAGGGTTGGCCGCGGCGTATTCCGCGCACGCCTATCTTGCGGAGAAGAAGGCATGACGGCGGCAGAGATCGAACGCTCCATCATCAAAAAATTCCGCAAGGAGATCTGGTGCCCCTTCGTAAAGAGCGTCAAGCAGTACGAGCTTCTGTCGGAGGGAGATCGGGTCGCCGTGTGCATCTCGGGCGGCAAGGATTCCTTCCTCCTTGCCAAGTGTATGCAGGAACTGTGCCGCCACGGAAAGTTTTCCTTCGGGCTGGAATTTCTCGTCATGGATCCGGGGTACGCACCGAAAAACCGTGAACGTATCGAGGAAAATGCCGCCAAGCTGGAAATTCCCGTGCATATTTTCCCGAGCGATATCTTTGCCGTCGTGGACAGCGTTCAGACGGGTTCGGCGTGCTATTTATGCGCGCGGATGCGCCGCGGGTATCTCTATGAGTTCGCCAAAAAGCTCGGCTGCAACAAAATCGCGCTCGGGCATCACTTTGACGACGTCGTCTCCACGACACTGTTAAGTATGTTCTACGGCGCGGAAATTAAGACGATGATGCCCAAACTCCGTTCCACGAGCCATCCCGGGATGGAGCTCATCCGTCCGCTCTATGCGGTGCGCGAGCGCGACATCGTCGCATGGGCGAAGTACAACGAGCTTTCCTTCCTCGGGTGCGCCTGCCGCTTTACGGAGCGCGTCGCGGGCAAAGAGGAGGAGAGCAAGCGCAAGGAGATGAAGGAGCTGCTCGCCCATCTCGAGGAGCACAATCCGGAAGCGGCATACAATGTGTTCCGCAGCCTTCATAACGTCGCGCTCGACTGCATCGTCGGCTGGCGCAAGGGCGGCAGACGGGGGTGTTTTCTCGACGAATACGGCAAGTAGAATGTGTATTTTGCATCTTTTTGCATTTACCCCTTGTATTTTCCCGGAAAATCGTGTATAATAGAACAAATTGCAGGGCGGAGAGGTGCTTATGACTCCCGAAAAGTTACAGAAATTTCTCGACGTCGTCAAATGGAAAGACAGCGAGCGCAATGCCTGCGATATGTGCGGACGGTATGCGCGCTGCCGCTATTGTGTGCGTACGGAGGATTATCCCTGCGCGATGGCGCACGAGCGGCTCGTCCGCGCGACGAGCGCGCCCGTTCCCGACCACATCCCCGCATGGCTGATCCCCGAACCGGATATTCCGGCGCAGTTTGACGACGCGGAGGAAGATGCGCCTTCTGCGCAGACGGAGGAGCTTGGCGCCGAAGCGCAGTCCGCTCCTCAGGCGGCGATCGCGGAAGAGTCGGCTGTGCCCGAAGAACGGCTGCCCGACGAAGGGGCGGCTGCGCCCGAAGGACAGGTGCCCGAAGAGGGGACGGCGCGGCAGCCCGTCCTCGTCCGCCGCCCGCGCGGGGCGGTATGCCTTCTGCGGCTGCAGAGACGCAGAGCGGAGGCGCCCGTGCAGACGACTTGATTTTTGCGCTTTCCCGGCGTTGGGGAAACGTGAAGATAAATTTTTTCCTTTCAGGAGGTATCAGGTAATTTCCTATCTATGGACAGTCGATGTATCGGACTGTTGATCGCACTTGTCGTGCTTGTCGTTTTGTCGGGGCTGTTCAGCGCCACCGAAACGGCTTACACCAGCTTTTCGCCCGTCCGGATGCGGCGGTTTGCGAAGAGCAAAAGATCCGCGCGCATGGCGTTCCGCCTGAGCGCAGATTATAACAGGATCCTGACGACGCTGCTCATTGCGGACAACATCGTGAACATTGCCTCAGCGACCATCGGCACGCTCATCTTCACCTCGCTTCTCGGCGGGGAGATCGGCCCGACGGTCTCGACGGCAGTGGTGACGGTCGTCTTGCTCATCTTCGGAGAGATCACCCCGAAGATCCTTGCAAAGCGCGTTCCCGAAATGTTTGCGCGCGTCGCCGCCTATCCGCTTCTGGTCTGTACATACCTCTTCCTGCCCCTTGTCTGGCTGTTCGGGCTTTGGAAGAAGTTTATTTTTTGTCTTTTCGGTCTCGGAAAGAAGCAGCCCAGGCTCACCGAGGAGGAGTTCGAGATGCTCGTCTCCGATGTCGGGAAGGAGGGCGTTCTCAACGAAACGGAACAGGAGCTGATCCACCGGACGCTCCGCTACGACGAACTCACCGTCTCCGACTGCATGATCCCGCTCGAGAGGACGGTCGCCGTGGATGTGCGAGAGGATGAGCGCGTCGTCATGCGTCTGTTCCGTGAGACCAACTTTTCGCGCATCCCCGTCTATAAGGGGGTCAAGCGCAACATCGAAGGCGTCCTGTACCGCGCCGATTTCTATGAAAATCTCATTGCGGGCAGACGCGATTTTGACAATATCATCCGCCCCGTCTCCTATGTCTCGCCGGACGAGAAGGTCTCCACGCTCATGGAGCGCCTTCGCACGATGCGGGAACATATGCTCGCGGTCGGTTCCGAGGACAACGCACTCGGCATCATCACGCGGGAGGATATGGTGGAGGAACTCATCGGCGACGTGGACGACAAGTATGACCTGACGCCCGTGACGTCGCTTCCGACGCCGCCCGTGGCGCCGCAGCAGGCGTAAGGAGGGCGGAGATGGATCGCATTACCATGACCGCGCTCATCATCGCGCTTGTCATTCTCATCATCTGTTCCGGCTTTTTCAGCGCTACGGAGACGGCGTATACCAGCTTTTCCTCGGTGCGTATGCGCCGGTTTGCGGTAAAAAAGCGCACGGCGCGCGTCGCGCTCAGGCTGGGCGAAAATTACAACAAGATCCTGACGACGCTGCTCATCGGGAACAACATCGTCAATATCACTTCCTCGACGATCGGAACGGTGCTCTTTGTCGCCGCGCTCGGGGAGGGATTGGGCGCCACCGTCTCGACCATCGTCATCACGGTCGTCGTGCTCATCTTCGGCGAGATCACGCCCAAGACGATCGCAAAGGAGATCCCCGAAAAATTTGCCTGCTTTGCGGCATATCCGCTGCTTGCGCTCACCTATGTGCTGTATCCGCTCAACTGGATCTTCTCGCAGTGGGAGAAGTTCGTGTTCTTCGTGTTCCGTCTCAATAAGGAACATCCCAAGTACACGGAGGCGGAGTTCCGGATGCTTGTTTCCGACGTCAGAGAGGACGGCGTCCTCAACGAGACGGAACACGACCTCATTCACAGAACGCTGCGTTTTGACGAGCTTTGCGTCGGGAACTGCATGATCCCGCTCGACCGCGTGACGGCGATCGGCGAGCGTGAAAATTCCAAGGCGGTCTACCGCATCTTCCGCGAGAAGAATTTTTCGCGCGTTCCCGTCTACCGCGGGGAGCGTGGCAACATCGTCGGCATTCTCTACCGCGCCGATTTCTATGAGGATCTGCTCGCCGGAAAGCGCGGCTATGCTTCGCTCATCCGCCCCGTCTCGACGGCGGATCAGAGCGAAAAGGTCTCCTCGCTCCTCAAGCGGATGCAGAAGGAGCGCGAGCACATGATGGTCGTGACCTCGCAGGGCAAGACGGTCGGCATCATCACGCGCGAGGATCTCATCGAGGAATTGCTCGGCGATCTCGACGACAAATACGATATGACGCCCGTCACGTCTCCGCTCAACCCGTGTGTGCCCGAACCGGAGACGGAGGAGGGCGAGGAGCAATGAAAGGGGCATGAAACTGTATCTTCCCGTCGCATCGGGCGTTGAGGCGTCCGTCAAGCGGCAGCTCAGACAACTCGGCTACGGCGACTGCCCTGCCGTGAACGGCAGGATCTCGCTCGAAGGCGACTGGCAGGACGTCGCCCGACTCAATGTCTGCCTGCGGGCAGCCGAACGCGTACTTATCGGGGTGGGGGAATTTCCCTCCCCCGATTTTGACGCGCTCTTTGAAGGCGTGTCCGCGCTTCCGTGGGAGGACTATCTCTCCGCGCACACGCATATCTTGATGGACGGGAAGTGCGTGAAGAGCAATCTGATGGCGGTCAAGGCGACGGGCGGGGTGGTCAAAAAAGCCATCGCGGAGCGGCTCAAGCGCACGCTCGGCACGCAGACGCTCGACGAACGCGGCGAACGCGCCGTCGTCGGGATCTATCTTCTGGAGAACACCGCATATCTGACGCTCGACACTTCGGGCGACGGGCTGCACAAGCGCGGGTACCGCGTGCGCACCTATGACGCGCCGCTGCGCGAGACGACCGCCGCGGCGATGGTGGAAAGCTCCTTCTTCCGCGCGGGAAAACCCTTTGCAGACGTGTTCTGCGGGAGCGGCACGCTGCCCGTCGAGGCGGCGCTGTATATGCGCAACATCGCTCCAGGCGTCGGGCGCGACTTTGATTTCACGCGGTGGAAGTGCGCGCCGAAGGGCGTGCTGCAGCGGGCGAAGGAGGAGGCGCGCGACGGGGAGAACCGGGCGCCGATGGCGCCGCTTTTCGCCTCCGACCTCTCGGAGAAGGCGGTGGAGATCGCCCGCTTCCACGCGCAGCGCGCGGGCGTCGGCGCGGATATCCGCTTCTCCGTGCGCGATATGCGGCAGTTTTCCTCCGAGGAGCGCAACGGCGTCCTCATCTGCAATCCGCCCTACGGCGAGCGGATGGGGGAGGGCGATCTCATGGGACTGTACCGCGATTTCGGCAGAATGTTCCGTGCGCTTCCCGACTGGAGCTGCTACTTTCTCTCCGCCTACGCGGGCGCGGAACGCGCGTTCGGCGCCCGTGCCGACAAAAAGCGGCATCTGTGGAACGCACGCCTCGAGTGTACGCTCTACAGCTACTTTGGGAAGCCTCCGTGTAAAAGATGATAAAATTGTGAATTTACTTAAAATTGTCTTTTCCGGGGTTGACATCGTATGGGAGGCACGCTATAATAAACCATGTAAATTGTTCAGCCGAATACAAACATCCAGGAGGAATTTGTTATGGAAATCAACGAATATCTCATCAAATGCTTTCAGCTGATGCGCAACATGGAGAACATCGATTTCTTCGCGGGCGCGCACGAGCTGTCGCGGACGGAGTTCCGCCTGCTGCGCGAAGTCATTCTCGATGAGGAGAAGGGCAAGAGCATCATCTCCTCCGAACTTGCGCGCCGCCTCGGGATCACGCGTTCCGCCGTCTCCCAGATCGTGACCAAGATGGAAAAAGACGGCGTCGTCGCCCGCGTTGCCTCGCCGACGGACAGAAAGATCGCGTATATCCGTCTCTCGGAGAACGCGCGCGCCGTATTCGAGGAACAGTGCAAGGAGGCGAACGCCACGATGGAGCGCATCGTCTCGGAAGTGGGCGAGGAGAAGATCAGACAGTTTTTTGCGCTCTACGACGATCTGCACGATGCGATCGAGAAGGTGCTCAAGGAGATCGCGCAGGAACGCGCCGCAAAGGGCTGACCGCACCTCCGACGGGGCGTGTCATGCAAAACAGGGACAGATCATGCTGAAATTGACTGACATCCGGAAAGTCTACAAGGCGGCTTCCGGGGATGTTCACGCACTCAAGGGGATCAATCTCGAGTTTCGTGAAAATGAGTTCGTCTGCATTTTGGGAGCGTCGGGCTGCGGCAAGACGACGCTCCTCAATATTATCGGCGGACTCGACCATTATACCTCGGGCGACCTCGTCATCCAGGGGCGCTCGACGAAGGATTACAGCGACCGCGACTGGGACGTCTACCGCAACCACCGCATCGGGTTTATCTTTCAGACGTACAACCTCATCCCGCACCAGACGGTCTTGGGCAACGTCGAACTCGCGCTCACCATCGCGGGCGTCGGCAGAGAGGAGCGCAGAAGGCGCGCCGCCGAGGCACTCGAGCGGGTGGGGCTCGGAAAGGAGCTGAACAAGCGGCCCAACCAGCTCTCGGGCGGACAGATGCAGCGTGTCGCCATCGCGCGTGCGCTCGTCAACAATCCCGATATCCTGCTCGCCGACGAACCGACGGGTGCGCTCGATTCGGAGACGAGCGTGCAGATCATGGATCTCATCAAGGAGATCGCGGGGGAACGCCTCGTCATCATGGTCACGCACAACCCCGAACTCGCCTACCGGTACGCTTCGCGTATCGTCAAGCTGAAGGACGGTGTGGTGGAGTCGGATTCCATGCCCTACGATTCCGCGACGGAAGCGCCCGTCGAGAAGCCCGCGGAAGACGCAGGCGCGGAACAGCAGCCGCAGGAGGGCAAAAAGAGAGCGCGCAAGCCGCGCGCCCGCATGAGCTTTCTGACGTCGCTCGCGCTCAGCGCGAAGAACCTGCTCACCAAAAAGGGGCGCACCATCCTCACTTCCGTTGCGGGGAGCATCGGCATCATCAGCGTCAGCCTCGTTCTCGCGCTCTCGGCAGGGTTCAACAACTATGTCAAGAAGACGGAAGAGGATATGCTCTCCTACTATCCGATCACGGTCTCGGAGAGTTCCTTCGATATCGCGTCGGCAATGTCTTCCTTCACGTCGCCGCAGGATATGCCCGATCTGTCCGAGCTTACGGACAAAGTGTATATCGACTCTTTCCTTACGAGCCTTGCCAACGGGATGGCGACGCAGACCAACATTACGCAGGAGTATCTCGATTATCTTGCAGAAATGGATCCCGACTGGTACGCCGAGATCATGTACAAATACGGCGCAGCCATTTCGGACAATCTCTTTTTGCAGGCGGAGACATTTCCCGACAATGACAGCTCCAGAACCGAGCTGACGACGCGTTCGCTCTCCAATCTGAAGAATAAATATATCGCCGACCTCATGGCGTTCGCGTCGCAATACGACTCCCTCGTCGGGTTTGCCGATTACTTTTTGGATGTTGTCAACGTCATGCCGGGAACGTCGGATTCCAGCAATATGGGATACGGCGAATACGTTCTTTCGCAGTATGAAGTGATCGCCGGGCATTTTCCCGATCCCGAGAATGTGAATGAGATCGTGCTCGTCGTCGGCACCAACAACCAGGTGACCGACCTGACGCTCGCGCAGATCGGACTTTTGCCCGAAGACCGTTTTATGGATCTCTTCAACCTCGGGGATGAAGACGGTGCGGCGGAGGTCGATCCCGACGCCGACAAAGTGAGTTTCGACGACATCCTCGGCAAGAGCTACACGTTTTTCTATAACGATGAAGTGTACACGAAAAACGAGGGATGGACGCAGGCGGACTATCTGCGCAGCCAATACGCATTCAGCTATGAAGGGCAGCGTGACAATGAAGATTTTGTGGCAGAAGAGGGCGAGGGGATCAATCTGACGATCTCCGGCATCCTCCGTCTCAAGGATGAATACACCTACGGGTGTCTTTCCTCGGGGCTCAACCTCACCGAAAATACGGTGAAGGCGTACATTGCAGGCAATCTGCAGTCGGAGATCGTGCAGTGGATGCAGAGCGAGGACGCCTATTTCAGTTACGGCGGTTCACAGATCTATCTGATGCCCGTCGTCACCGACAATATCACTTCTTCTTATACGCTGTACGAGATCATGCCGGGTTCCAATGTGTATGTCTCTCAGACGGCGGATGCCGCGATCAAGATCCTCGGCGGCAGCGACGACGTGAGCGGGCTCTCCATCTACGCAAAGGATTTTGACAGCAAGGAGAATATTCTCGCCTATCTCGACCAGTGGAATACCGACCATGATGCGACCGAGGAAGACCGCGCGCTCCAGATCACTTATACCGATACGGTGGGGCTGCTGATGGGCATGGTGCAGGAGATCCTCGACATCATCACCTATGTGCTTGTCGCGTTCACGGCGATCTCGCTCGTCGTGTCCTCGGTCATGATCGGCATTATCACCTATGTCTCGGTCGTCGAGCGCGTCAAGGAGATCGGCGTATTGCGATCGCTCGGCGCGCGAAAACAGGATGTCCGTAACCTCTTCAATGCGGAGACGTTCATCATCGGTCTCGGCGCGGGGCTGATCGGCATCGGGCTTTCCTACGTCATCTCGATCTTCATCAACCTCATCATCGAGTCTCTGACGGGCATTGCCGGGATCGCCGCATTGCCGTTCACGACGGCGCTCATCATGGTGCTCGTCAGCGTGGTGCTGACGCTCATCTCGGGGCTGATCCCCGCGCAGTCCGCGGCGCAAACAGATCCCGTCATTGCGCTGCGCACCGAATAAAAGGGCGAAAACGCGTCCATACTTTGGGTACTACGAACACCAAAGGGGCGCGCCTATGGCAAAGAAGAAGATCAAAAAACTCACGGATGAGGAATACGAGACATACATCCGCGAACTGTTACGAAAGTGAGAGGGGGGCTTCGCCGCACGGCGAAGCCCTTTTCGCGTACAATCGACGCAAAGCGGCAAATTTTCCTCTCCTGCCGCCCTCCGATGCGTGGTATCATACGGAAAAATGCGCGCGGGAGGCACCATGGCAAGAAAAATCGTTATCACGTCGGGGAAGGGCGGCGTCGGGAAGACGACGGTCTGCTGCAACCTCGGCGTTCAGCTTGCGCGCAGGGGATTCCGCGTCATCGTCTGCGACCTCGACTTCGGACTGAACAATGCCGACGTCGTGCTGGGCGTCGAGAACCGTGCCGTCTACGACATTCTCGACGCGGTCGAAGGCAGATGCCGCCCCAAGCAGGCGCTCGTCACCCATCCGTACTATCCGACGCTCTGTTCGCTCTCCAGCAATCGCGTGCTCGAACAGTACGTCTCACCGCAGGCGATCCGCCTCGTGCTGGAGACGCTCTCGCCGCAGTTTGACTTCATTCTCATCGACTCTCCGGCGGGCATCGAGGACGGTTTTCACCGTGCCGCATCCTGCGCGGAGGAGGCGCTGCTCGTCACCACGCCGCACATCTCCGCGCTGCGCGATGCCGACCGCGTCGCAGGCATTCTTTCGAGCTATCGCTTTGCGGCGGAAGGACTTGTCGTCAATCTTGCGCGTCGGGAACGGCGGCGCAGCGAATTGCTCTCGCCCGAGGAGATCTCGGACACCCTTCGCCTGCCGCTGGTCGGAACGATCGCCGAGGAGGACAGGGTGTTTACCGAAAATATCGTCCCGCGCTCGCGCACTTTCCGCCTGCTCGCGGAGAACATTTTGCAGTTGCCGCGCGCCGCGCAGGCGCTTTCCGGGAGGAGAAGATGAAAGAGGAGATGCGCAGGCTGGAAGACCTGCTCCGCAAGGACAAGGCGATCATCACCGACGAAGTGGAGGCTGCCGCCGTACGCGACTTTGCGCACGTCGCGCAGGAGTATTTCGACCTGGACGGACGCGTTGCGTTTTCGCTGCGCGAGGAAAAATCGGGCGGCGTCGTTACGATCACCTTCCGCATCACGCGCGTAAAAAATTTCACGGTATTGTTCTGATGCCGCGTCAAGCGTTTGACTTTTTTGTTGCCTTTGTGTATAATTTAAGCAAAGCAGGGGGAGAGTCTGCTCACGATTTCAAAAAAGGATGAACGAACTATGGCAAGAAATTTTGTCTTGATGACGGACACAGGGAGCGATCTTCCCGACGAATACTATACCCAGCACGACATCGCGTGCGTGCAGCTCGGGTTCACGATGGACGGCGTGACGTACGGCGGCGACGACGGCGCGACGATGGACGTCAAAAAGTTCTACGAGCTTCTGCGCGGTGGCGCGATGCCCAAGACCTTCCAGGTGACGCCCGCGCAGGCGAGCGCGCATATCGAACCTTTCCTGAAGGCGGGCAAGGACGTGCTCGTCGTCTCCTTCTCGTCCGGACTTTCCGGAACGTACGAGAGCTATTGCACGGCGGCGAAAGAGCTTGCCGAGACCTATCCCGCGCAGAAAGTCTTTGTCGTCGACTCGCTGTGCGCGTCGCTCGGACAGGGGCTGTTTGTCGACTATCTCGTCAAGAAGGCGGACAGCGGCGCCTCCATCGAGGAGACGTACGCCTACGCGGAGGAACTGAAGGGGCAGATCTGCCATTTCTTCACGGTGGACGATCTCTTCCATCTCAAGCGCGGCGGCAGAGTCTCCGGCGCGACGGCGGTCGTCGGCAAGATGCTCAATATCAAGCCCGTTCTCCATGTGGACGACGCGGGGCACCTCATTGCGATCGGCAAGGCGATGGGCAGAAAGAAATCGCTCGCCGCGCTCGTCGACAAGATGACCGAATTGCAGACGCTCGGCAAAGACGATCCCGTCTTTATCAGTCACGGCGACTGCCAGGCGGATGTCGATTATCTCATCGGCCTCATCCGCAACCGCTTCGGGGCGCGTAACTTCTTCGTCAATATGATCGGAAGCGTCATCGGTACCCATTCCGGGGCAGGCACGGTCGCGCTCTTCTTCAAAGGACGTCACAGATAATTTTGCATCAGGGACGCGCTGCACGGCGCGTCTTTTTTATTTCGATCTCCATCCGATCACATCCCGGGCAAGAATTATTATAAGTTTTTTAATAAAATAAATCACTTTTCTTGACAAATGGCAATTTATATATTATTCTGTCGTCAAGGAGTGTGAGCATATGAAAAAATTCTTGGCGTTTCTGTTGTGTATGATACTGGCGTTGGGGACAGTCGGCATTGCGACGTCCTGTGCGGATCCGGCTGCCCCCGGGAACGATCCCGGGATCGTCACACCCGAACCCGACGACCCGGATCCCGACGAGCCTGAGACGGATCCCGGTGAACCTGACGAGCCGGAACCCGAGCCGGAACCCGAGCCGGATCCCGAGCCGGAACCTGAGCCTGAGCCCGAGCCCGAACCCGAGCCCGAACCCGAGCCGGAACCCGAACCCGAGCCCGAACCCGAGCCCGAACCCGAACCCGAGCCTGAGCCTGAGCCGGAACCTGAACCTGAGCCTGAGCCGGAACCTGAACCCGAGCCGGAACCCGAGCCTGAGCCGGAACCTGAGCCGGAACCTGAACCTGAGCCGGAACCCGAACCGGTTGTCGGCTCCGAAGGGCTTGAGCTTGCTCTTCTTGTCGATACCTATGTTGTGCTCGGTATTGGAACCTGTAACGATACTGACGTCGTCATCCCATCCGTCTTCAATGGGCTTCCCGTCAGCTTCATCATGGATACGGCGTTTATTAACTGCGCCAGCCTTACTTATAAGTGTTACGATCCCGGACAGCATCACTTACATTGGGGGTTCTGCGTTCGAAGATTGCAAAAACCTTGCGAGTGTCACGATCGGCGATGGCGTCACTCACATCGGGCCTGATGCGTTCTCCGGAACTGTATATTATAACAATGTGCAAAATTGGGAAGATGGCGTTCTCTATATCGGAACGTATTTGATCGACGCTAGAGTTTCGGGCGATTACACGATCAAGGACGGAACGACTTTGATTGCCGATCAGGCGTTCGGTGGCAGTGATATGTCCTCAATTTGCGTCAGCCTGACGAGCGTTACGATCCCTGACAGTGTCACTTCCATCGGGAATCAGGCGTTTCATTGGTGTTTCAATCTTACGAGCATCACGATCGGCGACGGCATCACTTTCATCGGAGGCTTTGCGTTCTCCGGAACTGCATATTATAACAATGAACAAAATTGGAAAGATGGTGTTCTCTGTATCGGAACATATTTGATCGACGCCAAAGTTTCGGGCGATTACACGATCAAGGATGGAACCACACTGATTGCCTGTTGTGCGTTCTCATTTTGCGACAGCCTTACGAGCATTGTCATCCCGAACAGTGTTACTTTCATCGGGTATGAAGCTTTCGCTTCTTGCACCGGTCTTGCGAGCGTTACGATCGGCGATGGCGTTACTTCCATCGGAGATGGAGTGGTCGCTGATACAGGATTAGTTCGTGGAACATTTGCGGATTGCGAAAGTCTTACGAGCATTGTTGTTTCGAAAGAGAACAAAGTCTATCACAGCTCGGGGAATTGCATCATCGAAACGGCAAGTAAGACTTTGGTAGCAGGCTGCAAAACCAGTGTCATACCGGATGACGGCAGCGTCACTTTCATCGGGAGTGTGGCGTTCTCATGTTGCGGTCTTACGAGTATCACTATCCCGGATACCGTCACTTCCATTGGGAATATGGCGTTCTATGATTGTGCCAGCCTTACGAGCATTGAGCTCCCGGACAGTGTCACTTCCATCGGGTATGCTGCATTCAATTCTTGCGCCGGCCTTTCGCGCATTGTGATCCCGGACAGCGTCACTTTCATCGGAAATATTGCTTTCTCCGGAACTGCGTATTATAACAATGAGCAAAATTGGGAAGACGACGTACTCTATATCGGAACGTATTTGATTGGAGCAAAGTATAATCTTGTGGGCGATTATACAATCAAGGATGGAACGACGCTGATTGCCGATTGGGCGTTCGCTTATTGCGACAGCCTTACGAGCATTGCAATTCCGGACAGCATTACAGCCATCGGGGAGCATACGTTCTATGATTGCAACAACCTTACGAGCATCGTGATCCCGGACAGCGTCACTTCCATCGGAGAGTATGCGTTCTATTATTGCGATCAGTTGGAGACGGTCTATTATACGGGCACGCAGGAACAATGGGAGCAGATTGCGATCGATATGGAAAATGACGCTCTTCTCAACGCAAATATCGTCTATAACTACCAAGGGGAATGAGCAAAGCGGGCGATGTGCCGGCAAAAAACAAAGCGTATGGGCTTCGGCTCATACGCTTTTTTGTCAAGAATGGGAGCCGCCGCATATACTGCGTGGAGGGGAGGGGTTATGCGGGTCTTATTTTTGACGGGCGGTGCACTCGCGGAGTGTTCGGGGGAGCGGGCGGCGCAGGCAGACGTGCTGGTGTGCGGGTTCCAGGCGCTCGGGGAAGTGAGCTATGAGCGCGAACTCAAGGGGGAGACGGGGCTGTTTGCGGACGTCGCCGTTCTCTCGCGCGAGATGCACGGCGTCGTCGTGAGCGGCTGCTTCACCGATGCGCGCGGAATGCGCAGAAAATCCGTCGTCGTCGCCGAGCGGGGGCACATCCTCGGCGTCTCTGACATGGTCAACCGCATCGACGGCAGCGCTTTCCGCGCGGGTGCGGGCGTCAAGATCTATGAGACCTCGTGCGGAAAACTCGGCATCATCGTCGGAGAAGATCTGTATTTTTCGCGCGTCGCGGAGACGCTCTCCGTCTGCGGCGCAGACGTCGCGATCTGTGTGTTCGAGCTGTTTTCGGAAGGCTTGGAGCCGATGCTCGCACGGGCGCAGGCGTTTTTATGCGGCATTCCCGTCGTGCTGTGCGGCTACGGCTATGCGCTCGTCGCCGACATCGGCGGGAAGGTGCGCTTTGCCTCCTCCAAAAATCCCTGCCTCTTCGACCTCGAACGCGAGCAGGAATATCACCTCGTCGAGACCCGCCGCCGCGGCTTTCACCGCAGTGCGCAGCGGAAATTTTAGTCTTGCATTTTTGCACGGGATATGATATACTGCTGTCATGAGCAATGCCATCGATTTTATTTCCGCCTACAACACCATCGATTCGAGGATGCGCTCCATCTATCGGGGCAAGGGGAATTTGCAGTTCTCCGACCTCGTGCGCCGCTGTGCGGAGTTCAACAACACCGTCAGAAAATATGAGGACGACCTGCTGCTGTGCGCCAGGCTGCGCAACGTCATCGTGCATGAGAGCAAGCGAGACCGCATCATCGCCGAGCCGTGTGCCGAGATCACGCAGCTCATCTGTCACGTCGCAGAGCTTCTGTCGCAGCCGCCCAAACTCTCCGTCCTCAAGGAAAAAAACGTCACGGGCATCGAGGCGGATGCAACGCTCGCCGACGCCGTGACGCGCATCGCGCAGACCAATTATTCCAATCTGCCCGTCTACCGCGGCGAGCGCATGATCGGCATTCTCAACAACCGCCGCATCGTGCGCGTCATGGGTCAGGCGCTCGAACGGGGCGAGGATATGGATGAATTTCTCATGACGCCATGCGCGGACGTCCTTCATGAGGAGGACATGAACCGTTTTTACCGCGTACTCGGGCGCAATGACACCGTACAGGAGGCGATCGACGCCTTCGAGGACAACCGCAAGCTCCTCGCCGTCGTCATTACGGAGAACGGCCATTCGGGCAAGATCGTCAATCTGCTCACGAGTGCGGACATTCCCATGCTCATCCGTATTCTCGAAGAGTCATAAAAAAACCGCCGGGGGATCCGGCGGTTTTTTGAATTCAGAGCAGAACGCGCGTCGCGGTGCAGGCGAGGGCACCCGGGCCGATATGGCAGGAGACGGAGAGGGAGAGGGGATCGACGTACACGACGGGCACGTCGGGGAACGCCTCCTCCAGTTCCTTGCGGAAGATCTGAGCTTCCTCGGCGCTGTCGGTATGTGCGATGGAGATGGTCATTTCTCCGTCTGCGCGGAACTTTGCAAAGCGGGTGGTGAGATCGTGGCGGATCGCGCCGATCATCTCCTGCTTTGCCTGCTTGGCGGAAAGCACCTTCTTATAGGCGTCAAGTTTTTCGCCCTGGATCTGCAGGACGGGTTTGATGCGCAGGATGGATCCGACGAGTGCGGCGGCGGGGGTGAGCCTTCCGCCTTTTTTGAGGTATTTGAGCGTCTCGAGCGAGATATAGATGCTGCTGTCGTGCGCCGTCATCTCGAGATATTCTTTGATGTCCGCCGCGCTCACGCCGCGTTCGATGAGCTTGAGCGCGTCCAGAACGCTCTGTTTCTGCGTGACGGAAATGCGCTGATTGTCGACGACGTGTACCTTGCCGCCGTACTCCTTTGCGAGGTTCTGCGCCGTATGGCAGGTCTCCGAAAGTCCGCTCGACATCGGGATATGCACGATCTCGCAGTCTTCTTTGAGCAGTTCGTCCCAAAGATCGGTGACGGTCGCAACGGCGGGCTGCGACGTGGAGACGGATGCGTCCGCGCGCAGATGCTCGTAGAACTCCTTTTGGGTGAGGTTGATGTCTTCCAGATATTCCTCGCCATCGATCAGAAAGGGCATCGGGATAACGGAGATTCCCAGTTTCTCCGCTTCCGACTGCGTGATGCCGCTGTTCGAGTCGGTGACGACTTTGATGTTCGCCATGTCACTCTCCAATGATTATTTCATTTTTTGAACTAATTTTCATTATATCCTATCCGGGAGGGAAAGTCAACCCTTTCACGAAAAGAATTGCGAGAAAAATCCCGTTCATCCCCATTGACAATTTGACGGACGGATAGTATAATATTTGATGGAAATTTTACAAGGAGAATGCAAAATATGTTCGAGATCGTAAAGAAAGAGGCGCTCAATCCCACCGTCATGCGGATGGAGATCAAGGCGCCCCTCATTGCGAAGAAGGCACGCGCGGGTCAGTTCATCATCCTGCGCGCGGATGAGCGCGGCGAGCGTATTCCGCTCACCATTGCCGGATGCGACACAGAGGCCGGAACGGTCACCATCATCTTCCAGATCGTCGGCGGAGCGACCATGACGCTCGCGACGCTGCCGCAGGGCGGCTGTGTCGCCGATTTTGTCGGCCCGCTCGGGACGCCCACGCACATCGAGGGGTTGAAGAAGGTCGCCGTCGTCGGGGGCGGCGTCGGCTGCGCGATCGCGCTTCCCGTCGCGCGCGCACTGCACGAGCAGGGGGCGGAGGTCACTTCCATCGTCGGGTTCCGCAATCAGGATCTCGTCATTCTCGAACAGGAATTCAAGGAGGTCAGCGACCGCTTCTTCATGATGACGGATGACGGTTCCTACGGCGAAAAGGGCAACGTCTGCGTGCCGCTCAACCGCCTTCTGGAGAGCGGGGAGACCTTTGACGCCGTCATTACGATCGGCCCGCTCATCATGATGAAATTCGTCGCCGCGGCGACCAAGCCCTATAACATCAAGACGATCGCCAGTATGAATCCCATCATGATCGACGGAACGGGGATGTGCGGCTGCTGCCGCGTCACCGTGGGCGGCGAGATGAAGTTCGCCTGCGTGGACGGCCCCGACTTCGACGCGCACCTCATCGATTTCGACGAGGCGATGAAGCGTTCGCGCACCTACGTCGAATTTGAGGCGAAGGCGAGAGAAAAGCATTGCAATCTGTTCAAGAAGGAGGTGTCCTGATATGCCGAAGTTCAATATGGATCCCAAAAAGCACCCGATGCCCTCGCAGGAGCCGCTCGTCCGCAATAAGAATTTTAAGGAAGTTGCGCTCGGCTATGACGAGGCGACGGCGATCGACGAGGCAAAGCGCTGCCTCAACTGTAAAAACAAGCCCTGCGTGAACGGCTGCCCCGTCGCGGTAGATATTCCCGCATTCATTGCGCTCGTTGCGGAGGGGAAGTTCGAGGAGGCGTATGAAGTCATCGCCCGCACGTCCTCTTTGCCTGCCGTCTGCGGCAGAGTCTGCCCGCAGGAGACGCAGTGCGAGGGGAAATGCACGCGCGGCATCAAGGGAGAGCCGGTCGGGATCGGGCGGCTGGAGCGCTTCGTCGCCGATTGGCACATGAACCATGCGACCGCAGCGCCCGCAAGACCCGCGTCCAACGGTCATAAAGTCGCAGTCATCGGCTCCGGCCCCGCAGGACTTACCTGCGCGGGCGACCTCGCAAAGCTCGGCTATGACGTCACCGTCTTCGAGGCGCTGCACGTCGCAGGCGGCGTGCTTGTCTACGGCATCCCAGAATTCCGTCTTCCCAAGGAGATCGTCCGCAAGGAAGTGGACGGGCTGAAGGCGCTCGGCGTCAAGGTCGAGACGGACTTTGTCATCGGTCGCGTCCTCACCATCGAAGAACTCAAGGAGGAGTACGGCTTCGAAGCCATCTTCCTCGGAACGGGCGCGGGGCTTCCCAGGTTCATGGGCATCAAGGGCGAGGGCGCGAAGGGCGTGTTCTCCGCCAACGAGTATCTCACGCGCACCAACCTCATGAAGGCGTACGAGCCCGACAGCGAGACGCCCATCCTGCACGCGAAGAAGATCGCCGTCGTTGGCGGCGGCAATGTCGCGATGGATGCGGCGCGCTGCGCAAAGCGTCTCGGCGCGGAGACGGTGTATATCGTCTACCGGCGCTCGGAAGCGGAACTTCCCGCCCGCCGCGAGGAGGTCGAGCATGCAAAAGAGGCGGAGATCGTCTTCAAGCTCCTCACCAATCCCGTTGAGATCCTGACGGACAAGGACGACAACGTCACGGGCCTGCGCTGCATCCGCATGGAGCTGGGGGAACCGGACGCCTCCGGCCGCCGCCGCCCCGTCGAGATCCCCGGCAGCGAGGTCGAGATGGATGTCGACTGCGTCATCATGGCGCTCGGTACCTCGCCCAATCCGTTGCTCAAGAAGACGACGCCCGGGCTGGAGACGCAGCGCCGCGGCGAGATCGTCGCCGACGAGAACGGCAAGACGAGTCTCGAGGGCGTCTATGCGGGCGGCGACGCCGTCACGGGCGCCGCGACCGTCATCCTCGCGATGGGCGCAGGCAAGACGGCTGCCAAGGCGATCGACGAGTATATCAGAAGCAAGTAAGGATAAAAAACGGCGCTCGCGAGAGCGCCGTTTTTATAGTTTCTGGGTGAGGTACAGGCAGTCCGGCCGCAGCCCGAGCCGTGCATAGAAGGCGAGCGCGCGTTCGTTCTGCGCACTGACGCACAGCTGTACATATTCGCAGTTCTGCGTACGAAAAAACTGCCGCGCACGCGCCATCAGCGCACTGCCGACGCCCTTGCCGCGCGCGCGGGCGGTCACGACAAGATCGGAGATGAAGCCGCATTTCGGACATCTGGTCGTGATGCGGCTCTCTTTGCCGCAGGGCGGGATCATACAGATCACGGTGCCGATCGCCTTGCCGTCTTCCATGGCGAGAAAGATCTTGCCCGCGTGCTGTCTGACGGCATCCGTCACATGGGCGAAGTAGTCGTCGCGGTAATTGTCGCGCAGGATGACGATATGATCGGGGTCGATGGCGGCAAGATGCGTCTGCAGCTCCACCAGGAGGTCTTTGAGACCGTCCTCCGATTCGGGGGAAAATTCTTTGATCTCCATTTGTATCTCCTTGAACGGGCAAGCGAACCCTTGCGCGATCTGCGCGCCCCGGCAGCGCGGGAAGCGGCAGCGCCGACCCATCCGGCGGCGGGATGGCGCGAACGGGGGACGCGCGCGGTCGCAAGTATAGGGTAGGGGAGGGCACAAAGTAAGGGGCGTATCTCACGATACGCCCCCGTTTTTCATGGCGTTTATCATCGTTTCGAAACGTTGATTCCGAAAAGTTCAGATCTAAGTCGTACTTACACTTTTCAACCTATTTTCCTTTCGTCTTGTTCGGTTGAACTCCCTGACTTTCGATCGGAAATTTCTTTTCCTTTTGCGTTCCGTTTTGCCGCTTCCTTCGGATGGGGGAATTGCTGTCGCATTTTTCATAGCTTTGGATTTATGAAGAATACTGTTCAGTTGTTTCATCCTTTGGTTTTGGCAGATGCTAAACCCATGCAACGAATGGAGTTTCCGCTTGGTTTTCGTTTTCCCGTTTGTTTCCGTACGCGAAACTTGCGTCTGCGGGTGGAATCCGGTTTCGTTTCCAAATCAGTCTCTTTTCGGTTTATCACAAGTTTGTTTCGTTCATCTTTCTCTCTTTTTCTCTTCTCGTCCTGCATCGATCCTCCGATCGACCCGCAGAGAATACATTTCTCGAAGAGCTTCCGATGGAAATTTGTCCGATCCTTGTTGTGAGCCGCCGATCTGTTTCCTTTTTGGGGAACTTCCTTTTGGCTACTCCCTTGTTGTGCCTTCATTATAGCATGGATTTTTAGTTTGTCAATAGTTTTTCTGAAAAAATTTTTAATTTTTTGCAACTTTCTTTCTTTTCCGAAAAACCCGGGTCAGAATGGCTTGGTGTTGTAGGTCTCGAGGAAGTGATTGATGCGCGGGAAATCGGAGGGGGTGACGATGGAAAGCACCTTTTCCCCGAGCACCCCGTTCTCCGTGACGATGACGGCGATGAGGTCTTTTCGCTCCTCGAAGGCGACGAACACCTCGAAGACGGTGGCATCCTGGCTCATGATGCGGTATTTTTTCAGATCGTGTTCGTGCAGGATATCGCGGCAGAGTGTCTCTTTGAAGAATGCGGCGAGATCGTCGCCTGCGCGCACGCGCGCTTCAATCTCCGCATACAGCCCGTAGCTGTTGATGACGCCCACCATCGTGCCGTGGTCGTAGACAATGAGCGTCTTCTGGCGGTATTCGCGGAAGGCTTCCACGGCATTCAGCACGGGTCTGTCGGCGAAGACGGACGCGATCTTCTTCACCTTGATGGCGTCGATGAGCCGGGGCGGGCGGCACACGAGCGCCTCGATAAATTCGATGGTCTGCACGACGTCATCGCAGGGAACGGCAATGACGGTGTCATCCGTCGCGCCCGCCGCGCGGTGCACGATGGCGTTGCGCAGTTTTCCGTAGTCGATCAGTTCGGCGGCGTAACGCCGCACGGTGATATCCTCGTCGCTGCATTTTTTGACGAGATCGGTGAAGTTCATCGCCGCCTTCGCCCCGTGCAGCAGTTTGAGCTGTGCCTCGATGCGGTTATAGCTCTGCAGGAATCTTGACGCATTGGTAATATCCATAACATCCTCCGCTGACATTATACCATACCGCGCGGGGCATGACAAGGGGTGCAAAAAAATTTTCGACGCATTTCGACGGGAAGCGACCGCTCTTTCCACGATCCGCGTGACAGGACGTCTTATAATTTCATACAAATGCGCGGGGAGGCGGGCATGGTCGTCTATTGGGAATACGCCTTTGCGGAGAACGCGCTGCTCGACGGCACGCTGCTCTTTCTCGCGCTCCGGTGTGCGCGGATGAAGGTGCGCCCCGCCCGACTTGTCCTCTCCGCCGCGGCGGGCGGCGCGTTTGCCGTGCTCTTTCCGCTCCTTTCGCTTGCGGCGTGGGCGGCGTATCTCGTGAAATTCCTCGCCGGCGCGGCACTTGCGCTGCTTGCGGGAAGCGGCACGCTCCGCGCGCACGCCGTCCTCGTCGCCGCTTTTTTCGCGCTGACGTTCGCATTCGGCGGTATCCTGACCGCCGTCTACAGTTTTTTCGGGATCGAGACGCAGAACGGAACGGGGTTTTACCTCGAACGCGCGCCCGTCGCGCTCATTGTGTGCGGGGCGGTCTGTTTCGCGATCGCCGTCTGCGCGGGGGCGCGGGCGGCATGGAAATTCGTCGCCTTCCGCAAGCATCTCCTGCTCTGTACGCTGACGGCGGGGGAGCGCACGGTGCGCTGGACAGGGTTTGCGGACAGCGGCAACTGCCTCAACTTTCGCGGAAATCCCGTCAGCGTGCTGTCTGCGGCGGGGGTGTTCGCGCTCTTCGGCGCCCATCCGCGGGCGGTCGGCCGCATGACGCTGACCACGGTGAACGGAACGCGCACGGCGCCCGTATTCCGCTGCGACCGTCTGACGGTGAACGGTGCATCGGCAAGTCCCTATCTCACGGTGGGGGAGATCGGCGGGGAATTTGACATCCTGCTGTATTCGGCGATGACGGAGGGGAAACATGAAGCTGCTCACGACACTTAAAACCTGGCTCTCGCGGCTGGTCGCGGGGGAGAACATCGTTCACTACCTTTGCGGAAGCGAGGCGCTGCCCCTGCCGCTCTCGCCGGAGGAGGAAGCCGAACTGCTCGGGAAACTCGAGGCGGGGGAGGACGCGGAGAACGTCAAGGCGAAACTCATCGAGCACAATCTCCGCCTTGTCGTCTACCTCTCGCGCAAGTTCGAGAACACGGGTGTGGACGCCGACGACCTCATCTCCATCGGCACGATCGGGCTTATCAAGGCGATCAACTCCTTCCGCCCCGACAAGAATATCAAACTTGCGACGTACGCCTCGCGCTGCATCGAGAACGAGATCCTCATGTATCTGCGCCGCACCGTAAGGCTCAAGAGCGAAGTCTCCTTCGATGAGCCGCTCAATACCGATTTTGAAGGCAACGAACTGCTCCTCTCCGACATCCTCGGCACCGACAGCGAGACGGTATACGGCGGCGTGGAGGCGAACGTCGAAAAGGAACTGCTCAAGGAGGCGCTCAAAAAGCTCCCCGAGCGCGAACGGCGCATCATGGACATGCGCTTCGGATTGGGCGGTAGGGAGGAGATGACGCAAAAGGATGTGGCGGACGAACTCGGCATCTCGCAGAGCTATATCTCCCGCCTTGAAAAGAAGATCATCGAGCGTCTCAAGCGCGAAATTTCCAAACTCGTATAAAAAAGAGCGTGCCAAAACATGGCACGCTCTTTTGTGTCGTATGTATCTACGCCCCGGAGAGCAGCACGATCAGCGCTCTCTTGCGTTCGACGGAGAGCGTTCTGTACAGCCGAAGAAGGCGTTCCTCATCCTCTGTGACCAATTCCTCCCGTTCGCTCTCGCGAAAAAATTGCGCAAGCGTCATGCCGAATGCGCGGCACAGGCTCTCGAGGATATCAAGTTTGGGCGGGGTATTCCGCTCAAAGATGGAGGCGAGCGTGGACTGCGGGATCATGGCTTCCGCCGCGAGCCGATAGTCCGTCCACCCTCGCTCGTTTTTCAGTTCACGGATATGCTCGATGACATTCATTGTCAGTTTTTATTATAAACGCAATTTGTCAAATAAATATAACGCAGAAGGGTTGACAATCTAACGAATTTGCGATATAATATGCGCGAAAAACAACACGTCTTGCGCTTTTTTTGAGTATTTTTCTTATCCCGACGTGCACATATTTCATAATTTTGAATATTTACCAAACAGAAGTATCAATTTTTGCGACAGGCACGCATTCCGGAAAGTTTTGGCAAAACAATGCGGGCGTGTGCGCGCAGGGATTTTTCTATCTATTTTACCCGTCCGATGTGACGGAATGATGAAATCCGCAATGATTCTTGCGCCCGGGCGTTCGGCGCAGTTGCATAGAGGAAGGCATGGAACAGGAAAACAAGCAGAACTCTCAGCCGCAGGAGGCGAAAAAGCGCGTCGGCGACATTGTCGCACTCGTCATTATGATCGTGCTTTCCGTTCTCCTCATCCCCGTTTTCGTTATCAATCTGACGCTCATCATAAAAGGCAGCGTCAATCCCGACGTTCCGCCCGACGTGTTCGGCGTCGCGCCGCTCGCCGTCACCTCCGGGTCGATGGACGGCGACAGGGAGGGGAGCTTCCCGCAGGGCGCGCTCATCTTTGTGCGCATCCTCGACGACGAGGAAAAGCAGGCTCTCGAGACGGATGACGTCATCACCTTCCGTTCGAGCGATAACGTATACGTCACGCACCGCATCGTCTCCGTCAACCGCGACGACGCGGGCAAGGTCGTTTCCTTTGTGACGCGCGGCGACGCGAACGCGTCGACGGACGGCGCCATTCCCGTCGAAAACGTGGTCGGCATCTGTACGGGCAGCGTCAACGGTTTGGGCGATTTTGCCATCTTTTTGCAGACGCCCGTGGGGATCATCGTGTTTATCGGCATCCCCGTCGTGCTCTTTATCATCTATGACGTCACGCGCATCACGCTCTATAACCGCAAGGCGAAGCGGGAGGCTGCGCAGGCGGCGGAAGGGGAGAGCGGGAGCGAACTCGAAAACGCGCGCAACGAACTGCGCGACAAGGAGGAGGAACTCGCCCGCCTGCGGGCGCAGCTCGCGGCGCAGCAGAGCGCTCAACCCTCCGAAGGGCAGGATGATACGCCCGACGAAAAATAACTTACGGTAAATCCGGCGACCCGTTCCACACGCGGACGCCGTTTTACAGATATCAAAAAACATGAGGAGTAGGAAAACAATGACCAAAAAGAAGAGCATTATTTCCAAGCTGTTTGTTGCGCTTGTCGCGCTGACGCTGATCAGCTGCTGCTTCCTCGGTAGCACCTTTGCGCGCTACACCTCGAGCGGCACGGGCAGCGGTTCGGCCGAAGTTGCTAACTGGAAAATCAATATTTATGGAGATGGCGTTTCGCAGGATTCCGCACAGGTACTTGTGAATGATCTCGCTCCTTCCGCTGAAGTATTCACCGGCACGAATTCGCCTCGCTCCAATCCTTCTGATCCGATCAAGGTTGCTACCATTTCCAACGGCGGTGAAGTCAACGCGACTGTCACGATCACGATGGATGATATGAAGCTTTATAAGTTGCAAGAGGATGGCACAACGGCGTCTACTGAAGAACTTACCGAATTTGGCACTCACCAAAAGACAGATGTTGAGGGGCTGTTCTCTTATCAGCTTTACTATACCACGACGGATTCGTTTGCTGCAACCAACGGTATTACGTCCGGTTCTGCGATCGGTACGGCTCTTGCTCCCAATCAGGCTTTCTATATTTGGGCGGTTGTGACTTGGACGAGTGCTGACGCGACAAGCAAGAATAGCGGAGTTGATGCAGACGAGCTTGACACCTGGGTTGGTCAGAATCTCGGTGCGATCGGTTGGAATCTTTCTTACGTTGCAGTCCAGGCAGCTTAACATCGTTATCCGCGCCTGACGGCATTCAAAACTTTTTTCATACATTAAGCCGTGCCGCGTAGGTGTGGTATCGATGGCAGGGCGACATGGGGGAGTGCATCTCCCTTGCGTCCGCTGTGTGCGCATTGCGTCCTCGGATGTCAGTGCGCACACACAATTGCGGACAACATTTCACACGGGGAATCGGAGAGATCATGGAAGATCGCGAGAATGAAAAAAATCCCGCGCAGGACGACGCTGCCGCAGTCGGCGACGGCGTTTCCGAACAGAGCGGGCAAGCCGCAGCAGAAGAGGGGGCTGCCGTGATGCAGGAGGAGACGAACGCGTCTGCTCCGCTTTCCGATGGAGAAAATCAGGAGGCGGAATCTGCGCCCGCTCCCGAGGATGGCGGCGAGGGGCAACCCGCATCGGCTCCCGATGAAAGCGGCGAGGAGCAGTCCGCATCGGCTCCCGAAGATGGCGGCGAGGCGCAACCCGCGCCCGCTCCCGATGAAAGCGGCGAGCAACCCGCATCGGCTTCCGATGAAGGCGGCGAGCAGCCCGCGCCCGCTCCCGAGGATGGCGGCGAGGCGCAACCCGCATCGGCTCCCGAGGATGGCGGCGAGGCGCCCCGTTCGCAAGAGGGCGAAAATCACAAATACAGCATCCGTCTGCCCAAGCGCGGCAAGGTCGCCGACGCTGCGGGCAAGATCATCGGCAAGATCCGCAAGAGCGTCTGGTACGACGCTGACAAGAACGAGCAGGGCGAATTCCGCAAGGAGGACGCCAATGTCTATTTTTATCGCGAACAAAAGCTGGAGGGGTATGTCGACAAGCATGACAATATTCTCACGATGGACAACGTCTATGTTGCCTCCATCCGCAGGCTGTCATGGCTGCCGATCTTGCTCCTCGTTCTCATATTATTGCTGGCGACGGTGTTATCCGTCGCATTGAGCGCATACTATTTGACGCGCTCGGACGACTACGCGCCCGTGCTGTTCATTGCGGACGAGGACGGCGTGGAGTGGCACGAGGAGGAAAATCTCCCCGTCTTCTACAACGAGCGCTTCGGCGATACCGTCATTGCGCCCGGGATGTACGGGAGCTATCGCTTCATGCTGCGCAACGACAACGAGGACGCGCTTCTCTTCTCGCTCGATTTCGCCGAGACGAACGAATACGGCATCGGGCTTTGCTATCGGCTCAAGCGCGACGGCGTCTATCTCTCCGACGAGGAGACGTTCACGGCGACGGAGCAGCTCGGCGTCGATCGGATGACCATTGAGCCAGACTCCGCTTCGCTCTTCGAGCTGGAGTGGTATTGGAGCCACAATGACCCCGTCGACACCGTCGCGGGGGAGAGCGGCGCGACATACACGCTGCACATCACATTTACGGCGTCCGTGATCGGGTGACTATGAAGCGGGCGGCAAAGATCATCAAAGGCGTGCTGCGCGGCATCCTCATTGCCGTTGTCGGGCTGATCGCCTTTTATAACGTGTATATGCTGATCGCGCGGTACGCGTTCAAGAACAATATGCCCACCTTCTGCGGGATGGCGATGGCAGTCGTCGTCTCGGGGAGCATGGAACCGGAGATCGGCATTCAGGACGTCATCATCACGCGCGCACAGGACAGCTATCAGGTAGGGGACGTCATCACCTTTCTCGACGTCACGCGCGGGGATTATGTCACGCACCGCATCGTGCGCGTCGAAGAGGATGGCTTTGTCACGAAGGGCGACGCCAACAACAGCGAGGACACCGCGCACGTTGCGTCCGAGGCGGTCGTCGGCAAGGTCGTCGCCGTCTGGGACGACTTCGGAAAGGTCATCTCCTTTCTGCAAAGTCCGCTCGGGCTGTTCTGCGTGCTTGCGTGCGGCATTGTACTTTGGCTTGTTACCGATCTTTTGACGGGGGCGAAAAAGAAAAAGGATGAAGAAGACCCAAAGAGTTAAGAAAATTCCCATTCTTTCATATCTCTGCTATCTTCTCGTCGTGAGCGTCTTGTTCACGGGCGTTACTTTTTCGCGCTATTCGACTGCCACCAGCGGAGATTTCAGCGGAAGCATCTCTCCCTTCGTCACCTCCTACGAGATCGACAATATTTCCTCGAACACCTTCTCCAACGCGAATTTCTACCTCACCTCGGGGGCGCAGATCGGCACGTCGCGCACGGTGCGCTTCACCATGCGCAACTACGAAGTCAACGACGAGGGCGCGACGATCCGCATCAGCGACGTCGATCTCATGACCAAACTGCGGCTGTATATTCCCGCCGAACTTGCCGACGTGCTCGTCCTCCAGCTCACCGACACGAACAACAACGCCGTCACCCCGCAGATCGTACTCGGCAACCTCATCTATCAGGTACAAGAGGGGACGGACGGTAAATACGAATACACTGCCGCACAGGGCAGCCGCACTTATGCGGAACATTCGGATGTCCCCATGGAAACGGCGAAATTCCCTGACTACGAGGAGCGCACGCAGGCGGACGGCACCCCGTTGAACGACACGCTCACCGTCAACGGAAGTATTCCTTCGGGCTATCTCTCCGCGCAGGGCACGTTCGGCATGATCTCCGTGACCAGGAGCACGCGGCTCACGCAGTATTCCGTCGGCTTCCGCCGCGAGAGCGCGCAGGGGGATATCCTCTCGCAGCTCTTCCTCGACCTCGAAAAAGAGGTGGATTTTTACACCATCGATCTCGCGCTCGACAGCTTTGTCTTTGCGGGCGGCAATGCGACGGAGCTGACCTATGTCATGCACCTCTCGCTCGCCGAGCGCATCGCGAGCGAAGACTACGACTACGGTTCGAGTGCGGAAGGCTCGTCGGACATCACGGATGAGATCGACCTGCTTCTCGAGCCGCAGGCAGGCAATGGGAAGACATTCAACGGCGCGACGGTGACGGGGTATCACTTCGACTGCAGCGCAAACACGTTTGACAGGAGCGCCGCGCCCGTCGGCACGACGCAGATCCGCGTGCAGAAGATCTTCACGCGCAATGAGGACGGCAGCTTCACGGGAGGCAGCACGCTTGCCTTCCACCACGTCGCGCCCATCAGCGAGACGACCGTCAACTATGTTCACCCGATCGAGCAGTTCTATTCGCATAACGGAACGGTCATGATCAAAGGCGATGCGCCGTCGACCATCGCGGAGGCACAGTCGCTCTACGGGGTCTGTTCCAATCAAAGCCCGTCGCTCGATAGTGCGCTGCATATCTCCTTTGGCGGCGTTACAGACGATCCCATTTTAAGTGAGACCATCCGGATGTCGCTGAGCAAGAGCTATTACACACAGATCAACGTCGTGTTTACACAGACGGAGATCGGGGAGGGCGCATGACCAACAAACGCAATCTGATCGCAGGGATCTTTCTCTCCCTCGTCATTGTCACGCTCATGACGTTCTCGCTCTCGTATGCGCGCTATTCCGATGAGTTCGAATCGGAAAGCTCCATCTCGGGCGAGATGGAATATATCGTCTCCAACCAGATCGAGGTCGACTCGGTCAATTCCTTCATTGCGGCGATCGAAAACGGCTATACCAACATCAAGATCTCCGAGGAAGTCGACAATCCGCTCATCATCACGGGCGGCGTCTCCGACGTCAACTCCGATCTCATCATCGATCTCAACGGGCATGAGCTGCAGCGCAACAACCGCGATCCGCTGCTCAACGTCACGGACGGCGTGCGTCTGACGATCATCGATTCCTCCGATACGCAGACGGGGTGTTTTTACAATCCCGTCGGCAGCGTTCTGCGCATCTCCGGCGGTACGCTCACCGTGGAAGCGGGCATCTTCGAGAGCGGCCCCCGCGACGGATTTACGCGCGGCGCCGGCTGTCGCTATGCAAGCGAGTATGCCGTGCCCTTCGGAAGTGCGTATACGACCGACGCGGGTGCAAGACTTGAGACGACTGCGAAAGATGTCAATTATTTTCTAAAAAATCAAGACGGCAATACCTACACGAAATATGATAATGTCAAAATGCCCGTGATCGTGCCCGGCGTTGTGAATACGACGAACGGCAGAACGCGCATCAACGGCAATATGTATTTCGAGACGTCGACGCTCGATCAAATTCTTGGCGACACGTATCTGTACTATACGATCGCGGGCGCGAGCGTCGACAACACCGATATGGCTGCAGACGACAAGTCGGCAGATTTTTACTATACCTATTACGCGCGTTTCGAGAACGGCAGCTACGTCTATGACGGGCTGACGGAATCGTCGGATACCTATCTCGTCACGATCTACGGATATAATGACGCGAAGGGGGATGCCTCAGTACAGTCGGGCGAGCAGGAATTTGCCGCCATTCAGATGAACGACGGAAATCTCTATGTGCGCGGCGGGCGCTACACGTCCTATTTCGGCGACGGAAAGACGCACTGCGTCAACGCGACGGGCGGCTACATGGCGGTCGAAGAGGGCAGCTTTGAGGCGCTCGGCGCGGGCGCCTGCGTCAGCATCAACTATGCCGCCGGGGTGAACACGCAACAGGACTATCTCCGCGTGGACAGCGGCAATTTTTATTCCGAAGTCGGCGATACCATCCATGTCTCGGGCGGCGTCATGCGCGTCAACGGCGGCACCTTTGATAAGGTCGCCCCGACAACGGATGTCGATGAGGCCGGCATCAACAATGCCGCCATTCATGTCAGCGGCGGGCAGCTCACGTTAAGCGGCGGAACATTCAGCCTGACGGGAAACAGTCTGTACGGTATTCACGTCGATGCGTCGGGCGGCACGACTTCGGCGCTTGCGGAGGAGGAGATGGCAACCATCTCCAATGCTTCGTTCAAATTTGCGGGCGTGGGGGAGTATAACTACGCCATCTATTCCAACTACGGAAAGCTCTCCGCGACCGACGTTGACTTTGCGTTTGAGGGTGCAAGTACCAATAACCGAGGGATCTTTGTGGAGGGCGCGGATGCCGCGGCAACCGTGACGCGCGGTTCGTTTGACTATCAGGGGGGCGGTTCGAACAATGCCGGGATCTATTCTGCAGGCGGCACGGTGACGACCGACGGAACGAGTTTTACATTTGCGAGCGGGAACTATAATTACGGCATTCAGACGGCAAGCGGGGCAGCTGCCAACGTGCAATGCACAGATTCGACGTTCAAAATCAACGGAACATTCTCGGCGGGTATCCTCTCCTATGGCGGCGAGATCACCATCGACGGAACGTTCGGGTGTGAGGTCAATGATCCGAGCGATCGGCTCTCCAGCACTGCGATCAGCACCGAGGGCGGTGTCATCTATTTGAATGCAACCGGCGCGCCGCAGCAGAACGGCAACATGATCGAGACGAATGGTCTCGGCATTACTTCCCGCGGAAACGGAACGATCAAGATCGGAAATAATCTTTCTATCAATTCCACGCGC
>CALVWN010000030.1 GCA_944367415.1 uncultured Clostridia bacterium | reverse complement strand
CCTGATCCTTCGCCATGCCGGTGTCGAAGTCCGCCGTGACCTTATAGCCGGTGACCTTGTGGGTCGCGGGGTCGCGGATCGGCTCGATGGTGTACTGGTTGTAGTTGTACATGAACACCTGCCAGTTCTCGGTGAAGCCGTACTTCTCGTACTCGTCCATATCGGCGTTCATCGCCGTCGTCCAGTCGGTGTTCAGCTCCTCGAGGAAGAGTTCCTCGAGCTTGTCGATGTCGGAGACCGCCTGGGTATTGGATGCGAGCGAAGCATAGTCGTTCTCACGGTTGTTCTGTGCCCAGTCCTGGATCACCTTGATGCGCGCCTGCGCGCGTGCGTCCATTTCGTTCTCGAAGTTGTCCGCCGCACCCGTGCTCGTCTGCTGCGTCCTGTACTCCGAAAGCCCCTGGATGTCGACCGAGTACATGGTGGAAGAACCCGTGTAGGCGGGGTCGAGATACATATAGATGTTGAACAGCACGTCGTTGATGGTCACGGGCGTGCCGTCGCTGAACGTCAGATCGTCCTTGATCGCAAAGTAGTAGTCGGTGTAATAATTTGCATACTCGTTCGCACTGCCGTCCGGCCCCTTGTCGGCGCTCGTACCCTCGGTGACGACGCTGTATGCCTTGGCGACGCTCGCCTGATCGTCGCCCGCGACAAGGTCGCCGTTCTCGTCCCCCGCGAGCATGCCGATCTGCGTCATGCCCACGACTTCTCCGTCCGGCCCGGACGTATAGAAGAAGGGATTGAACACGCCGTCAAAGAGATCGCTCGCAAGCGTGAGAGGCGTCGTTTCGTTGTCGCGCTGCTCCTTCGTGCACGCCGAGAGGAGCATGGACGCCGTGCCAACCGTAAGCACTGCCGCGACGGTGCAGGATACTGCCCGCATCTTTCTCGATTGCTTCATTTTTATTTTCCTCCTGTTGGATTCAGTTTGATGCGTTCTCGGCGTCCCATTCGCTCTTGGTGAGTTTGCGAATGGTCGTCGTTTCCGAGATGACGCTGCCGGTGGCGACGTCTTCCGATGCGTCTCCGCCGATGAGTACCTCGACGTTGAGTTCTTGCATAAAGTCTCCGCCTTCGTAACTTTCCAGCATGACAAACGTGAAGGTGCCCCCGTCGATCGTGACGTTTTCCACCTTTGCGCCGCTTGCGGCGTATCCGGCAAGTACACCTGCACGATAGCTCATGGCAATAGGATTGGTGAGCATTGCCGAATAGGTCACATCCTTGAAAGTGATGTCGCGGATGACGGCGCTCGCGCGCAGTTCGCGGAAGAGGCCGTACGACTGCGTACTCGAAGACCCCCTCTCCTGCGCGACCTTGAAGTTGGACAGCACATGACCGTTGCCTTCAAAGGTGCCCGAGTACGCCTCGGGGAAGGTGAGCGTCGCGCCGCCGAAGTCGATGTTCGCCGTGAGGTAGATGTTGGTATTGTCGTAGATGACGAAGTCGTCCGCGTCCTCCACGATGCGCCATACCCCTTCGAGGGTGTTCGCCCACAGTTCGCCGACCGTGTTCTCCTGCGAGAGTCCGGGAGGCGTATAGGGGAAGGTGATGGCGTTCGCATTCTGTTCCGCGTCCGCACGGTTCGTGTAGAACGCGCTGTCGAGCACGGTCTGCCCGGAGATGGTGATGCTTCTCACCGGCTGCGCCACGCCCGTCCTGTCCTGCGAGACGTTGACGGTATACGAGGACGCATAGTCATCGCCGTAATGCACGGTGATGGAGTAGTTGGTCAGCCAGCGCACATACAGCGTGAGGTCGCCCGTCACGCGGTCGGTCGCGAAGTTCCATTCCTCGCCGAAGGTCACGTTGCCGTTTTCGTCCTCCGTTCCGCGGAAATAGCCGCCGAAGGTGTATCCGGAGCGCGTGGGCGCCTCGCCCGCGAGCGTCTGGGAGCCTGGCTCGACGATCGGAGAATTGTCCTTCACCTGCTGGATCAGCTCGGTGCGTTCGCCCGATCTGCCCCCCATCAGGTCGATGGTGACGGTATTCGTGTACCCCATCTCGATGAGATCCTCCACCGTCAGCCTGTCCTGCGCGCAGCCTGCGAGCGCGAGGCTCAGCGTCATCGCCGCAAGCGCGCCGAGAAGTATGAGTCCCTTGCGTTTCACGCATTCCCTCCTTCCGCTCCGATCTCTACGATGCGCTCCCCGAGATCCTGCCAGCCGTTCGCATTGCGGTAGGCATACACGAGGCGCGCGGGAACGAAGAGAAGGAACGTATCATTGCTCTGATAGAACGTGATCCCGACAAGTCCCCCCTCTGCCGTCTGTGCGACGGTCATCTGGGGCACGCTTTCCGCATAGATGGTCACGCGTTCGAGCGCCGCGTCGCCGCTGAACACATAGGCGCCGAGCGTGGCGATCGCGCTGCCCTCGTCCTCCGACCCGAACGTGACGTCGGTCAGGAAGAGATTATAGACAAACGCATTCTGCCCCACCGTCTCGAGGGAGGCGGGCAGCCGGAGCTGCTGCACCCCGGAGCAGGAGAAGGCATAGGAGCCGATCTCCGTCAGCTTGCTGCCCTCCGCGAAGGTGAGCGAGAAGTTCTCGTTGCGCGTCGCGTGCGTGTAGGCGTCGGGCTGCTCGTCGGGATAGGTCGGGCTGTAGAACGCCGCCGTGCCCATGCCGAGGAATGCCTGCGAGCCGATCTCGGTCACGGACGCGGGGATGACGACCTCGCAGTCGATCTTGGAGCGGCGCACGTCGTAGGAATAGCCGTCCTCGCCCGTCTCGCCCGACGTGCCCGTCAGAAGCAGCAGGTCGGCGGGCAGACGCGTGATGCCTTCGCCGAAGGTGATGCGCGTGAGCGATTCGTTCTCCGCGAACGCCGCCGTGCCGATGCCGTCCGCAAGCGTGCCGGGAAGGTCGATCTCCACAAGATCCGCGCCCTCGAATGCCGACTCGCCGATCTTGGTCGCAGCGGAGAAATCCATTGCCGTCACGGCGGTGTTATAGAAGGAGAACGCGCCGTAGGAAACGATCTGCGTCCCTTCCGGGAAGGTGACCGAAGCGAGATTTTTCAGATTAGCAAACGCCATATCTGCGATCTCGGTGACGGGCTTGGTGATTTCCAGCGTCTGAAGATTGGCGGGAAGCCTTGCGGGGAGAGAGGCAATGAGCGTGGAATATACCGTGCTGTCCGACGTCGCCTCGGGCGTCTCCAGCCGCATCCTCACGCCGAAGGTATAGCCCATGTAGGCATTCTCGTCGCCGTCGCCGATAAAGGGAAGGGTGAGCGACGTGAGCGACTGCATATTGCCCAGCGCCGCAAAGCCGATGCTCGTGACGGTGTCGGGAATGACGAGGGTCTCAACGGCGCTGTCGTAGAAGGCATATGCGCCGATCGCGGTCGTTCCCGCCTCGACGGTGACTTCCGTCTTCCCCGCGGGAACGGCGACGAGCGTGCCGTCTTCCGCATACAGGCAGCCGTCCGTCACATGATAGGCAGGATTGCCCTCGGCCGCTTCGTATGCTTCGATGCCGCAGCCCTCAAAGACGCGCGCACCGAAGGAGGTGACCGTTGCGGGGATCACATAGGACGCGATCGCCGTATAGGCGAACGCACCGTCTCCGACGGAGGTGACGCCGTCGATGCCCTCCACCGAGGACAGCCCCGTGGCGCCGTAGAAGGCGTAGGGCGCGATCGCCGTGAGCCCGCCCGTCAGTGTGACGGAGGTCAGCGTTGCGGGGATGTAGAAGCTGGCGCTGCCCGACGTCTCCGCGGCGGGTGCGCCGAAGAAGGAGGCGAGCGTTGCGCCTTCGAACTCCGCTGCGGGCAGCGTGAGCGAGGTGAGCGCGGTCATGCCCTTGAGCGCCGACGCCGCGACGGCGGTGCTGCCGCCCAGCGTGAGCGACGTGAGCGTCGCGTTGTTCTCGAAGGCATAGGCGGCGACTGCCGTCTTGTCGGCGGGAAGGGTGAACGACGTCTCCCCTTTCTCTCCCGCGAGATAGCGCACGAGGCGCGTGCCCTCATAGAGGTTGCCGTCCTCCACCGAGAAGGCGGTGTTCTCCGCCGCAATGGTGACGGAGGAGAGCGCCGTGCAGCCGAGGAGCGCATTCTCGCCGAGCGTCGCGAGCGACGCGGGCAATGCGAGCGCGGTGAGCGCGGAGCAGCCGTCGAACGCCTGCGCGCCGATGGAAGTGACCGAATCGGGCACGGTGAGCGCCTGCAGCGTCGTGCAGTCGGCGAACGCAAACGCCCCGATCGAGACGGGTTCGCCGCCGAGCACGGCGGTGTCGAGCTGCGTGCAGCCGAGGAAGAGCCCCTCCGGAATGGCGGCGACGGCGAGCGTGCCGTAGCTCTCCAGGCGCTGCGCGTTCGCGAACGCGTAGGCGCCGATCGCGGTCAGGTTTTCGGTCAGGTTGACCGTCGTCAGATACCGGCAGCCGCTGAAGGCGTAGCTCCCGACCTGCGCGATGGCGTCGGGCAGGAGCACGGAGCGCACATCGGTGCCGCGGAAGGCGCCCGCCCCGATGGAAGTGACCGGGAAGAAGTTGTACTGATCGGGCACGACGACCTGGCGGGCGGTGCCGCGATAGCCGGTGACCGTGCCCGCGGAGAAGGTCAGTCCCTGCGTGTAATAGGTCGTGTAGAGATTGAGATCCCCCGTGACCGTGCCGCCCGCATAGCGGTTGGTGCGGTCGGCGTTGGTGTACCAGCCGTCCGTGACGATCTCCTCGCCGAAGAGCCGGTCTGCAAGATCGACGAACTGCGTCCCCTTTTCGACGGGGAAGGGATCGGCGAGCTGCACGCCGTTGCCGTAATAGGTGATATAGGCATAGGCGCCGTCGGGGAGCCACTTCGCATACAGCGTCATGTTCTCCTCGGGGAAGGTCGTGAAGGCGTACGCCGTCGTGCAGGCGGCATCGGTGTACCAGCCGCCGAACACATATCCCGTGCGCGTCGGCGAATCGGGCATCTCAAAGACCGAGCCGATCAGCCCGATGCTGTCGGGAACGCCCGTCTGTGCATCGTACATGAGATCGTAGGTGATGCGCACGTTGGTCTCGGGCAGCCACTTCGCATAGACGGTGACGTCCTGCGCGGGCATGGTGTCGAAGGTATACACCGTGCTGAGCGCCTCGTCCGCATACCAGTCGTCGAACGTGAACAGCTTCTTGGTGGGATCGGCAGGCCGCGTGACCTGCGCGCCCTCCTCCAGCTCGAGCGCCGCGATGGCGGTGCCGCCCTTGCTGTCAAACGTGAAGGTGTACGTCTCGCCGCCGTCGCCCGCGCAGGCGGCAAGTGCGCCCGCGAGCGACGCGGTCAGCGCGCCGAGAAGCAGAAATTTCAGCTTTTTCATCTCTTAACCCCTCCTCTTCTTGCGTACAATGAAGACGACTGCCACCGCGATGCCCGCGAGGACGACCGCGCCGCCCACCGAAAGCCCGACGATCAGTCCGACATTGGTGTCTGCCGGCGGCTCCGGCGTGACGTCTCCGCCCGGCGTGGGATCGACGGTCTCCGCAGGAAGCGCACGCACTGCCGACATGAGGATCTCGTAGTAGTTGGTTCCGTCATACCCGCCGGAGACGAAGTCCTTCTGGACGGTGACGAGGGTGTTGTAAATTCTCTGCAGGACGGTGAGCTCCTCTCTGTCCGCCTCGGTGATGTTCTCGGGGGAAGGCAGAACGCTCACGCGATCCATGAAGTCGATGGCACTGCGGATGGGACGGCTGACGTCGGAGACGTTGACTTCGGGATCAAGCTCGCCGAAATACTGCTCCCAGATATACAGATCGTATCCCGTGTGGTTGGCGGGTACGATGATGGTGATGCCGTGCTCCTCGCCGATCGCATTCTTGAAGTTGTTGTAGACGTTGTCCGTGCCGTCCGCCGTCTCAAAGGAATAGCTCTCGAGCGTCGGTGCGGTCGCGGAGAGGAATTCGACGGTCGTCAGCGACGTGCAGCCGTAGAAGGCGGCGGCGCCGATGACGCGCACATGGACGGGGATCACGACCGACTCAAGGTAGGGATTGTCGGCGAACGCATACGCCTCGATGCGGATGATGCGCAGATCGCTCTCCGACCAGTCGTATGCCGCGTCCGTCTTGCCTTCGGGATAGGCGACGAGGGTGACGTAGTTATAGCTGCCCGTATTGCGGTAGAGCACGCCGTCCTCGCTCAGATAGAGCGTGTTGGCGCTGTTCACCGAGATGGAGGTGAGCAACTTTGCCCCCGCGAATGCCTGCTCCGCGACATCCGTCACCGTGGCAGGCAGCTCGATGCTTTCAATGGAGGAACCGTTGAAGGCGTGCGCGCCGAGCGTCGTCAGCATGGGAAGGCTGACCGAGGTGAGCGCCGCCGTTCCGCGGAAGGCATACGCCCCCACCTCCTTCGCGCTGTGCACGTCGAGTGCGGCAAGCGCGGCATCTCCGTCGAACGCGCCGCTGCCGATGCTCGTCGCCGCGCCCACGTTCGCGGAAGTGAGCTGTTCGTTGCCCGCGAACGCATTGGCGCCGATCGACTGCGCATTGGCGAAGCTGACCGTCCCGAGCGTTGCGATGGAGGCGAACGCCTCGTCCCCCACCGTCCTGACGGCGTCGGAGGCTGCGCTCGTAAGCATCGTTCCGTAGAAGGCGCGTGCGCCGATGGAAGTGACGTTGGTAAGATCGATGTCCGTCAGCGCGGTTCCTTCGAACGCGGAGGCGCCGATCTCCGTCACGCTCGCCGGCAGGCGGATGCTCTCGATCGCCGTGCCCGTGAAGGTGCCCTCCTCGATGGAGGTGAGCGCCTCGGACAGGATGACGGAGGAAAGCTCCGTGCAGCCGGTGAAGGCGAATTCGCCGAGCGACGTAATATTATAAGGTAAGACAACGCGCTCGAGCGCGACGCAGCCCTCGAACATGGAGGGTGCGACGGCGGTGAGACCGCCGAAGTCGATGGAGGCAAGGTCGGCGCAATAGGCGAACGCCGCGATGCCCGTCTGCTGCAGCCCGGCGCCGAACGTGACGGAGGTGAAGCCCGTTATGCCGTAGGTAACGTCGCTCATTGCGACAAACTGCGTCGTGCCGTCGGTCATCGTCTCCTGCAGGTACCCGTTGCGGTAGAAGGCGCCGTCGCCGAGATAGGTGAGCGAATCGGGCAGCGAGAGCGCGCCGCTGTTCGATTCATAGCCGAGCACGGGCGTATAGGCAAAGGCATATGCGCCGATGCTCTCCGTCTTGTTGGAGACGGGCAGCTGCGTGATGTAGGACTGCGCAAAGGCGTAGTCGCCGATGACGCGCAGATTGTCCGCGCCCGTGACGTTGCCGGAGATGTTGATGCTGCTGTCGGTTTCGCTGATCGTGAAGTTGCCGAAGGTGAAGAATGCGTGATCCTCGATGATCTCGACGTCGTTGAGATCCACCCTGGTCAGACCGCTGACGCCCGCGAAGGCGTTGGAGCCGATGACGCGCACGCCGTCGGGAACGGTGAAGACCGAAGCAGCTCTGCCTGCGGGATAGGCAACGAGGGTGTCGAGCGTCACGTCATACAGCACGCCGTTCCGCGTCGTGAAGTATTTGTTCCCCTCTTCCACCGTGTAGGACGACACGGGCATCCCGTAGAACGCCGCAAGCCCCGTGGTGGTGATGCGGGCATCCTTGGAGATGACGACCTCGGAGACGGACGCCCCGAAGAAGGGCTGCGAACCGAGGATCTCGAGGCCAGCCGGAAGGGTGACGCTCGTCAGCGAGACGCAGTTGGCGAATGCCATGTCGCCCAGTTCGTACACCGTCTTGAGGAAGCGCAGATCGGAAAGCGCGGTACAGCCGTAGAACGCCTGCACGCCGATGGACTTGACGTCGCCCGTAAAGACGACGCTCTCGAGCGAGGTACACAGCGCAAACGCCGCGTCGCCGATGTTCTTGGAGCCGATGACCACCCGCTCCAGCGACGGGCAGCTCTGGAAGGCGGATTCCTCGAGCGTCGTATTCTCGGGGATATACACCTCGGTCAGTCCGTCGCAGAAGGCGAATGCCGCCTGCCCCACGACGCCGACCTTGGAGAGATCGAGGCTCGTGATGGAATCGCAGCCGTAGAACGCCATGTTCTGGATGAACGTCGTGCTCGACAGATCGTCGGGGCCGAGTTCGAGGCTGGTGTCGTTGATGAAGGCGCGCGACCCGATGGACGTGACGTATTCGAGGCCCTTGACCGTCTTGAGGTTGGGGTTCCACGCCATGCCGAAGGTCTGGATCTGCTCGAGCGTGGAGGGAAGCTCCACTTCGACGAGATTGTCACAGCCGTAGATCGCCGCGCGCATGATATACATGACGCCTTCGGGAATGATGATCTTGGTGATATAGTCGTTGTCGAAGAAGGCGTTCGGGTAGATATAGGAGATGCCCAGATCGTCGGGGATCTCCACGACGCCGTTCTCGTCCCCTCTGCCCGTGTACGAACGCAGGTACACGCCGTCGACGTAATACTCCTCCTGCACCGTGACATGGCAGGTGGCGGACACATAGGTTCCGGCGACCTGAACGCGCACGTCGGCGCTGCCGGAGTCGTTCGCGCGCACCGTCACCGTTCTGCCCGTCTCAGGCGAGACGGAGACCGTATCGCTGTCGGACGACCAGTTGAATTCGATGGAATCGATCATCTCCTCGGAGAGCGTGAAGGGAAGCACGTCCGTGACGGAGATGGTCGCCTCCTCGCCGCGCTCGAGCGTGAGCGCATATTCGGAGATCTCGATGGCGTATACGGAGGGCTCCCGGACGATCTCGCTGACGGTGACGTTGAAGGTCAGCCCGTCCTCCCCGACGGTGCCGTTCTTCGGCCGCACCGTGACGGTGGTCGACTTGCCGGGCGTGAGGCCGACGAGAAGTCCGCCCTCCGTCTCGCCGTTGCCGACGGCGACGATGCTCTCATCCGCGCTTTCCCAGACGAGGTCTTCCGTCCAGTAGTTCTCCTGCTCCTCGCCGTCCACGAGCGTGTTGACGATGACGTACCGCGAGAGGTCATAGGGATCGTTGACGTTGATGGTGTAGTTGAGCCCCTCGCCGCGCTTGAGTTCGATGGAGGAGACTTCGCTCGGCTCCAGCTGGATGAACGCCGTCGTCGTATTGCGCGCGTAGTCCATCGCCTGCACATAGAGCTTGCCGCCGTTCTCCATGATCTTCGTCCAGTCGGACGTGATATCCAGCTCGACGAGCGTCGAGGAGTTGAACTCGCCGTCGTAGACGGGGATGACGGTATCCGTGATGGGCGTCAGCCCGACGGGGTTGCCGTTCGCATCGAGGCTCTCATAGGTATAGACGAGATAGCCCTGCAGGTAGTGGTTGTCGTAGATATTCAGCTGAAGGATCTTGTTGTTGCCGTCCTCCTCCACATAGGTATCGAGGAAGACGGGTTTCTCGTTGTCGATGGTGAAGTCGAAAGAGAAGGTGTTGTTGTTGCCCTGGTTGCCGTCTCCCCAGTCGAGGAAGCACTCCATCGAGAAGGTATAGACGGAGTTGTTGGCAAGCCCCATCTCGCGCACGTCGAACTCGACGAGGATGTAGCCGCCCGTCTGTTCGCCGCCCGACGAAGAGGACTTTCTGCCGTTGTAGCCCGTCTTTGTCCAGATGACCTCCCCCGTCACGCTGTCCGTGATCTGCATCTCGATGCGCTTTGCACCGCGCAGAAGGCCGGCGGAGATGGAATAGAGCATATAGGTGCCGTCCTGCGAGGAGGTGAGCGATGCATACTTCTCCTGCGTGACGGGCGTCGAATAGCCCTGCGGGAGAATGTAGCCGTACGCGCCCATGCCCCAATAGCCGACGGTGGGATTGCCGTTGGAGTCCGTCGAATCGAAGCCCGCCATCGGGAGGGTCGCATAGACGTCCGCGACCAGCTTATCCTCCTCGAGCACGGAGGAGTCCACCTGCGAGGCGCCCACTTCGTACTCGCTGACGTCGAGCATGGGAGCATCCGCCCAGTTGCCGTAGAAGGCAAGGTAGGGAAGGTTCAGCCCGATGCCGTCCGCATTGAGAGAGTTGAGACGGACGTACCCTTCGACATACATTCCGTTGACGAAGTTGGCGTCGATATAATCTTTGGATTCCTGCGTGAGCGTGAGCGTCACGGTGATCTTGGCGCTCGAATAGCCGCCCAGCGAGAGGTTGTTGCCGCTGATGCTGGCGCTGCCCTCCGTCGCCGTCACCGCATAGGAGTAATCGGCATCGAGCAGGTAGGCAAGCTCGGCGACCGTTCTCTCATCGCTCGACATGCTCTCGGTGAACACGATGGGATCGATGTCATAGCTGAGCGCCTCGCCCGCCATGTTGGTGATGTTGAACTCCAGCGTATACACGCCGGAACGGTTGGGATCGTCGCCCAGCGAGAGCTTGGGCTTGTTGGAGCCGTCCACCGTGAGATATGCCTTGGTGGAGACGGATTTTTCGATGTCCGCGAGGCCGGCGCCCTGCTTTCTGGGCGAATAGGGATTGCCGTACTCGTTGTTGGCGATGGTCGCCGTGCTCATCATGAGGCTGTACGAAAGGTCGCGGATCTCGGGCGCGGTGAGCGATGCGTCGAGGTCTTTGACGTACTGACGGACAAGGATGAGCGCGCCCGCGAGGTTGGGGCATGCCATCGACGTACCGCTGATGGTGTCGTACTCGTTGCCGCCGGGATAGGAGGACGTGATCTCGCCGCCGTGTGCCGTGATGTCGGGGGAGAGCGTCAGGTTGGGAAGCACGCCCCACGAGGAGAAGTCGGACATGAACGGCCCGGCGAGGTAGTCCTCGGAGAGGGAGATGGTGCCCGATCCCTGTTCGACGAGGATGCTGCCGTAATCCATCGAGATGAGGCAGCTCGGGATGAGTTCCGTCGCGCCGACGGACATATTCAGCATACCGGAGACGTTATTATAGATGATAACGCCGATGGCGCCGTGGGCGGCGGCGATCTTCACCTTGTCTTCGAAGGAGTTGCTGCCGCGGCGCACGACGGCGACCTTGCCCGTGACGTCGATGCCCGTATAGTTTGCGTCGTAGCCGACGCCGGGGATGACGACAAAGTCGAACGTCCCCTCGCTCTGCCCCTTGAGCATTCCGGCGACGAAGTCGTTGTCGTCCGTCTTGCCGACGAGGCGGGATTCGCGGAAATAGATCTCCTCGCCCGATCCGGTGAGGAAGTAAGGCGTCTTGACGCCGCTGATGGAAGCGACGGCGAGAGACGCGGAATAGGACGCGGGCGAACCGACGGTGCCCGAGTCGGGATTGCTTGCAAGGTTGGTGTAGCCGTTGGCGCTGCCGTAGGCGGAGGAGTAGTCGTTGCTGGCTGCGACGACGAGGCAGATGCCCGCCTCTTCCACTCTGTCGTACACGTCATTGATGGCGTCGCCGTCCGCCTCGCGCGTGAAGCCGCACGAGGTACCGAGGCTCATGTTGATGGCGTCGACGCCGAGGATGACGGCGTCGTTGAGCGCGGCGAGGATGCTGTCGGTCTCGGCGCCGTCGCCCGAGTCGGGGAACACCTTGAAGGTCGCGATCTGCGCGCCCGTCGCAACGCCCGTGATGCGCTCCGACTTGCCCGCGATGATGCCCGCGACGTGGGTGCCGTGCGCCTCTGCGGGATAGACGTTGGTGTCGCCGTCCGCATAGTCGTAGGCATAGGGCAGCTTGGTCGTGAGATACAGATCGTCCTCGTCGATGCTCTGATCGTTCGCCGCAGACATGGAGGTCGCCGCAAGCTCGGCGGCGACTGCCGCGACGTCGTCCTTGGTGATGGCGGTGAGCGAGTCATCCAGCTCCATGTCAAAGACTTCGTGCGTGTAGTCGGTACCCGTATCCAGCACGGCGACGACGGTACCCGTACCGTCGTAATCCACCATCGACGAATCGAAAATACCCGTGGAGCCGTCCACGTTGACCTGGTTTTCGGTGATCGCCTGCGGCGTCTCGTAGGTGTCGGAGAGGATGACGTTGCTGACGCGCGCGTCCGCTTCGAGCCTGGAGAGATCTTTATAGCGGATGGTCGCCGAGAATCCGCTCAAAAGGGTACCGTAAGTGAACCCCTCTTCGACGATGTAGGGCGAAAGCGCCTTTTTCGCGCTCTTCGTGAGCGATTCCGACTTCTTGAGGACACGGATGCCCTCCGACGTGTTCATCGCCTCCCGGACGGAGATGCCCTTTTCGTTGGCATACTCGATGAGGGAAGGCGTATCCACCTCGACGATGACCGAGACGAGATCCTCCCCGCCCGGCTCGCCGACGACGCCCTCGAGCGTCTGGGAAAGCTCCAGATCATCCGCGAGCAGCGCGTCGTCCGTCGTTGCAGTGCCGGACTGCGCTCCGCCGACGATCTCGGAGACAGGCTCCGCCACCGTCGGGATCACGATCGCCGCTGCGAGTGTGAGAATGAAAAGCAGGCACGCCGACCGTCTTACCGTTTTTTGCATACGTTTCTCCTGTGGTTTGTAGTTTTGCCGTCCGCGCGGGCGCCGTCCGCCGACACACGCCGCGACACAATGCGACAGGTTTTCAATCGTTTCTCTATTTTATCACAGCGCCCCCCCTTGTTGTCAATTCGATTTTGCCCCTTTCACATACTTTTCAAATAAGTTTTTATGATTGCTATTATAAGGGAAAATGATAAATGCATAAACGTCATTTTTTATGCAATTTTTTCTCATTTTTTATAAATTTTTCCCAACGCACGCACGCGACGCGCGGGAAACGGGGAAAAGAGGAGGCGCGGGGTTTGGAGCCGCAGAGACACCCGCCGCCGCACGCGGCGCGAAGTCGGGCATTTTTCGACGCTCCGCGACGCCCTTCGTCCGTTTTTGCGGCCGCGCCACACTTATACTTTTGTGAAAAAAAGAGGTTTATATGCGTCATTTTCCCCTTCGGCTGCCCTCCGTGCGCACCGTCGCGACATTCTGCGCGCTGACGGCGGGCATGGCGCTGCTCAATTTTGCCCTCCCGCAGCGCGAGCCTGCCGCCTTTCTTCTCCTGTGGGCGGCGTGCTGCGTCTTCCGCGCCTATCTCGCGGGAACGCTCGCCTACCTGCTCTCCTCCGCCGTCTTTCTCTCCTGGCAGGCGGCGCTGTGCTGCCTCGCCCAGGCGGCGATCGTGCTGCTCGCCTTCGGCATCTGCACGCGGCTGCACCGTACGCCGGGGCCGTGGCGCATCCTCTTCACCGCCCTCGCCCAGCTCCCCTTTCTCTTCCTCTTTCCCCATGCGGGATATGCCGCCGTTCCGCTGCCCCCTCTCGCGCAAAAAGCTGTCCTGTCGGTGTTTTTCCTGCTTGCGTGCGTGCTGGCGGAGGGCGGCGTGCGCGCCGCCGCACACGCGGGGAAGTGCCGTCTGACGGGCGCGGAGCTTGCCGAAGTCACCCTCCTGTGGCTGCTGCTGGGCATGGGGATGTGCAATGCGTTCGGCACGCTCGTCTATACGGCGGTCGCGCTGCTCGGCACCCTGCTCGCGGCGGCGCTCTTGAAAAACGCCGCGCCCGTTCCCTTCGCCGTCGTGCTGTCGCTGCCCCTGTGCGTGCATACGGTGAGCATCCTGCCCCTCGCCCTCTTTGCCGTGTACGCCTGCTGCGCGCTGCTCGTCTCGCCCTACGGGCGCATCGCCTCGGCGCTCGCGCTGCTGCTCGCCTACCTCGCCGCCCAGTATTTTGCGGGCGTCTACTCACAGGGCGGCGCCGCCATCGCATACGCCCTCCTCGCCTGCGCCCTTCCCGCCGCCGTCAGCTGCGTCCTCCCCAAAAAATGGCTCTCGGCGATGCAGGAGAGTCTGCTCTTCTACCGCGAGCGCGTGCTGCCCCGCATCGCCGTCAACCGCAACCGTCGCGCGGTGGGCGAACGGCTGTACGAAGTCTCCGCCCTCTTCCGCGAGATCGAGAGCGCCTTCCTCCTCCCGGACGCGGCGGACGACTCGCCCGCGCGCATTGCCGCAAAGGTGGATGCCGCCGTGTGCGCCGTCTGCCCGCAAAACAGGACGTGCCGGCGCGAAAAGACGCGCCCCGCGCTCGAGCGGCTCGTGCGCGTCGGCAGGGCGAAGGGAAAGGCAAATCTCATCGACCTTCCCGCCGATCTGGCGCAAAATTGCCCCAACGTCGCAGGGATTTTGTTTACACTCAACCGTGAACTCGAACAGGACGGCCGCCGCAGCGCCGCACTGGAGACGGCGCGCGAGGGGCGGGCGCTGCTCGCACGGCAGGCGCACGGCGTGAGCGAGATCATGCGCGATCTTGCCCTGCGCGAGAGCGAGGAGTATTCCCTCTCGGCAAACGAGGACGCCCTCGCAAAGACGCTGCAGGAGTACGGCATCCTCAGCTCGGAGATCTTTGTCTACGGCGAGGGCGGCACGCTCACGGTGAGCATGACGCTCGACGAGAACGTTCCCGCCAAAAAGGTGTGCTGCGCCGCAGGCGAGGCGCTCTCCCTCCCCCTCTCGCTCGCCGAAAAACTCCCCCTCTCGCACGGGCGCGCCTGCTACGTCTTAAAGCGCAAGCCGCGCTTCGACGCCGCATTCGGCATCGCCGCGCGCCCCAAACAGGGGGAACGCGCGAGCGGCGACACCCACTCCATTCTCAAGATCGACGAGCGGCGCTTCCTCGTCGCCCTCTCGGACGGCATGGGCAGCGGAGACGCCGCCCGCGACGTCTCCGCACGCACGCTCTCGCTCATGGAGAGCTTCTATAAGACGGGGATGCCGTCGGATACCATCCTCGCGACCGTCAACAGCCTCATCTCCTATTCGGCGGACGAGCGCTTCTCCTGTCTCGACCTTGCCGCCGTCGATCTCGACGACGGCAGCGCCGACATCGTCAAGATCGGCTCGCCCGCAGGATTTCTGCTGACGGGCGAGGAGCTGAAGATCCTCGAGGGCGAATCTCTCCCGATGGGCGCGCTGGACGCCGTCCACCCCGCCACGCTGCGCGTCACGATGCACGAGAACGACTTCCTGCTCTTCATGAGCGACGGCATCACGGCGGCATTCGGCTCCTCCGCGGATCTTTGCGCATATCTCGGCGCCCTGCGCCCGCTCAATCCGCAGTCGCTCGCGGAGACCCTGCTCTCCGCCGCCCTCGCCCGTTCCCCCGGCGGCGAGGCGGGCGACGACATGACCGTGCTCGCCGTCAAGCTCACCGCCGCAGCGTGAGCGCATAAAAAAACATCCCCTCGGCGGGGATGTTCCCGTGCAGTTGTCAGGGCTGCCGCACAAGGTCGGCGAGCGCGCCGTTCGTCAGGCGCAGGAGGTCGGCACAGGCGACTTCCACCTGCAGCCCCACCTTGCCGCCGCTGACGAAGACGGTCTTCCCCTCGGCGGCGCGGTCGAAGAAGGTCGGAAACGCCTTCTTCATGCCGAGCGGCGAGCAGCCGCCGTGAACATACCCCGTGAGCGGGAACAGCTCCTTCTGCGGCAGCATCTCCACCGACTTCTCCCCCGCCGCCTTCGCCGCCTTCTTGAGGTCAAGCTCCGCCGCGACGGGGATGACGAAGACATAGTATCTGCGCGGCGATCCGACGGTGACGAGCGTCTTGAAGACCCGCTCCGTCTCCTCGCCGAGCGCCTGCGCCACGGCGACGCCCGAGAGTGCGCCGCCCTCGTAGGAATGGACGGCATACGCCGCCTTCCCGCGCTCCAGAATCCGCATTGCATTGGTCTTTTCCATTGCGATCTCCTTAAAAAACGCGCCCGCAGGCGCGTTTTCCTGTCATATGATCTCCACCTGGCAGCTCCGCATGGTCGCGATCGCCGCATCGTGCGCCGCGGGCGTCGTCCCCGCGCAGGCGCGTTCGACAACCGACACGCGCGTCTCCGGCGAAAATGCCTTGATGAGCAGCGCGTTGCTGACGACGCAGATGTCCGTACATACGCCGCACAGGACGACCTCGCCGAAGGCGGCGGCATAGCGGGCAAGTTCCACGCTGCCGAACGTCCCCTTCTCAAAACGGCGCCCCTGCGCATCGCAGGGAACGGCAAGCTCCCACCCGTGCGTTCCGCGGATGCAGTGCGGAACGGGCAGGCGCTCCCCCTCCTGCGTGGAGAGGTAATCCTCCCCGTGCGTGTCGAGGGTGAACGCGACCTCGCTCCCCGCCGCCCGTTCGCGGGCGATGAGCGCGCGCACTTCGGGCAGGATCGCCTGCGCCTCGGGCGTACCGAGGGAGCCGTCCACAAAGTCGTGCTGCATATCCACGACGACGAGAAGGCGCGTTACAGACACTTTTTCAGCTCCTTGATGAGCAGGTCGGCGATATAGCGGCAGCCGCGGTGGGTGGGATGCACGCCGTCCGTCGAGAACTGCGCCGGGTCGATATCCTGCGTCACGCCCATGAAGATCTCGTCGACGGGCACGAGCGGGAGATCTTTCTCACGCGCGATGTCGCGGATGATGTCGTTAAACTTGTTGAGGAAGGGGCGGAAGCGCTGCTTGTCGCCCATCTTGAGCGCGTAGGGCTGGATGAGGAAGAGCTTGGCGCCCGTCGCGAGAATGGTGTCGACGAGCGAGAGATAGTTCTGACGGAACTCGTCGGGCGTCACCTCCTCGCCGCGCGAGAAGCGGCACCACACGTCGTTGATGCCCACGGAGAGCACGACGTAGTCGGGATCTTCGTCCACAACGTCTCTCTTCACGCGCTTTAACAGATCCGCCGTGCGCTCGCCGCCCACGCCGCGGTTGACGAATTTGAAGTTGGTGTCGGGATAGAGCAGGCGCAGCTTGCCCGCCGCGCTCTTGACATAGCCGACGCCGAGGTCGTCCGGGTCGAGCAGATTGCGCCCCGATTGGGTGATGGAATCGCCGAAAAAGACGATCTTGACGACGGGCTGTTCCTCCTGCGTCTGCGTTTTGACTTCGTCGTTCATTGCGCGCCTCCGAACTTTTCCTCATACGTCCTGAGGCATTTCTTGATGATCTCGACCGCCTCCTCGCGGTGCGCGATCTCCTTGACCGTCGTCTTTTTGTGTTCGAGCGACTTGTACACTTCAAAGAAGTGCATCATTTCCTCGAAGATATGCTTGGGCAGCTCCTGGATGTCGTAGTAACCGTTATAGGTGGGATCCTTGAACGGGATGGCGATGATCTTCTCGTCAAGCGCGCCGCTGTCGATCATCTTGATGACGCCGATGGGATAGCAGTTGACGAGCGTCATGGGATAGATCGCCTCGTTGCACAGAACGAGGACGTCGAGCGGGTCGCCGTCGTCCGCGTAGGTGCGCGGGATAAATCCGTAGTTTGCCGGATATACCGTCGACGTGTAGAGAACGCGGTCGATCTTCAGGATCCCCGTCTCCTTGTCGAGTTCATACTTGGTCTTGCTCCCCTTCGGGATCTCGATGAGCGCCTCAAAACTCTTCGGCGTGATGCGCTTCGGGTCAATGTCGTGCCAGATGTTCATAGTGCATTACTCCCCCTGTTGTTTGGCGCGCACGCCCGCCCGCGCAATTCTGCACGGCGCGATCTGTGCGCTATTTCATTCTACCATACTTTTCCTTCCCCTGCAAGACATGAAAATCATTTTTTTGGATTTTTTTGCGATTTCCTGAAAATATACTTTGACAATTCCGCTCTTTTATGGTATATTGATAGAGCGTCCGCAAGGCGCATCCCCATACGACACTCATATTGAGCCGCGTGCAGAAGTACCCAAGAGGCTCAAGGGGCTCCCCTGCTAAGGGAGTAGTACCTTTACCGGTAGCACGAGTTCGAATCTCGTCTTCTGCGCCAAACGATGAGCATACGAACCCTGATGAAATATCAGG
>CALVWN010000029.1 GCA_944367415.1 uncultured Clostridia bacterium | reverse complement strand
GCGCCCGCGCGCACTGCGCGGCGCTTGGGTGCGTCGCGCTTCTCTGCGGGGATCTGGCCCGTCTCCTTGAGCCACTCCACGGTGTCTCCGAGCGTGTCATAGAGATCGCGCGGGGCATAGCCCAGCTCGTTCGCCGCCTTGTCGTGCGAGAAGCGCCCGTTCTCCAGCACCACGCGCAGGGCATAGGGGGTGAAGAGGGGCTTCTTGTGCAGGCGCTTTGCGTGCGCCACGGCGAAGGGCGCGGCGAGCTTCGCCATCCACATGGGAACGGCGCCCACCTTGCGCTTTCCCGTCAGTTCATGCAGCATGGCGACGGTCTCCTTCAGGGTGTGATAGCTGCCCGTCAAGAGATAGCTCTCGCCCACCCGCCCCCGTTCGGCGGCGGCGAGGATGCCGTCGGCGACGTCGCGCACGTCGACGAAGTCGTACCCGCCCTTGACGACGGCGGGGAGCTTGCCGCAGCAGTAGTCTTTGACGAGCTGCACGAGGTGGTTTCCCTTGCCGCAGTAGGGGCCGATGATGCCGGACGGCAGCACGATGACGGCGGGAAGATCTCGCGTGCGCACCATGTCGAGCACGAGCTGCGCCGCAGCCGCCTTGCTCTTCGCATAGGCGCCCTCGAGCGGCGCGGGATCGTAGCGGTCGATCTCATGCTTGACGCGCCCCTTGCGGATGTCGGGCATCGCGTGGACGGAGCAGACGTATACGACCCGATGCACCTTTTTTTCCAGACAGTACGTCATGACGTTCGCGGTGCCCTGCACGTTGACCGCTTCCACGGCGGGATTGTCTTTTCCCGCAATGTCCACAATGCCCGCGCAGTGCAGCACGATCGCCTGCACGTCGGCGGGGATGTCGAAAAACGCTCCGAGCGTCTCGGGCGCCGTCACGTCGTCGAAGAAGATCTCCGCGCCCGCGCGGCGCAGGAACGCCGTGTCTTCTCCGCGCAGAACGAGCGCGCGCATCTGTTCGCCGCGGGCGTGCAGCTCGGCGCACAGGGCGCTCCCGAGATGCCCTGCCGCTCCCGTAACGAGGTAGAGTTTTTTCATATTTTTCACCTCCTGTTGCACATTCCCAAAAAATGTGGTATAATAGACATAAGAAAATTCCCTTTGTTCACTTGTATTATACCACAAGGGGGGAGGACTGCGTGCAGTCAGTTCTTGCACAGGTGTTCTTTATAAGACACAGTGTGTGAAAACGTTCAAAAGGAGACAAACGGATGAACATTGAAGGCGGAGATCTGCGCGTACGGATGACAAAGAGGATGTTGATCGACGCGTTTTTGCGTCTGAGAAAGGAGAAACCGCTGCGCAAGATCACGGTCAGCGAACTTTGCGAACAGGCGGGCGTCGGACGGGGAACGTTCTATGCCCATTATCAGGATGTCTACGATCTCAACGAGAAATTGGAGACGCAGTTTTTGGAGGAATTTTCCGCGGCGCTCCGGGACGCGCTCGAGCATCAGGAGAACATCCAGTCGGCGCGCCGGGTCTGCCGCGTCGTCTTTACCAAGCTCGCCGAAAACGAACAGCTCTGCGGGCTGCTGCTCTCCTCGGACAATGCGGAGGGGGCGATGCGGTTCATCGATCTGGGCGGAAAGCTGTGCGTGGAATATTACGGCAAGATCTTCGGCGGCGTGCCGCCCGAGCGGCTGAAGGATTTCTACCGCTTTGTGTCGTCAGGGTGCATCGCGTGCCTGAAAGAGTGGCTGCGCGCCGCCTCCCGGCCGCCCGTCGAGCAGTTCGCCGACGAGATGAGCGAATTTATCTCGAAGGGCGTGCGCAGCTTGCTGACAAAAGGGTGAGAAAAGTTGCTTTTTCGGCGCAAGTATGCTATACTATCGTCGAAAAAACTGTAACGGAGAACTGTATGCAAAATTGCCAAGAGATCGCCGCGGGGCTTTTCTACCTCGGCGGGAATGACAGACGTATCGCGCTCTTCGAGAGCGCCTATCCCGTTCCGCGCGGCGTTTCCTACAACTCGTATCTTCTGAAGGATGAAAAGAACGTGCTCTTCGACACGGTGGACAACGCCGTAGGGGATGTGTTCTTTGAAAATCTCGCGTATGCTTTGGACGGAGAGCAGCTCGACTATGTGGTCGTGCAGCACATGGAACCCGACCACTCGGCGACGTTTGCGCGCCTTCTGGAGCGCTATCCCTCCGTCACCGTCGTCACCTCGCAGAAGGCTGCCGTGATGCTGAAAAATTACTTCGGCTTTGCGGGCAAGGCGTACCTCGTCAAGGAAGGGGACACGCTCTCCATCGGCAAGCGCACGCTCACCTTCGTCGCAGCGCCCATGGTGCATTGGCCGGAAGTGCTCTTCACCTATGTCCCCGAAGAGGGATTCCTCTTTTCCGCCGACGCGTTCGGAACGTTCGGCGCGCTCGCGGGCAACGTGATCGCGGAGAAGGACGTCTTTGCCGCCGAATATCTCGACGACGCAAGACGGTATTACTTTAACATCGTCGGAAAATACGGCGTGCAGGTGCAGTCCGTCCTCAAAAAGGCGGCGGGGCTGAAGATCTCCATGGTCTGCCCGCTGCACGGCCCGATCTGGAAGGACGATTTCGCTTGGTATCTCGAAAAGTACCTCGCCTGGAGCGCCTACCGCCCCGAGGAGAAGTGCGTCGCGGTGTTCTATGCCTCCGTCTACGGGCATACGCAGAACGCCGCCGAGATCGTCGCCTCCGCCGCTGCGGCAAAGGGTGCGCGCGTAAGGGTGTTCGACGTCTCCGTCACCGACAAGAGCGAACTGGTCGCCGAGGCGTTCCGCAGCTCCCATCTCGTGTTTGCGTCGACGACGTACAACAACGGGATCTTTGTGAGCATGGAGGAGTTTTTGAACGATCTGAAGGCGCACAATTTCCAGAATCGCGCATACGCTGTCGTGGAAAACGGTTCCTGGGCGCCGCAGGCGGGTGCGCTCACGGACGGCGTGCTGTCATCTTTCAAGAATATGCGCCGCATCGGCGAAAAGACGACGGTGCTCTCTGCGGTAAACGAGGAGAGCCGCGCGGCGCTCGTCGCGCTGGGCGAGGCGATCGCCGAAGATCTCAGATAAAAAATGCCCGGAAGGGCGTAACGGAGGTAATAACATGGCAAAGTATGTATGCACGGTCTGCGGGTATGTGTACGACGAGGCGACGGGCGATCCCGACAACGGCATCGCGCCCGGCACCAAGTGGGAGGATGTTCCCGACGATTTTACCTGCCCGCTCTGCGGCGTAGGCAAAGAGGACTTCGCAGAAGAGGAGTGACGTCCCGGAACGTTGACCCCCGCCGTGAGCGGGGGTCATTGCGTATGTTTCGGGTGAAATCTTCGTTAAATTTCCCTGTGTGCGATTGAAAACGCGCGCGCGGCGTTTATAACATATCAGGAGCAATCCACGCATTTTTACAGTGAGGTGACAGTATGGACACGAACAGAGTGAAAGTATTGTCCGTCATCCCCATGCGGACGCAGGTCGTGTTTCCCGATACGACGGTCGCATTCGACGTGGGGCGGGGCGTCTCGCTCGCCGCGGTCGAGCGCGCGGACGCCAACGATAAATATGTCTTTGTGACAAGGCAGACCGATCCCGAAAAGGAGTTTCCCGAAGGGGAGGATCTGTGCAAGGTCGGCACGGTGTGCCGCATCCGCCAGGCGACGCGGCTGCCGGGGGATCGGGTGCGCGTGTTCGTCGCGGGCGAGTACCGCGCGGCGGCGCGCGGGTTCCGCCTGGAGGACGGCTATCTCTATGCCGTTACGGAGGAACTGCTGCCCATCCACGGCGATCCGACGCTCGAGGAGGCGTATTTCCGCCTCGCGAAGGAGATGGTGAAGGAGATCGTCGCGAGCGACGGCAAGCTCTCCAAGGAGCTGGACGCGGCGCTGACGGGCGTCTCCGACCCCGACGCCTATATCAATATCTGCACCCACCAGCTGCGCCTGCGCGACGAGGTCAAGCAGGAGCTTTTGGAGGAGACGACGCTCACGCGGCGGCTACGCCTCTTCGAGCAGTGCCTCAACACCGAGGCGGAGATCGGCAAGCTCGAGCGCAAGATCGCGCAGGACGTGCGCCGCAACATCGAAAAATCGCAGAAGGAGTATTTCCTGCGTGAGCAGATCAAGGCGATCCATGCAGAGCTCGGCGACGACGTCGAGGAGAACGAGCGCCTGCGCGAAAAGATCCTTTCCAAGGGCCTTCCCAAGGAGATCGAGGAGAAGGCGCTCGCCGAGCTCAAGCGCATGGACAAGATGCCGCCCTCCTCGCCCGAGTACACCGTCCTGCGCAACTATGCCGACTGGATCGTCGACCTTCCCTGGAAGGAGGAGACCAAGGATACGGAGAAGCTCTCCGATGTCGAGGCGGTGCTCAACGCCGACCACTACGGGCTGGAGAAGATCAAGGAGCGCGTCGTCGAATATCTCGCCGTCCTCAAGCTGACGGGGGAACTGAAGGCGCCCATTCTGTGCCTCGTCGGGCCGCCCGGCGTGGGCAAGACGAGCGTCGCCATGTCCATCGCACGCGCGCTCGGCAGGAAGTTCGTCCGCATGAGCCTGGGCGGGCTCAAGGACGAGGCGGAGATCCGCGGACACCGCCGCACCTATATCGGCGCCATGCCCGGGCGCATCATCTATGAGATGAAGAATGCAGGCTCCGTCAACCCCGTGTTCCTGCTCGACGAGGTGGACAAGATCTCCGCAGACCTGCGCGGCGACCCCGCGAGCGCGCTTCTCGAGGTGCTCGATCCCGAGCAGAACGCGACCTTCCGCGACCGCTATCTCGAAGTGCCCTACGATCTGTCCAAAGTCATGTTCATCGCCACGGCGAACACGCTGGATACCATTCCGGGGCCGCTGCGCGACCGCATGGAGATCATCGAGCTTTCGGGCTATACGCCCGACGAAAAGGAGCAGATCGCCAAGCGCTATCTCGTTCCCAAGAAGCGCAGGGAGAACGGGCTGAAAGAGGAGCAGATCCGCTTCACGGACGGCGCGCTCGGGGCGATCATCGACGGCTATACGATGGAGGCGGGCGTGCGCTCGCTCGAGCGCACCATCGGCACCGTGTGCCGGAAGGCGGCGGTGCGCATCGCCAAGGGCGAGGAGGAGACGATCGTCGTCACCAAGAATAATCTTGAAAAATTCCTCGGCGGCAAGCGCTTCCTGCGCGAGGACGAGATGCGCGACGAGGACGAAGTGGGCGCCGCGACGGGGCTTGCCTGGACGGCGGTGGGCGGCGTTCCGCTCACCATCGAAGTGTCCGCCATGCAGGGCAAGGGAGACATCCTCCTGACCGGAAAACTCGGAGACGTCATGAAGGAATCGGCGCGCGCCGCCATCAGCTATATCCGCGCGCACGCCGAAAAGTACGGCATTTCCTACGAGGATTTCGAGCACAAGGATATCCATATCCACGTTCCCGAGGGGGCGACCCCCAAGGACGGCCCGTCTGCGGGCATCACGATGGCGACCGCCATTCTGTCGGCGTTCACGGGGCAGCCCGTCCGCCGCGACGTCGCCATGACGGGCGAGATCACCCTGCGCGGGAAGGTGCTGCCCATCGGCGGGCTGAAGGAGAAGGCGCTCGCTGCCAACCGCATCGGCATCCACGACATCATCATTCCCGAGGAAAATAAAAAGGACGTGGAGGAGATCCCCGAGAACGTGCGCAAGCACCTCAACTTCATCTGCGTCAGCAATATCGATCAGGTGTTCGAGAACGCCGTTGCGGGGGGGCGTCATGCAGGTTAAAAACGCAGTCTTTCTCACGAGCGCGGCGCGCGCCGACCAGTTTCTGCGCCCGCAAAAACCCATGATCGCCGTGTGCGGCAAGTCGAACGCGGGCAAGAGCACGCTCATCAACCTGCTCGCGGGCAGGAAGAACCTCGCCAAGACGAGCGCCGCACCCGGCAGGACGCGCCTCGTCAATTACTTTGATTTCGGCGAATTCTGGCTCGCGGATCTCCCGGGGTACGGCTATGCCGCCGTCTCCAAGGCGGAGCAGGCGAAGTGGGGCAGGACGCTCGAGGCGTTCTTCGCAAGGAAGGAGGACGTCCGGCACGTCTTTCTGCTCTCGGACATCCGCCGCGATCCGTCGGCGGACGACGCGCAGATGGTGGAATTTCTCGTCTATCACGCCATTCCCTTCACCGTCGTCGCGACCAAGAGCGACAAGCTCTCCCGCATGAAGGCGAAGGAGCGGGTGCGCGCGCTCGCCAACGCCTTCGGGCTGGGCGCGGACAACGTCATCGCGACGTCCGGGCTGACGGGCGACGGGAAGGACGCGCTGCTGCAAAAAATTTCGCAGATCGTTTCCCTGCCCGCACAGATACAGGAGGACATATGACGAAAATTCTGGTGGATTCGGCGTCCGACGTCGAGGAAGAGGAGGCGCGGAGGCTGGGCGTCGCCCTTCTGCCCATGCAGATCCGCTTCGGGAACGAGGAGTACCTCGACGGCGTCGATCTTTCGCACAGGCAGTTCTTTGAAAAGCTCATCGAGAGCAGCGAGCTGCCGCAGACCAGCCAGATCAACGAATACCGCTTCGCGCAAAAATATGCCGAACTGACGGCGGACGGATCGGACGTCGTCGCCATCACCATCTCGTCCAAGCTCTCGGGGACGTATTCCAACGCGGTGCGCGCGGCAAAAAGTTATGCCGGGAAGGTCTTCGTCGTCGACAGCCTGAATGCCTGCCTCGGCGAACGCATCCTCTTGCTGTACGCGCTGCGCCTGCGCGAGGAGGGGCTCGCCGCCCGCGAGATCGCCGCGCGGCTGGAGGAGAAAAAGGGCAAGATCGAACTCATCGCCCTTCTCGATACCCTCAAATATCTGCGCAAGGGCGGGCGCATTTCCTCGGTCGCGGCGATCGCGGGGGAGATGCTATCCGTCAAGCCCGTCATCCGCGTCATCAAGGGCGAGGCGAAGCTCGCCGGAAAGGCGCTCGGCTCCAAAAAGGGCAATAACCTCCTCAATCAGCTTGTAAGTTCGTGCGGCGGGATCGACTTTTCCATGCCGTACACCCTCGGCTATTCGGGACTCTCCGATGCGTATCTCATGAAGTACAAGCACGACAGCGAGGCGCTCTGGAAGGGTCAGACGGACGACGTGCCCGCCTACATGATCGGCAGCACGATCGGCACCCACGTCGGCCCCAACGGGATCGCCGTCGCATTCTTTGCAAAGTGACACCGTGCGGCTGCGCAAACGAGCGCGGCCGCTTTTTTGCCGCAAGGTATTTTTGTAAGGGAAACGGGCAAAAATTTTTGAGAAAAAGGGCAAAAACACTTGCGCCGACGCGGCAGTTTATGGTAAAATCATAAGGCTGTAAATACGCACCCGC
>CALVWN010000028.1 GCA_944367415.1 uncultured Clostridia bacterium | reverse complement strand
CTACACCCTCTCCCTACACGAAGCTCTTCCGATCTGGGAACCCGCAACCTTCAGCGTCAACCGACACCCCTGAAGGGGCCCCCTCGGTTGGCTGCGCCCGGGGCTGACACGCTTTTCGGGTCGCGCTACGAGTGCATAGAGAATATGAAATTGTCCGGAGACGCGGTGGGCGATGTCTGAAACGGATACGCGTGTGGGGTCACGCTGCGCGCCCGCGTTCGGGCGGAACGTTCCGGATACAGGTATTATAGCACATCGCGGCGGAAAATGCTTTATATTTTTTTTTTTTTTTGGTATAATTTCAGAAAAAAATTTTACGGGAGGGCGCGCGGATGGAAAAAACAGTCGTTGTCGGCATGAGCGGCGGGGTGGACAGCTCGGTCGCGGCGCTTCTTCTCAAGCAGCAGGGGATGCGCGTCATCGGTCTGTTCATGCGCAACTGGGAGGAATCGGACGAGAGCGGCGCCTGCACGGCGGAGGAGGACTACGCCGATGTCGAGCGCGTGTGCGGCAAGCTCGACATTCCCTATTATACCGTAGATTTCTCGCGCGAATACATGGAGCGCGTCTTTTCCCATTTTTTGGAGGAATACCGCGCGGGCAGGACGCCCAACCCCGACGTTCTGTGCAACCGCGAGATCAAATTCGGGCCGTTCAAGGATCATGCGCGCGCGCTGGGCGCCGATCTGATCGCGACGGGACACTACTGCGGCATCTCGCACGAGGGGGGCGTCCACCGTCTCCTCAAGGCAAAAGACACCGGAAAAGACCAGACGTACTTCCTCAACCAGGTCACGCAGGCGCAGCTCGACGGCGTGCTGTTCCCGCTCGCGCAGCTCGACAAGCGGGAGGTGCGCGCCATCGCGGCGGAACACGGCCTCGCCACGGCAAGGAAGAAGGATTCGACGGGCATCTGCTTTATCGGCGAGCGGAACTTCCGGAAATTTCTGCAGACCTATCTGCCCGCGCAGCCGGGGCCGATCGAGACGCTCGCGGGCGAGCGGGTGGGGGAGCATCAGGGGCTGATGTACTATACGCTCGGGCAGCGCAGAGGGCTCGACCTCGGCGGAAGAAAGGGCGAAGAGGGGCGCTGGTTCGTCGTGGAGAAAGATCTCGCGCGCAACGTGCTCGTCGTCTCGCACGGCGACGAGACGCCGCTCTACACGGACGGCTGCACGGTGGAGGGGATGAACTTCATTCCCTTTCCGCCGGAGGCGGAGCGCTTTTTCTGCCGCGCCAAACTGCGCTATCGCCAGGCGGAGCAGGGCGTGCGCGTCGTCCGCACGGGCGAGCGCGCGCTCACGCTGTACTTCGACGTGCCGCAGCGCGCCGTCACGCCGGGGCAGTATGCCGTGCTCTACGACGACGTGCAGTGCCTGGGCGGCGGCGTGATCACGGGGACGTTCCGCACATAATGCGGCACAGGTATGAAACTGCGCCGTTGTGACAATACTCCCTCCGCACACTTTGCGGAGGGTTTTTTATGAAGAAGGGCATCGTCATCATCCTGCTGCTCGCGGCGGTCGCGGGCATCGTGCTCACTTGCGGCGGCGCGCCGCAGGCGGACTGCGCGGCATATCTGCGCATCCATATCCGCGCCAATTCGGACGGCGAAGCCGACCAGGAGGTCAAATACAGGGTGCGCGACGGGGTGGTGGAGTACCTCACCCCGCTGGTCGCCTCGTGCGAGACGAAGGAGGAGGCGGTCGGGACGATCGGGCGGCGGCTGTCCGCCATCGAAGCGGTCGCCGAGCGCATTTTGCGGGAGAACGGGTTTTCCTACGGCGCCCGCGCGAGCGTGCGCGAGGAACAATTCCCCACCCGCGTCTACGAGGGCGAGACGCTGCCCGCGGGCGTGTACGACGCGCTCATCCTGGAACTTGGCGCGGGCAGCGGAGACAACTGGTGGTGCGTCGTCTATCCGCCCCTCTGTTTTACGGGCGGAAATGCGAACGTCGTCTACAAGAGCAAGATCGCCGAGATCATCCGCGCCTTTTTTGCGCGCGGATAGCCGTCCGCGCGGGCGAAGCCGCTCCCCTTCGGGGGAGTTTTTTTGTGCATAAATTCCGCAAAGCCGCACAACGTATGAGTAGGAGGACAGTATGAAGAAAGGTTTAATGGTCGGCGCGATGGCGCTGGCGCTCCTCGGCGGGACGGCGGCGGGAGCCGCCGCGTTCGTACACGAAGCGCCCGCGGCGCAGCTCGTCGCCGTGGAAACCGCCGTCCTGCGGCAGGGCAGCACGGGCGGCGAGGTCAAGGAGGTGCAGCGCCGCCTCAAAAATTGGGGGTACTACACGGGCGCGGTGGACGGCATCTTCGGATCGGGCACGCGCAAGGCGGTCGTCCGGTTCCAGCAGAAGAACGGACTCACCGCGGACGGCGTCGTCGGCAAGGCGACCTACAAGGCGCTGGGCATGAACGACTCCTACAACGCGCTCTCGGGCAATACGGGCAGCGGGGGGAGCGCGGGCGTCAACGGCTATACCTCCTCCGACGTCTATCTCATGGCGAAGGCGATCTACGCCGAGGGCAGAGGGGAGAGCTATACGGGGCAGGTCGCCATCGGCGCGGTCATCATGAACCGCGTCAAAAGCCCGCAGTTCCCCAACACCATCGCGGGGGTCATCTATCAGAAGGGCGCGTTCACGGCGGTGGACGACGGGCAGATCAACCTCGAACCGAACGACACGGCGTATCGCGCCGCCCGCGACGCGATGAACGGATGGGATCCCACCTACGGGTGTCTGTACTACTATAACCCCGCCGTTGCCACGAGCGCATGGATCTTCACGCGCGAGACGGTGACGGTCATCGGGAAGCACGTATTTGCCATTTAAGAGGAGGACGGTATGGAGAAATCGATCGGAAGCAATCTTTCAAGCGGCGCGCAGAAGGTGGAGCGCACCGCGGCGGAACAGGCGCGCGCGGAGGCGCAGGCGGCGGAGCGCGCGGCAGCGGACGCGAGATACGAGGCGGCGAAGGCGCGCGCGGACAAAAAGACGTCGGAGCAGACGACAGGCCGCGTGGCAAAGGCGGCGCGCCGCGAGATGCAGCGCACCGAGCGCGCGGCGGAGCGCGAAGCGCGCCGTGCGCGCGAGAAGCGGGAAAAACTGGCGCGCAGGCAGCAGCGGGAGCAGGCGCGGACGGCGCGCGCAGAGAAGAAGAGATCGGGGGACGGCGGACGGCGCGCGCCCGGCATCGGCGGCTGGATCGCGGCGGTGTCCGTTCTGGGCGCGGCGTGCCTCGCGCTCGCGACCGTCGTCACGGTGGGCGCCTTCCGCATGAACGATATGACGGCGCGCTCGGCGAACGGCTACCGCGCCACGCTCTACGAGCTGGTGTCCGTCGCGGAGGACATGGACGACAACTTTTCCAAGCTGCGCGTGAGCGCGGGCAGGGGCGAGCAGCGCGCCCTGCTCACCGAGATCCTCGTGGATGCCGCGCTCATGGAGAGCGCCATCGAGCGCTTCCCCGTCGATGCGCTGACGACGGCGGATCTGTCCTCTTTCGTCAACCATACGGGCATGAGCGCGCGGTCGATGCTGCGCACCCTCTCGGCGGGCGGCACGCTCTCCGAGCACGAACACAGCCGCATCGACGCGCTGTGCAAGCGCAATGCCGCGCTGTGCGCCGAACTCAACGACCTCGCGCTGCACACGCCCGCAAAGGAGCTGAACGCCTTTTTCGAGGGCGGCGAGGGAAACGTGCGCGAGCGCTTTTCCGAACTCGGCGCACAGGAGCGCGAGTCCATCGGCGACGCGCCCTTCGCGGGCGAGGGGAACGTGGAGGAGAATATGCTCGCGGGCGCCAGGGAGATCGGCTCCGCGCGTGCGGAGGAGATCGTGCGCGAGAGCTTCCGCGCCTATCACGTCTCGGACGTGAAGATGACGGGGGAGACGGCGGCGCGCGACGTGCGGGCGTACAACTTTACCGTCACCGACGAGACGGGCACGTCCTATTTCGTCCAGGTCACCAAGAACGGCGGCAAGCTCGTCTTTTTCGACAGCGACGCGGGCTGCGCGCAGAAAAATTTCTCCCTTGAAAACTGCGACGCGCTCGCGCAGGAGTTTCTCGCCTCGCTCGGCTATACCGGGCTGACGCCCGTCTGGTTCTCGGACGCCTCCAACGTCGCCTCCATCACCTACGTTGCGGACATCGGCGGCGTGCGCGCCTATCCCGACATGATCCGCGTGCGGGTGTGCGAGGAGAAGGGCCGCGTCATCGGCATGGATGCCCACGCCTACGTCGTCAACCATCACGGCACGCGCGGGACGGCGCCCGCCCTTTCGGAGGAGGCGGCGCGCGGTCGGCTCTCGGCGCTGCTCAATGTCAGGGAGAGCCATCTCGCGCTCATCCCGCTGGGCAGGCGGGAGGTACTCGCCTACGAGTTCTTCTGCGCCGCCGGGGAGGAGGAATACCTCGTCTACCTCGACGCCGCGACGGGAGAGGAGCTGCGCATCTTCCGCGTACACGAGAGCGCGCAGGGCAGCTATCTGCGCTGAACATCCGGATGCATATTAAAAAGCCAAGCGTCACCGCTTGGCTTTTTAATGAGAAAAAATATGGATTCGGATAGGCTGTCTTCATGTCCCCCACGGACAATTCTATTATAGGATGCACTCTGCGGAATGTCAAGTCTTTTTTTGCAGGAAGTTGTCGAAAAGCGGGGAAAAGTTTTCAAATTGCACAGAAAGAGCCTTGCAAAAATGCGCAATTTGTCGTAAAATAGAGAAAAAAAGGACAAAAGAGTATGTTTCACGTCGTTCTCGTTCAGCCGGAGATCCCGCAGAATACGGGCAATATCGCGCGCACCTGCGCCGCCACGGGATGCGTGCTGCACCTCGTGCGGCCGCTCGGGTTCGATCTCTCCGAAAAGGCGCTGCGGCGTGCGGGGCTGGATTACTGGCACCTCGTGGACGTGCGCGTGCACGACAGCCTCGAGGCGTTTCTTGCGCAGTATCCGGGCGCGCGGATGCATCTCTTTACGACAAAGGCGCAAAAGACGTACGCGCAGGCAAAATATCGCGCGGGCGACTTTCTCGTGTTCGGGCGGGAGACGCGCGGCCTGGACGAGGAGTTCCTTGTCGCCCATCCCGACGACTGCGTGCGCATCCCCATGCGCGAGGAGGCGCGCTCGCTCAACCTCTCCAACAGCGTGGCGATCGCCGTGTACGAGGGTCTGCGGCAGAACGACTTTGCCGCCCTTCTGCAGACGGGGGAACTGCACCGTCTGCATTGGAAGTGAAGCGCGCCGCGTGCGCCCTCGCGGCGGCGCTGCTGTTTGCGGCATGGGCGCTCGCCATCCTTTTGCCCGGCGGCGGGAGCAGCGCTCCGGAGCGCTATCGCTGCGAATGGGAAACGGGGCAGACGTATGAGTCATTTTCCGACATCTGTGCCGTGCTGACGGGCGCGGACGAGGCGGGCGCCCGCCTTGTGCGGAACGGGGAGAGCGGCGTCGTCGCGCCCACCGCCGCATATGCGGGCGTCTATGAGACGCTGCAGTCGGGTACCCTTCCGGAGCTGCTCTCTCTGGGGACGGAGGAGATCTCCCGCCCGGAGCGCGCGGCGCTGTGGATGACGTTCTCCGCCCGCCTGTGGTACGCGGACGAACCCTTCGCCTGGACGGGGCGGACGGTCGCGCGCGCCGTGCCGGACGGGCGCTTTCAAGGGGGCGAGCTGGTCGTCTTTTCGGGGATGCCCTCCGCACAGCTGCTCGCCTCGCTCGGCACGCGCTCCCTCATCTTCCGCGAACCCGTCGCATGGAACGCCTCCGCGCTCATCGGCACGCGCGTGGAACGCGTGATCTGCGCCGAACCATATGCCTGCGCGGACGACGTCGTCACCCTTCGGCGCGGAGGAAGCGTGCGCATCGTGTGCGCGCTGCCGCTCGCCGAGCGGCTCGTGCTGCCCGACGCCGACTTTGCGGACGCGGGCGCGCTGCTGCCCTGCGCGGCGCTGCGCGAAGTGAGCGTGCCCTTTGCGGGGAGCGCGCGCTCGGCGGGAGAGAACGCCGCGGTGCAGTTTTCCCATCTCTTTTCGGACGGCACGCGCGAATTTGTGCCCGACACCCTCCGCAAGGTGACGGTGCGGGGCGGCACGCTCGCTGCGCACGCCTTTTACGGCTGCCCCATGATCGAGGAGATCGACTGCTGCGGGGCGGAGGAGGTCTCGCGCACGGCGTTTGCCGACTGCACGGGGCTGCGCGTTCTGCACTGTCCGCGCGGCGACGTCGCGCTCGCGGGGGAGTTTGCCCGGGAGGCGCTCGCGTGCGGCTGTACGCGTTTCGTGCGCATGGGTTAAAGGACGCAAAAACGGGTATGTATGATTATAATGGGAGAGGGAAGGGACAGGCCTGCGGAGGCGGTGTATGCTAAAAAAATTATTCAGCCGGTTTGCGATCGTTGCGCTGACCATCATCCTCGTCTTTACGTTCGACGTACTGCTCATCGTCGGACTTGTCTGGCTGCTCTCGGCATGGCTCGCGGAAATGTTCCCCGCCGCCGGGCCGTGGATCAGCTTTGCGCTGACGGCGCTCAGCTGGATCGTCGTCTTTCTCACCGTGCTGCACGCCGCCAACCGCGACATGGTGCCCGAGACCAAGATCCCGTGGATCTTGTGCATCGTCTTTTTCAACGTGTTCGGCGTCGCCATCTACGCCGTGTTCTCCTCTCACCGTCCCAATCGCCAGATGCGCAGAAAGGCGCTCGTTTTGAGCGGCAAGGCGTCCGTCTATGAGATACGCCCCGTGCCCGACACGTTTTCGGAGGAAGTGCATCGCTTCGCCGACGTGGGGGAGGCGCTGCTCGCCGTCAATCCCGCGGCGCGCATCTACGACGGCACCAAGACGGAATACTTCCCCGTGGGCGAGGCGTTCCGCGACCGCCTGCTCGCCGACCTGGAGGGCGCGCAAAAATACATCTTCATGGAGTATTTCATCCTCAAAAAGGGGGTGTTCTGGGATCAGGTGCTCGACGTGCTCGCCCGCAAGGTGAAGGAGGGCGTCGAGGTGCGCTTCATGTACGACGACATCGGCTGCATGGGCAGAGTGCATCTCGCCTACCACCGCAAGATCCAGAAAATGGGCATCAAGTGCGTCAAGTTCAATCCCTTCGTGCCCGTCGTCACCAACGTGCACAACAACCGCGACCACCGCAAGATCACCGTCATCGACGGCAAAGTGGGGTACACGGGCGGCATCAACCTCGCCGACGAATACGTCAACATCGACGCGCCCTTCGGGCACTGGAAGGACACCGCCGTCCGCCTCGAGGGGGAGGGCGTCAAGGGGCTGCTGCTCATGTTCCTGAAGCTGTACAACCTCGCGCAGAAGGGGGAGGCGGAGGACTTTGCGCCCTATATCCCCAAGACGTATGAGCGATTTGAGGGCGAAGGTTTCGTGCAGCCGTACGGCGGCGGCCCGCGCCCCGTCTATCCGCGCAGCGTCTGCGAGGATGTCTACATCAACGTCATCAACATGGCGCGCGACTATCTCTACATCATGACGCCCTATCTCATCATCGACTACCGGATGCGCGAGGCGCTCATCCTCGCGGCGGAGCGCGGTGTGGACGTGCGCATCGTCGTGCCGCACATTCCCGACAAGAAGGTCGCCTTCGCGCTCACCCGCTCCAACTATCTCGCGCTCATGCGCGGCGGCGTCAAGCTGTACGAATATACGCCCGGCTTTGTCCACGCAAAGGGATTCCTTGCGGACGACAAGGTGGGCATTGTCGGCACGGTCAACCTCGATTACCGCTCCTTCATCCATCACTATGAGGACGCCGTGCTGATGTACCGCACGCGCTCGCTTGCGGCGATCAAGCAGGATATGCTGGACACCTTTGCCGTCTCCCGTCTGCAGACGCCCGAGGACGCCAAAAAGAACGTCGTCTGGCGCTGGGTGTGCGAGATCGCAAAGTTGTTTGCGCCGCTGTTTTGAAGAGTTCACGCAAATCTTTTCGCAAAGGCGAAAATCTTTGCCGTGAGGTTTAGGGAAAACGCCGAAGGGACAGCGCCTTTGGCGCGGCTCCTTCTCGTTTTCCCTCTGCGGGCGCACCTCGGGGCTTCACAATCTATTGCGCCCGCATTCACCCTTTCCCCATAAGCAAAAGTATTTGCAAATTGAGTTCCGCAGCGGAAAGGCGCGACTTTCCTTGCGGCATGATCTATAACCTTGTTTCAAGCCTCCCTCATAGAGGGAGGTGCCCCGCAGGGGCGGAAGGAGTTGCTATAAAATGAGATACCGCAGCATATCGCAAAAAGATTTGCGCAGCAAAGATTTTTGTGAAAGAAGCGCGGAAAGAAGGAGGAGGATATGATCCATTCGCTCTCGGGCGGGGTGCTCGCCGAAAACGGAATACACGTCTTTGCCAAAGTGGACGTGGGCGGCATGCCCGCGTGGTTTCTTGCGCCGCGCACGCTGGCGGCGGGCACGCGCGTCGTCGTTCCCGCGGGGTCGGGCAGGGCGGAGGGGGTCGTGCTGCGGTGCGAGGACTGCACGCGGCAGACGGCGCCCGTTCCCCTCAACCGCGCCCGTACCATTTTGCGCGTTCTTGACCCCCCTGAAAACGGTTGACAGATGCGCGCGCTTCGTGTACAATCAAAGAGACATAGGGGAGTAGTCGGCTCTTCGGAGCGGTACCGTCCACACGTTGCGGCATTTGCCGCGGGCGCTATCTGAAATGACGAGACTTATGCGCAGGAGTTTTCCGCGCATAGGTCTTATTTTTTATCCCCGAGGGAGAATGCGTATGATGATTTGGGAGATCGTGCTGCTCGGCGTGGCGCTTTCGATGGACGCAATGGCGATCGGCATGGCGAGCGGGATGACCGAACCGCACATGGGCCGCGGCAAGATGCTTGCGATCGCGCTGACGTTCGGCTTTTTCCAGTTTCTCATGCCCCTTCCGGGGTACTATTGCGGTGCCGCCTTCTCCGACATCGTCGGGCGTATCGCGCCCTGGCTCTCCTGCGCGCTGCTCGCGCTGCTCGGCGGGAAGATGATCTTTGACGGCATCGGCGAACTGCGCGGGCGCGCGGGATATCTTCGCCCCATGCTTTCCCCGCGCACAAAGGCGACGGCGGCGGGGTTTGCGGCAAGGCTGCTCGGGCAGGGCATCGCCACCAGCCTCGACGCGCTCGCCGTCGGCGTGACGCTGCTCGCCGCCGAAGTGAGCGAGGGGCTGCCCCTGCCCGTATTCGGCTGCGCCGCCGTCATCGGCGTCGTCACCTTTGCGATCTCCCTCGCGGGCGTGCTCGTCGGGCGCAGGGCGGGGGCGTTCGCCGACGCGGCGGGGCTGTTCGGCGGCGGCGTGCTCATCGCCATCGGCATCAAGCTCCTCCTCGAGGGATTGTTGTAAAAACCTTTGACGATATTGACAGCCGCAGGATATGATGGTATAATGTCATTGCCGGCGGATATCGCCGTGCTCGCCAAAGGAGGAGAGTTATGGCGAAAACCGTCAAACATTATGATTTTACCAGGAAACCGCTGCGCCCGAGCAAGTTCTGGATGTGGCTCGCGCGCAACTTCGCCATCCGGCCGCGCCTGAAGGGGCGTCCGGTGACCGTCGTCAAAAAGAACATGGAGGGCATCCGCCCGCCCTATCTTCTCTTTGTCACGCACGCAAGCATGCTGGATTTCCCCGCCATGTACACGGCGGTCGCGCCCTATGACGCGAACAACGTCGTCGCCATCGACGCCATCCGCGACGTCGGGGATTTCTTCATGCGCCGCCTCGGCTGCATCGCCAAGCGCAAGTTCGTCAAGGATCTGCACCTCATCCGCAATATGCGCTATTGCGCCGACAAACTCGGCACCATCGTCTGCATCTATCCGGAGGCGCGCTATACCCTCGACGGCACGACGGGCTTTTTGCCCGATTCGCTCGGCAAGATGTGCAAACTCATGAACGTGCCCGCCGTCGTGCTGCGCCTCTATGGCACCTTCATCGCGGCGCCGCAGTGGAACAAGGACGAGCAGCACATCCCGCTGCGCTGCGAGCTGGAGTGCGTCGCGACGCGCGAGGAGGTGAAGACGCTTCCCGCGGAGGAACTCAACCGCCGCGTTCATGCCGCCATGCAGCGCGACGACTACGCCTATCAGCGGGCGGCGGGGATCGAACTCACAAGCCCCCGCCGCGCGGACGGGCTGCACAATATTCTCTATCAATGCCCGCACTGCGGCAAGGAGTTCATGATGTACTCGGAGGGAACGCGCCTGTGGTGCGAAGCCTGCGGCAAGGCATGGCAGATGAGCACGCTCTCCGAGCTTCGGGCGGAGTCGGGCGAGACGGAGTTTGTCCACATTCCCGACTGGACGGCATGGGAGCGGGAGAACGTCCGCCGCGAAGTGCGGGCGGGGACGTACCGTTTTGAGGCGGACGTCACCGTGCATACGCTGCCCAATGCCAAGCGCTTTTACGATCAGGGGATGGGGAAACTCATCCAGACGTGCGAGGGAACGCGCATTCTTTGCACCGCCTACGGCGAGAAGCGCGACCTCTTCTGGGCGGGCACGGAGCTGGAGAGCGTACATATCGAGTACGACTATCCCTACCGCAAGGACAAGTATAAGAAAAACATTTTCGGCGACTGCGTGGACATCTCCACGCACGACGACAGCTATTGGCTGCACCCCGTGGGGATGCGCGATCAGCTGACCAAGATCTCGTTCGCGACCGAGGAGATCTATCTGCTCGCCAAGGAGAAGATCAAAGAACGCGGCAAAAAATAAGGAACGCGCCTCCGCCCCGCAAGGGGAGGGGGCGTTCTTTTGCCGCCGCGCGCTTGACATTTGCAGACAAACATGATAGAGTGGTGAAGGTGCGCGGCGCGCATCCGCCGTACAGAAGGAGAACACCGTGAAACAACTTTTTTCCTGTATGCGAACGTACAGGAAGGAGGCCATCCTTGCGCCTCTTTTCAAGCTGTGCGAGGCGTGCATGGAACTGCTCGTTCCGCTCGTCGTCGCAGCGATCGTCGACGTGGGCATCGCGGCGGGGGATATTCCCTACATCGTCACCCGCTGTCTCATCCTCGTCGCCTTCGGCGTCGCGGGGCTTGCCTTTGCGCTGACGGCGCAGTTCTTCGCCGCAAAAGCCGCGGTGGGAGCGTCCGCACTGCTGCGCGGACGGCTCTTTGAAAAGCTGCAGTCCTTTTCCTATACGCAGATCGACGACATGGGCACGGCGACCATGATCACGCGCATGACGAGCGACGTCAATCAGGTGCAGGCGGGCGTCAATATGACGCTGCGCCTTCTTTTGCGTTCGCCCATCGTCGTGCTCGGCGCGACCGTCATGGCGTTCGTCGTCGACTGGGCGGCGGCGCTCGTCTTTGTCGCCGTCACGCCTCTGCTTGCTGCCGTCGTCGTCGGCATCATGTCGGCGACCGTTCCCATGTATAAAAAGGTGCAGGGCAGGATGGACGGCGTCTATCTCGCCACGCACGAAAATCTCGCAGGCGTGCGCGTCATTCGTGCATTTTGCAAGGAGGAAGACGAGGAGCGCGCGTTTGCGCGGCGCAATGCGCAGCTCCGCCGCGAGCAAAAGCGCGCCGGGCGCATCGCGGCGCTCACCAACCCGCTGACCTATGCGCTCGTGAGCGTCGCCGCCATCGCCCTCGTCTGGGTGGGCGGCGTGCGTGTGGACGGCGGCATCCTCCTGCAGGGCGACGTCGTCGCGCTCTACAGCTATCTCGCCATCATTCTGGTGGAACTCGCCAACGTCGCAAATCTCATCTTCACCGCCTCCAAGGCGATCTCCTGCGAGAAGCGCATCGAGGCGGTGCTCGCCGAGGAGGGGGAGCCGGACGTGCTCGCCCCCGCCAAGGACGGCTGGTCGGCGGACGCGCCCGCCTTCGCCTTCGAGGACGTCACCTTCGCCTATCACGGCGGCGGTGCGCCCGCGCTGCACAACGTCACGTTTTCCGCGAAGCGCGGCGAGACGGTGGGCGTGCTCGGCGGCACCGGCTCGGGCAAGACGACGCTCGTGAGCCTTCTGCCCCGCTTCTATCCCGCCAGCCGCGGCACGGTGCGTCTCGGGGGGCGGGACGTGAAGAGCATCCCCGCCGCAGAGCTGCGGGAGCGCGTGGGCGTGGTGCCGCAGAAGGCGGTGCTGTTCAAGGGGAGCATCCGCTCCAACCTCTTATGGGGCAGAAAGGACGCCACGGACGAGGAGCTCATGCGCGCCGCCCGCATCGCGCAGGCGGAGGACGTCATCGCCGCGAAGGGGGGCCTGGACGGCGAGATCGCGCAGGAGGGCAGGAATCTCTCGGGCGGACAGCGCCAGCGCCTCACCATCGCGCGGGCGATCGTGCGCCGTCCCGAGGTGCTCATCCTCGACGACAGCTCCTCCGCGCTCGACTATGCGACGGACGCCGCGCTGCGCAAGGCGCTCTCGGCGCTCGACACCACCGTCATCGTCGTCTCGCAGCGCATCGCCTCGGTGCGGCACGCCGACAAGATCGTCGTTCTGGACGACGGCGGCGTGGCGGGCATCGGCACGCACGAGCAGCTCATCGAGCGCTGCGCCGTGTACCGCGAGATCGCCGCGTCTCAGGAAAAGGAGGGATCGCTGTGAACAAGCATGAAACGCTGCGCGGGATCCTCCGCTATCTCAGGCCGCACGCGCCGCTGCTCGCGCTCTCCATCGTCTGCGCGCTCGTAAACGTCGCGGCGCAGCTCGCCGTGCCCTTCTTCATCGGCAGGGCGATCGACTTCTGCCTCGGCGCGGACAACGTCGACTTTGCCGCCGTCTTCCGCATCTTTGCCGTCATCGGCGGGTGCATCGCGGCGGCGTTTGCGGCGCAGTACGCCATGAGCCTCATCAACAACCGCGTCGTCTACCACGTTCTGTATGAAGTGCGGCTGGATACCTTCTCCAAATTCCAGCGCCTGCCTTTGAAATTCCTCGACGCCCATCCCTACGGCGAAGTCGCGGGCATCGTCCTGACGGACGCGGAGCAGTTCGCCGACGGACTGCTGCTCGGCTTCACGCAGCTCTTTACGGGCGTCGTCACCATCCTCGGCGTGCTCGTCATCCTCTTCGTGCTGCGCTGGGAGATCGCCCTCGTCGTCGTCCTCGTCACGCCGCTCTCGCTGTTTGCGGCGAAGTTCATCTCCTCGCACACCTACAAGACGTTCAAGCGGCAGGCGGAGGTGCGTGCCGAACAGACCGCCTTCATCGACGAGGCGATCGGCAACCTCAAAGTCGTCAAGGCGTACACGCACGAGGACGAGAACGCGGCGTTCTTCGCCGAACAGAACGAGGAGTACCGCAAGTGCGCGCTGCGCGCCGTATTCTATGCCTCCACGCCCAACCCCGTCACCCGCTTCGTCAACTCGCTCGTCTATGCGGGCGTCGCGCTGACGGGCGCCATCCTCGCCATCTCCACGGCGGGGAGTGCCGCGGCATTCACGGTGGGCGCGCTCACCACCTGCCTCTCCTACTGCAATCAGTACACCAAGCCCTTCAACGAGATCACCGAAGTGCTCGCCGAGTTCCAGAACGCGCTCGCCTGCGCGGGGCGCATCTTCGCGCTGCAGAACGAGGAGGAACAGCCCACCGACGAGAGCGCCCGCGATCTGGGCAGGGCGCGGGGCGAGGTGGCGCTCTCCGATGTCTCCTTCTCCTACCGCCCCGAACAAAAGCTCATCGAGGACTTCAGCGTGTCGGTGGGGGCGGGCAGGCGCGTCGCCATCGTCGGCCCCACGGGGTGCGGCAAGACGACGATCATCAACCTTCTCATGCGCTTTCCCGACGTGGACGGCGGCAGCGTCACGGTGGACGGCGTGGACGTGCGCGACATGACGCGCCGTTCGCTGCGCAAGAATTACGGCATGGTGCTGCAGGAGACGTGGTTAAAACACGCGACCGTGCGCGAGAATCTGTGCATGGGGCGGCCCGACTGCACCGAGGAGGAGATGATCGAGGCGGCGAAGGCGGTGCACGCGCACGGCTTCATCCGCCGTCTGCCCAAGGGGTACGACACCGTCATCGGGGCGGAGGGCTCGCTCTCCGAGGGGCAGAAGCAGCTTCTCTGTGTGGCGCGCGTCATGCTCTGCCGCCCGCCCATGCTCATCCTCGACGAGGCGACGAGCAACATCGACACGCGCACCGAGCGCCTCGTGCAGGACGCGTTCGCGCGGCTCATGGAGGGCAGGACGTGCTTCATCGTCGCCCACCGTCGCTCCACCATCAAAAGCGCCGATCTCCTCCTCGTGATGAACGCGGGGCACATCGTCGAGCAGGGCACGCACGAGCAGCTGCTCGCCGCGGGCGGATTCTACGCGAAGCTCTACAACGCGCAGTTTTAAGGGAATTTGCGGCGCGCGGCGCCCCGGGAGGGGCGCCGCGCGCTTTACTTTTTGTACCGACTGTGATACAATGCTCTCCATGAGAGGATCGAAAAAACATGACCGCGGGGCGCGCAGGCGCCCGCGGGCGGGCATCGAGCTGCAGCTCGTGCTCGTCGGGATGCTGACCGGGCTGTTTGCGGGCGTCATCGTCACGCTGTACACCCTGCTCGCCTCCCTTTCGGAGGAATTTTCGCGCGGGTATTACGGATTTTTCCGCGACAACCCCGCCTTTCTTCCGCTGCTCTTTCTCGCGCTCGCGCTGGGCGCGGTCATCGTGGGGGGCGTCGTGCGCTTCCTGCCCTATATCCGCGGCAGCGGCATCCCGCAGACGGAGGGCGCCATGCGCGGGCTGATGCGCTTTTCCTGGTACCGTTCCCTGACGGGAATGTTCGCCGCCAGCCTTCTGTGCATCTTTCTGGGGCTTTCGGCGGGATCGGAGGGGCCGTCCGTCCTCATCGGCGGCAGCGCGGGCGCGGGGGTCGCGGAGACGCTGCGGCGCGGCGCGCTCGTGCGCCGCTGCCAGATCACGGGCGGCGCGTGCGCGGGGCTTGCCGTCGCCTTCAATGCGCCGCTCACGGGCATGGCGTTCGCGTTCGAGGAGGGGCAGAAGCGCTTCACGCCCGAAGTGTTCCTCTGTTCGTTCACCTCGGTCGCCGTCGCCGTCATTGTGCGCAACATCCTGTACGCGGGCTTCCGGATGCCCGTCGGCGCCTATTTCACGACGTTCTCCTTTGCGGACGCCGATCTGCTCGCGCCCGCCTTTTACGGCTACGTCCTGCTCGCGTCGGCGATCGTCGCGCTCGCCGGCGTCGCCTTCTTCTATGCGCTGCGCGCGGTGAAAAAACTCTTTGCGCGCCTTCGCTTCTGGAAGGGGATCGGGAAGTTCCTTCCGCCCTTCCTGCTCGCGGGGGCGGCGGGCCTTGTCACCGCGAACGTGATGGGCGGCGGGCACGGCTTCATCGCCTCCCTCGGCAGCGGGTCGGCGGGGGTGGAGGCGGTCTTTTCCTCGCCGCTGTGGGCGACCCTGCTCATCGTCGTCCTTCTTAAATTTCTCGTCACCGTGTTCAACATGGGCGCGGGCGTGCCGTGCGGCGCCTTCATCCCCATGCTCGCCGTCGGCGCGGGGCTGGGCGCGCTCATGACGCTCCTCATGCAGAAGATGGGCATGGAGGCGGGCTATGCCGACGCGCTCATCGTCATCTGCATGGCGGTCTTTTTCACGGCGATCGTGCACGCCCCCGTGACGGGCGTGCTCATGACGATCGAGCTGACCTGGCAGTTCGCCTTTCTGCTGCCCGCCCTCATCGGCGTCGCGGTCGGCTATCTCATCGGCGACGTGTTCCGCGTCAAGCCCGTCTACGAGGAACTGCTCGACGAGATGCTCACGGGCGGCGCGCCGCAGGCGTTTTGCGCGCGTTACCGGGTGACGGAGGAGGGAGGCGCGGCGGGCAGAGCGCTGCGCGACGTGCTCTTTCCCGCGGGCGTGCGCATCACCCGCGTCGAGCGCGGCGGCGACGCCCTTCTCGCGGACGGCGACACGCGCCTTATGCCGGACGACGTCGTCACCGTCGAGGGAAGCGTTCCCCCGCAGAGCGACACGGACGGATTGCTCACCGAGCTGCTCGGCGCGCAGGAACGGGAAAAGGCGGCAAAATAAGCGGGACGTATCCCGCTTTTTTGGTATATTGCGCGTCCGTTCCGCCCATAATAGCGATGCAAGGGAGGACAGGGCAATGCAATTTACCCGGACGCAGACCTTTCACAACCTCGCAAGGAGTTTTGCGGGGGAGTGTCAGGCGGGGATGCGGTACCAACTTACGGCAAAAGCTGCGATGAAGCAGGGCTATGAAGTGCTTGCGGACACCATCCGCACCATCGCAAAGAACGAGACCAATCACGCGAAGGTGTTCTTCGAGGAGATCATCGGGAACGCGGGGAGCTGCGAGGACGTGCATATCGACGCGCACTATCCCTTCCATGCGGGCACGCTCGAGGAAAATCTCCGCTTTGCGATGGAGGACGAACAGTCGGAGGCGGAGACGCTCTATCCGGCGTTCGCAAAGACGGCGAGAGAGGAGGGGTTTGCGCAGATCGCGCTCAAATTCGAACAGACGGCAAAGGTGGAGAGCCATCATCGGGTCATCTTCGGCTATCTGTTCGAGGCGTTCAAGGACGGCTCCCTCTATTCGGCCGACAGACCGATGCTGTGGATCTGCGGCGAGTGCGGGTATATGCACACCGGAAAAGAGGCGTGGAACATCTGTCCGCTCTGCGGCGCGTCGCAGGGAGAAGTGCAGCTGCATCTTCCCTATGCAAAGGAGTCATTATGAAGAAGACGAACAACAAGACGAACGCCAAGAAGGCGTCGAACCCGCAGAATTCGCAGAACAAGAACTGCGGCAAGCAGTCGCCCGAAAATTGTGACTGACAAGCGGGGCGCCCTTTCGCGGGGCGCAAAGATGCGCTCGGAGGAGGACGTGCAGGGCAGCTATACGGGGGTGGACGACGCCGATCCGTATGAGACGCCCGTTCAGGACGCGGACGATCTCTGAGCCGAGGGGGCGGGAATTTTTTCCCGTCCCCGTTTTTTTGCGGCGCGCAGCGTTTGTCAACCGCCGAAAAATATGTTATCATAGAGGGGAAAATTCATCGATCTGTCACGGCGCGCACATGGTCTGCGCCGCCGCAGAGCATATAATGTCATCAGAAACGATCTCATCAAGGAGAAAACTATGAAAAAAATCGTGGCGGGAGCGGCGAGTTTGCTGCTCGCGGGCGCTGCGGCGCTCTCTCTGACGGCGTGCGGCCTGTTTTCGGCGGGGGTCGCCGACGGGAACTATCCCTCCGACGTGGCGTCCGACGCGGGCGAGTACGGCTCGGGCGAAAACTGGCTCGCGGCGCAGGAGGTGCCCTCCACCTACGAGCGCCGCCTCTATGAGGAGGCGGTGGAAAGCGGCAGTTTTACGGGAACGTACTATGAATTTCTCGCCTCGCTCGGACTTTCCTCGGAGGACGATACCGCATACGTAAGCCGCGCGCTGTGCAGCACGGTCGCCATCGAGGTGAGCTATACCGAAAACGGCACGCGCGTCCTTTCGGACGGCACGGGCGTCATCTACCGCCTCGACAAGGAGGCGGGGGAGGCGTACGTCGTCACCAACTTCCACGTCGTCGCCCACGCGACGGGAACGGGCGGCATCTTCGGCGGCTACGGCACGACCACCGACTGGGACGCCGTCACGCTCACCCTCTACGGCGGGCAGACCATCGAGGCGGCGCGCGGCGAGAGTGCGGTGCGCTATGTGCGCGGCAGCAACGACGGCACCGACCTTGCCGTGCTGCAGGTGACGTCGGACGCGCTGAAGGGAGAGAGCGTCCTGGCGGCGTCGTTCGCGCAGCCCGTCATCGGCGAGGAGGCGTATGCCATCGGCAACGCGGAGGGCGAGGGCATCTCCGTGACGCGCGGCGTCGTCTCCAAGCTCGCCGAGAGCGTCACCATCCTCTCCGCAAATGAAATCACGTCCGTCACGTTCGACGCCATCCGCACGGACGCGGCGGTCAACCAGGGCAATTCGGGCGGCGGGCTGTTCAACGAGCGCGGCGAGCTTCTGGGCATCGTCACCGCGCGGCGCGAACAGACGGCGGGCGGCACGACGGTGGACGGCTTCGGGTACGCCATCCCCGCGGAGGACGTCAACGCCGTGCTCTCGCAGCTCGGCTGCCCGCAGATCGACGCCGCACAGCGGACGGAGGAGGCGCAGCCGCGCGTTCTGCTCGACCGCACCGCCGCGGCGGCGCGCGCGGCAAATGCCGCCGTCACCGTGATGGGCGAGGACGGCGAAGGCTCGGGGGTCATCTTCGACCTTGACCGCGCGGCGGGCAATGCCTACATCCTCACCAATTATCACGTCGTCTACTCCTCGCGGGAAGGGGGGATGGGCAGCCGGGTCACCGTCTATCTCTATGAGGACGAGCAGGAGCGATTCGCCATCCCGGCGCGCTGCGTCGGCGGTGTGATGGAGGAGGACATCGCCGTGCTCGCCGTCGAGGAGAGCGCGGTGCTTGCGGCAAGTTCCGCCGAGGAGGTTGTTGCCGCGGACGCACATTCGCTCACCGTGGGCGAGGACGTGTTCGCCGTCGGAAACGCGGGCGGGTACGGGCTTGCCCTCTCCTACGGCGTCGTCTCCGTGCCGGGCGAATACATCAACGTGCTCGCGTCCGACAACAAGACGACGCTCACCCTCTACGGCATCCGCACGGACGCGGCGGTCAATCACGGAAATTCCGGTGGCGGACTGTTCAACGAGACGGGCGAGCTTGTCGGCATCGTCAGCGCGCGTTCGGACGCTGCGGGCGTCGTCGCGTTCGGCTATGCCATTCCCGCAAACCGCGCGCTGCTCATCGCGCAGAACATTCTCGACAACGCGGCAGGCTCGGACGGCGCGGTGTGCGCGTCGCTCGGGGTGTCGGTGTATGCGGCGCAGTCGCGCGCTCTGCTGAATGAGCGGACGGGCAAGGCGTATCTGGAAGAGAAGGTCGTCATCGGCAGCCTGCCGACGGACGGCGTTGCGGCGCGGATGGGGCTTGACATCGGCGACACGCTCGTCTCCGCATCGGTGCAGCGCGGCGGCGAGACGGTATATTCGCTCGCGCTCACGCGCGTGAGCTATCTGAGCGAGCTGATGTATGCGGTACGGCTGGGCGATACCGTCACGGTCACCGTCTCCCGCGGCGGCGAAGCGCAGACGTTCTCCTATACGTTTGACAGCGTACAGGATTTTTCGGAGATCGGATGATCTGAAAATCGATCGGGCGGCGGGCACACAGTTGTGCCCGCCGCCCTTTTTTCGGCAAAAAGCGCGCGGCGGTCGCCGCGCGGGAGTGGGGATCTTGCATGAAAATGAGCGCTGCCATTGACAGGACGGATAATCCGTGTTACAATGAAGGCGCTTTTCTTTTGGAGAAAAGCACATGGCGGAGAAGAAAGGCGGCGGAGGGAAAAATCAGCCGTACGACGAAAGCACGGGAAGATACGGAAGCGCGACCGCTACTCCGGCGGAACAGAAGAGACTGCGCGAGATCGGGGTGGAAAATAATTCACCGATTTCAGAAAGCGAGTGGGAAAACGATTTACAACCTCGCGGGCAAACAGATATCCCTTCTTGGGTGACAAAGGAGGATTTCGTAAGAAAAGAACTTGGGGTTGACGCTGAAACTGCAAAGAGATATGTTGACGCTGTAGATGCGTACTCTGATGAACTTTATTTGGAAATACGAGCATATCAAAGAGGGGAAAGCGTAAGTGATGAGCAAAAGGTAAGCCGATTTTCCGAGGACATAGAGGAGTACATAAAAAAAGCTCCGAGATGGAACGGTGGTGAAACATACCGCGGAATTGGGCTCTCTGATGACGATTTGTCAAAATATACGCTTGGTTCTGTTCATGATATGGGAGGCGTCTCAAGCTGGAGCAGTGAAGAAGAGATTGCGCGTCAGTTCGCAGATCATTATCATGGAGAAGAGGTCGGAATGGATAATGCGGTGATACTGCACAGCAAGACACAAAACAAGGGAACCGCAATAAGACATTTGTCGAAGTATCCCGGAGAAAAAGGGGAAAACGAGGTTATCGTATCCAAAGAAAGCCGATACAAGGTTATTGACAAAAAAATGGATGGTGATGGAAGAACTCACATTTATATGGAGGAAGTATGACTTGTCAAGAAATTTATGAAGCGTGGCTGAAAGATTGCGGAATAACTGAAGAAGAATTTTTGCGTATTTATGCGATACGCGAAAAAGATGGTCAGGCTGCATATTGGAATGAGATTCATAAATTGCCTGAAGTTGCACAAAAGAGATTTTGCCACTTGTTTGTGGCGTACAGAATGCTACTTAAAGAGCGTGGGGAATCAAACAACCAATAAAAACTTAATAAAATACATCAAGCACCAAGCCGAGCGGCGAGGTGCTTTTTTCATGCCTAAAAGGAGGTGAGAGGGCAATGGCGAAAAAATGTAAGCCCGCCGGAATCAGCTTGGGAAGCAAAAAAGCGCGCGGCAGTTGCCGCGCGTTGTTGGAGCAGGAAACGGGAGTCGAACCCGCCAGAATCAGCTTGGGAAGCTGACGCCATACCGCTAGGCGATTCCTGCATTGTAGAAATATTATACTCTATTGCAAGCCGTCTGTCAAGCGTAATTTCCGCAAAAAAGAGTTTTTTCCGGATTGCATATATGCAATATATGCAGATGTATAAAATAATTTGACAGCAGATGTATAAAATAATTTGACAAAGTGCGCGGCGGGCGCTATAATAATCGTCGTTATTCGTTGCCAAATCGTAGAAGGGAAAGGGGGAGAAATCATGAAAGAAAAAACTGCCGGGAAGAAAAAGAGGGGCAAATCTTCCGTTGTCGTTGGTCTGGTGGTTCTTGCCATCGTCGTTGTGGCATTCGCGGTACTGATTCTGTCATCGTTATTGCAAAAGAGATATAGCTTTGAATTCGAAGAGCGCGCAGACGGAAGTTACGCCGTCACGGGAATGACGATTGTAGGCGGACTCTCGTCGATTGAAACCATTGAGTTCCCGGCAACGTATAACGGAAAGCCTGTGCGGGAGATCGGGCAGGTCGGCAGCAACTTTATCAGCGATGTCCGTGCGGTTGTGATCCCGGACGGCGTGGAGGTGATCGCGGACGATGCATTTCTCCGTTTTACGGGACTTACTTCGCTGCGGCTGCCCTCCACGCTGATCAGCCTGGGGAGCATGACGTCCACGGCGAAAGCGGTCTCGCTGGAGTTTGTATCCAATGACACCTATCGTTTTGAAGGGAAATGCCTGGTCGAACGGGAGACGATGACCGTGGTTTGGGCGGAAAACGGCTGTACCGTTCCCGATGATATTGTAGCAATCGCTCCGAGCGCTTTCGAGGGCAAGCAGATCGCGTCTTTCTCGCTGCCTGCGACGCTCAAGGTAATCGGTGAGCGGGCATTCGCTTTGGCGTCCGGATTTCCCGAAACGATCGTGATGCCCGATACGCTGGAGTCGGTCGGTTCCTGTATCTTTGCGTTTGCCGATGGGATAAAGACGCTGCAGCTCTCCACCCACGCGCAGATCGAGGCGGATGCCTACGATGAGGTCAGCTTTGAAAGTATCGTGGTTGACGTCCCGCCCATCGTCGTCGGCGAGGATGCAGACCCTTCCGCGCCCCACGCCTTTTCCGTCACGCTGCAGCCCGGCGCCGAGCAGTACATGTATTATAACGAACAGATCGATCTCGTACAGACATACGGCGCGGAGACGGCGGCGTACATTGTGCAGCGTTCGGTGGAGTCCGACCGCGCAGGCTACCGGAAGGTTCCGCTCGGCTTTGCATGATGCGGCGTCCGGCGGATAAAATTGCGCGATGCGGGGCGGGATCCGCCCGAACAACTTGCCAAAAACGCGCGGGTATGGTATAATTCCCCCATGAAGGTGTTTGCGATCAGCGATCTGCACCTCTCAGGTTTACAGGAAAAGCCGATGAATATCTTCGGCGAGGGCTGGGAGGGGCATTTCGACAAAATCACCGCCGACTGGCGGGAAAAAGTGACGGAGGAGGACATCGTGCTCATCGGCGGAGACACGTCGTGGGGCATGAAGCTCGAGGAGGGGATGTACGACGTCGCGCGTCTCGCGCCGCTCCCCGGAAAAAAGGTATTCATTCGCGGCAACCACGACTATTGGTGGAACGGCATCTCGCGTGTGCGCGCGCTCGCGCCCGACGACACCTTCTTTTTTCTCCAGAACGACTGCGTCAAATTCGGTGAGTACATCATCGCAGGCTCCCGCGGCTGGACGTGCCCGGGCAGCCCCGACTACACCGACCACGATGAAAAACTGTATCTGCGCGAAGCGGAGCGCTTCCGTCTTGCCTTTCAGGAGGTGAAGAAGGTGCGCGAAGAGGGGGACAAGCTGATAGTGCTCATTCACTATCCGCCCTTCAACATCAAGAAGGAGGAGACGCTCTTTACGCGGCTTTTTGACGAGAACCGCGTGGACAAAGTGGTGTTCGGACATCTGCACGGCGCGGGATTTTTCCCGCTTAAAAGCGTGCGCGGGCAGACGGAGTATTATCTCACGTCCTGCGACAAGGCAAATTTCCGCCTGACGCAAATTTTTTAGTCCTCAAACCCTTTACATTTGCCCGGCGGTATGCTATAATCATTCCCGTAAACGGATCTTTAAGAGCGGCACCGCGATGCCGACAAGACGCACGTTTCGCTTGTCCTCCGGGTTCGGGAGCAAATAGGAGATAACGGTCTTGCGGCACGCCGCAGGACTTTTTTTGTGTCATGGAGGGAGCTATGCAGCCGGTCATCATGGATGCAGACGGGATGCGCCGCACGCTCGTGCGGCTCTCGCACGAGATCGAGGAACGCAACGAGGGCCTGAAGGACGTCGTCCTCGTAGGGGTCAAGCGGGGCGGCGAGGTGGTCGCCCGCCGGCTCGCCGCGCTCATCGCCGCAGCGGGGCGGGGAGAGATCCCCTGCGCGGGGCTGGATATCACGATGGCGCGGGACGACCTCGTCTCGGCGTTCATCCTGCCCGAGGCGGAGAAGAACGACCTCGGCTTTTCCGTGGAGGGCAAGACGGTGGTGCTGTGCGACGACGTGCTGCACACGGGCAGGAGCGCGGTCGCGGGCATCGAGGCGCTCTTCCGCATCGGTCGCCCCGCCCGCATCCAGCTGCTCGTTCTGGTCGACCGCGGCGGGCGGGAGGTGCCCGTGCGCGCCGACTATGTGGGCAAGAACGTGCCGACCTCCGGAGAGGAATATATCGAAGTAGAGCTTCGGGAACTCGGCGGCAGCGATGACAGGCTGACCATTGTAAGGAGATAAGATGCTGAAACGAAAGGACGTATTGGGGCTTTACGACATGGAGGCGGAGGAGATCGACGAGATCCTCACCGTGGGCATGAGCATGAAAAAGCTCCTCAACCAGAACATTAAAAAGCTCCCGCACCTGCAGGGCAAGTCGGTGACGACGCTCTTCTACGAGAACAGCACGCGCACGCGCTGCTCCTTCGAGCTGGCGGCGCGCTACATGGGGGCGCACGTCGTCAACATCGCGGCGTCCTCCTCCTCCGTGCAGAAGGGAGAGACGCTCGTGGACACGGGCAAGACGCTGGACGCGATGAAGAACGACGTCATCGTCATCCGCCATCCGATGGGGGGCGCGCCGCGGCTGCTCGCCAAGACGGTCAAGGCGCACGTCGTCAACGCGGGCGACGGCATGAATGAACATCCCTCGCAGGCGCTTTTGGATATGCTCACGATGCGCGAGAACTTCCCCACGCTTGCGGGGCTCAAAGTCGCCATCCTCGGCGACATCAGCCACTCGCGCGTCGCCAAGAGCAACCTCTTCGGCCTCAGAAAGATGGGCGCGGAGGTCACCATGTACGCGCCGCGCACCCTCCTGCCGACGGGGATCGACCGGATGGGCGCGAAGGTCTGCTCCTCCCGTGAGGAGGCGGTGGAGGGCGCCGACGTCGTGATGGGGCTGCGCATCCAGCTCGAGCGCCAGCACGCGGGCAACTTCCCCTCCCTCGGGGAGTACGCCAAATTTTACGGCGTCAACGAGGAGATCATGAAGTACGCCAAGCCCGGCGCGCTCGTCATGCATCCCGGCCCCGTCAACCGCGGGGTGGAGCTGACGAGCGGGCTCATCGACGGGGAGACCTCCCGCATCGAAGAACAGGTGCTCTCGGGCATCGCGGTCAGAATGGCGATCCTGTTCCTTCTGACCAAGGAGGAGATATGATCATCAGAAACGCGGACGTCGTCTTAAAGGACGGCGTGAAGAAACTCGATGTGCGCATCGAAAACGGAATCATCGCGGAGCTCGGCGAGGGGCTGAAAGGCGAGGGCATCGACTGCACGGGGCTGACCGTCTTTCCCGGACTCATCGATATGCACGTTCACCTGCGCGAGCCGGGATTCGAGAAGAAGGAGGACATCGCCTCGGGCAGCGCGGCGGCGGTCAAGGGGGGATTCACGCAGATCTGCTGTATGCCCAACACCAGGCCCGTCACCGACAACAAGGTGGTCGTCTCCTACATTTTGAGCCGCGCCAAAGAGGTGGGGCTGTGCAAGGTGCGTCCCATCGGCGCGATCACGGAGGGGCAGGAGGGCAAGAACCTCGCCGCCATCGGCGCGATGAAGGCGGCGGGCGCCGTCGCCATCTCGGAGGACGGCAGGAGCGTCGCAAACAGCAATCTCATGGCAAATGCCATGATGTACGCCGCCGACTTCGGCTTGAAGTGCCTCTGCCACTGCGAGGACGCCTCGCTCGTCGACGGGGGCGTCGTCAACGAGGGGTACTACTCCACGCTGACCGGGCTCAAGGGCAGCATCCGCGCCGCGGAGGACATCATGATCGCCCGCGAGATCTGTCTCGCGGAGAGCCTCTCCCTCCCCGTGCATATCTGCCACGTCTCCACCTACAGCGGCGTGCAGCTCATCCGCGAGGCGAAGGCGCGCGGCGTGCAGGTGACGGCGGAGACCTGTCCGCACTACTTCACGCTGACGGACGAGGCAATCGCCTCCTTCGACACGAACACCAAAGTCAATCCGCCTCTGCGCGAGGAGAAGGACCGTCTCGCCATTCTCGAGGGACTGCGGGACGGCACGCTCGACTGCATCGTCACCGATCACGCGCCCCATCATTTCGACGACAAGAACGTGGAATACAACCTTGCGGCGTTCGGCATCAGCGGGCTGGAGACCTCGTTTGCGCTCTCCTATACGCAGCTCGTGAAGGGGGGCGTGCTGACGCTTCCCGAACTCGCGCGCAAGATGAGCGCCAATCCCGCGGCCGTGCTCGGCCTGCAGGGCGGAGAGATCGCCCTGTGCGCGCCCGCCGATCTCACGATCGTCGACCTCAACGAGGAATGGACGATCGACCCGAACGACTTTGTCTCCAAGGGCAAGAACACGCCCTTTGCGGGCAGGAGCGTGTTCGGGCGGGTCAAGTACACCATCGTGGACGGCGAAGTAAAGTATCGGGAGGAACGCGCATGATCATCGACAAGCTCATCGAAAAAATCGCCGCCATGCAGAACCCCACCTGTGTGGGGCTGGACACGCAGCTCGGCTATCTTCCCGCGGAACTGCGCGAAGGGGTCACAACGTGCGAACAGGCGGCGGACGCCATTCTTACCTTCAACAAGAACATTGTGGACAACGTCTGCGACCTCGTCCCCGCCGTCAAGGTGCAGGTCGCGTACTATGAACAGTACGGCGCCGCGGGGATGAAGTGCTTTCTCGACACCGTCGCCTATGCAAAGCAAAAGGGGCTCTTCGTCATTGCCGACTGCAAGCGCAACGACATCGGCTCGACGGCGGCGCGCTATTCGGCGGCCTATCTGGGCGAGACGGCGCTCGGCGATCGGACGGTCTCCGTGGCGGGCTGTGATTTCCTGACCGTCAATGCCTATCTCGGGACGGACGGCGTCGCGCCCTTCCTCGAGGACTGCCAAAAGTTCGACCGCGGGCTGTTCGTGCTCGTCAAGACGAGCAATCCCTCCTCGGGCGAGCTGCAGGATCTGCGGCTTGCGGACGGGCGTACCGTGTACGAGTGCATGGGGGACATGGTCGCGGGCTGGGGCAAAGACCTCATCGGGACGTACGGCTATTCCGCAGTCGGCGCGGTGGTCGGCGCGACGCATCCCGCCGAGGCAAAGATCTTGCGCGAGCGCCTCGGGAGCACTTTTTTCCTCATTCCCGGCTACGGCGCGCAGGGCGGAAACGCCGAGATGCTCAAAAACTGTTTTGACAAAAACGGCCTGGGCGGCATCGTCAACAACTCGCGCGGGATTCTCTGCGCGTACCAGAAGAACGGCGGAACGTACTACGGCGCCGCGCGTGCCGCGTGCGTCGCCATGCAGAAGGACCTTGCGTCCGTCTTGGGGGAGATATGCGTGAAATAACGGCAACGGTGCTGGAAAACAAGCGCATCGCGGACGGCATCTATGCGTTGACGTTCGCCACCGACGAGGATATCCGCGTGCGCCCCGGGCAGTTCTGCATGATCGGCGTGGGCGGCTATCCGCTGCGTCGGCCCATCGCCGTGTGCAAGGCGGACGGCGAGCGCATCATGGTGTGTTACCGCGTCAAGGGCGGCGGCACGCGCGTGCTCGCGCGGGAGTATAAGATGGGCGAAAAACTGTCCGTTCTTCTGCCGCTCGGAAACGGATTTTTTGTCAGGGATACCGAGAAAAAGGTCGCCGTCGTGGGCGGCGGCGTGGGGATCTTTCCGCTGATCGCGGCCATCCGCGAATACAGCAAGACCAGACAGGTGTATGCGTACATGGGATTCCGCAACCGCGCCTCCGTCTGCATGGAGTACGAAATGACGCGCGGCGAAAAGCTGGTCGTCGCCACGGACGACGGCAGCGTCGGATATCACGGCACCAGCGTGCAGGCGTTCATGCAGGATGTGGACACCGTAAAGCCGGACGTCGTGCTCGCCTGCGGCCCCACGCCCATGCTGCACGCCCTGAAGGTCGCCATGAAGGGGCGGAATATCCCTGTCTACGTCTCGCTCGAGGAGCGCATGGGGTGCGGCATCGGCGCCTGCCTCGTGTGCGTGTGTGAAAAGACGGACGGCGCCCATGCCCGCGTCTGCAAGGACGGGCCCGTGTTCGAGATCAACGAGGTCGTTTTATGACGGAGCGCGAGGTCGTCGCCCGCCGTGCCGGCAGTGTGCGGGCGGTCTATCTCATCGCCGCCCTCGTCGGCGTCGCGCTCCTCGCCCTTTCGGCGGCATTCCTGGCAAATGCGGGCGGCGAGCCGTGGCTCATCGTCGCCTGGGTGATCGTCCTCGTCGCGGGGGTGCTCGTCGCCGTCCTCGGCGTCCGGTACTTCGTCAAGGCGATGAGAACGCCCGAGATCATCTGCGAGCGCGAGGGTGACCGGATCGTGTTTTTGGGAGAGCAGATCCCGCTCAAAGACCTTCTGAACGTGCGCTGCCGCCGTGCCCATTCCCGGTATGGCGCTTACCGCTGGGGGAGCCTCACCGTAGAATATGCGGGCGGGAGCGTGAAATGCGACTTCGTCGCCGAGGTGGAGAACGTACACGACCGCCTCATCGCCCTCTTGCGCGAGTACGCAGGAGAGGGCAAGGGAGAATAACATATGGCTGATCTTTCGGTTACGCTTTGCGGGGTGACGCTGAAAAACCCCGTCATCCCCGCGTCGGGGACATTCGGGTTCGGGCGGGAGTTTGACGAGATCTATGACATCTCCTGTCTCGGCGGCGTGGCGACCAAGGGGATCGCGCTCGTTC
>CALVWN010000027.1 GCA_944367415.1 uncultured Clostridia bacterium | reverse complement strand
ACCCCGTCATCCCCGCGTCGGGGACATTCGGGTTCGGGCGGGAGTTTGACGAGATCTATGACATCTCCTGTCTCGGCGGCGTGGCGACCAAGGGGATCGCGCTCGTTCCGTGGGGCGGAAATCCCGTCCCGCGCATCGCGGAGAGCCGCGGCGTCATTCTCAACGCCGTGGGACTGCAGAACCCCGGCGTTGAAAAGTTCATCGCGGAAGATCTCGCATGGCTGAAACAGAAGACGCGCGTCATCGCCAACGTCGTCGGGCGCACCATCGAGGACTACGAGGGCGTCTGCGCCCGCCTCGACGGGCTGGTGGATTTTCTCGAACTGAACATCTCCTGCCCCAACGTCAGATGCGGCGGGATGGCGTTCGGCATCCGTCCCGAGAACATCGAGGAGGTCACTTCGCGCGCCAAGGCGAAGTGCCCGAATACGCCGCTCATCGTCAAGCTCTCGCCAAATGTGGAGAGCATCGCGCGCAACGCGCAGGCGGCGCAGCGCGGGGGCGCGGACGCGCTCTCCCTCGTTAATACCTTCACGGGGCTTGCCATCGACATCGAGCGCCGCCGTCCCATCCTCGCCAACAACACGGGCGGGGTGTCGGGCGCGGGCATCAAGCCCATCGCCGTGCGCATGGTGTATGAGGCGGCGCATGCCGTCACCATCCCCGTCATCGGCATGGGCGGCATCACCTGTGCCGAGGACGCGGTGGAGTTTCTGATGGCGGGGGCGACCGCCGTGCAGGTGGGGACGCAGAATTTCACCGATACCCGCGCCTGCCCCAGGATCATCGCGGGGCTCAACGAGTGGTGCGACACGCACAAGGTGACGCGCGTTGCCGATCTCACGGACACTTTGCAATTAAACGGATAAGGAGAAGGATATGCTTACTTACAAACAGCGGTTCATCCGCTTCATGGTGGAAAACGAGGTGCTGCTCTTCGGCGACTTTACCCTGAAGAGCGGCAGAAAGGCGCCCTACTTCATCAACGCGGGCAAGTACCGCACGGGCACGCAGATCGCGGCGCTGGGCGAGTATTACGCCGAGTGCTTTTTGGAGCACAAGGTGGACGCAAAGACGCTCGTCGGGCCTGCCTACAAGGGCATCCCGCTCGCCGTCGCGACCGCCGTCGCGCTCGCCAAAAATCACGGCATTGACGTCGGGTTCTGCTTTGACCGGAAGGAAGTCAAGGATCACGGCGAGGGCGGAATGTTCGTCGGCGCACAGCTGGAAAAGGGCGACAACGTGTGCATCATCGAGGACGTCATGACCTCGGGCAAGGCGCTGCGCGAGATCCTGCCCAAGATCAGGGGGGAGGCGGACGTCAACGTCGCCGCCATGATCATCTCCGTCGACCGGCAGGAGAAGGGAACGGGCGAAAAGTCTGCCGTGCAGGAGGCGTACGACGAGTTCGGCGTCAGGGTGTATTCCATCGTGACGATGGAGGACATCATCGCCGCCATCGAGGAGGGCGTCATCGCGGGCAAGGAACACCTCGCCGCGATGAAGGCATACCGCGCGCAGTACGGCGCGGAATGAGAGCATGAAAAGCGCCGCGGCGGCGACCGATCCGGTCGCCGCCGCGGCGTTTATTTTGTTTCAGACGCGTCCCAAAAGGACGTCGACGGAACAGTCAAAGTATGCGGCGATGCGCACGAGGTTGTCCATCGAGGGGTACGCCTTTCCCGCCAGCCACATATAGAAGATCCCCCACGAGATCCCGGTGTCCTTTGCGAAGCGGTACTGGCTCGTGCCCGTTGCGCGGAGCATGGCGCGCAGCCGTTCGGAAAAGGGCGGCACGGGTTTATAGGGAACGTCCTCCTGCGGGTACTCGGCAAGCCCCAGCAAAAAATCCGCCGAGCAGTTGAAAAAATTCAGAAAATCAAGAAAGGTCTTATAATTCGGCATCCGACTTCCCGTCAGATAGGAGGACATCTTGGAGCGTGGCGTATGCATTGCCTGCGCCAACGTCGTCTGATTTAATTCGCGTTCGTCCATCAGCTCTTTCAAGCTTTCAGACAAATTCGACAAATTCTCCATAAATTAGACCTTTTCTTACAAAAAATTATCCTCCAAACTGAAGCAATTCAGTTGCATTACTTCAGTTCAGAGGATATACTTATAAGTACAAAGGCAAGCGCGCAGCCGATGGAAAAAAGAAAAAGGAGTACATAGAGCAATGAAACACCAAACGGACTGTGAGAAGTTGTACGAGATCGGAGAAAGAGATCTGATGGAGGAGATCCTGCTGTCGATACGCGACGATTTTTGCTGCACGATGGTGCAGGAGGGCGCGAACGCGCTGCTGACGTTTGAGAACGGGCAGCGGTTCCTGCTCAGCGTCGGAACGGTCAAATAAAAAAAGCGCCGCCCGCGGGCAGCGCAAAAAAAATGCGCCCTTCGCGGGCGCATTTTTTGATGAAGTTGTTCATACCATACCACTATGGAACTGTACGGCTTGGGCATTCGGGAAGTGATGGAGCGGCTGGCGTGCGGCGAGGGGGGACTCACGCCGCAGGAAGCGGAGCGGCGGCTTGCGAGAAACGGCAGAAACGCGCTCGAAGAGGGCAAAAAAAAGAGCAAACTGCTTCTCTTCTTCGCGCAGTTCGCCGATCTCATGACGATCATCCTCATCGCCGCCGCGGTGCTGTCCGCCGTGCTCGCCTTCGTGACGGGCGACAGGTCGGAGCTTGCCGACACGGGCATCCTGCTCTTTGTCATCCTGCTCAATGCCGTCGTGGGATTTTTGCAGCAATACCGCGCGGACGCCGCCATCGAAAAATTAAAAAAGCTCTCCGCGTGCGAGGCGAAGGCGGTGCGCGGCGGCAAGGTGGTGCGCATCGACGCGGAGCTGCTCGTCGCGGGCGACGTCATCGAGCTGGAGGAGGGCGACCGCGTGCCCGCCGACTGCCGCGTGCTGCGCAGCGAGAACTTCCGCTGCGACGAATCCATGCTGACGGGGGAGAGCAGACCGGTCAGAAAATACGACTGCGTGGTGACGCGCTCCGCGCTCTCCGCGCGCGCGAATACGGCGCACCTGGGCACCTTCTGCGTGAGCGGAACGGCCCGGTGCCTGGTCACCGCCTGCGGCATGGAGACGGAGATGGGCAAGATCGCCCGCCTTCTGCACAGGAGCAAGCCGGCGCCCGCCCCCCTCGACAAGACGATCGCACGGCTCGGAAAAGTCATCACCGTCACCGTGCTTCTCGTCTCTCTCGTGCTGTTCGCCGCCTCCCTCATTGCGGGCAGGGTGTCTTTTTTGGAGAGCGTCATGAGCGCGGTCGCCGTCGCGGTCGCCGCCATCCCCGAGGGGATGGGGGCCGTCGTCACCGTCATTCTGGCACTGGGCGTGCAGCGCATGGCGTCCTCGCGCGCCGTCATGCGGCGGCTGGGCGCCGTCGAGAGCCTGGGCGGATGCACCGTCATCTGTTCGGACAAGACGGGCACGCTCACCGAAAACAAGATGACCGTCGAGGCGATCTGCACGGTCTTCCCCCCGACCATGTCCGAGGGGGCGTACACGGGCAGCGCGTCCGAGCGCGCGCTCGTGCAGTGTATGCGCATCTGCCATACCGTCAAGGGAGCAAGGGGGGCATACGTCGGCGATCCGACCGAGATCGCCCTCGTCGAATACGCCGATCGCGTCGGCTGCGAGACGGCGTGGGAGCGGACGGGCGGCACGCCCTTTACCTCCGAGCGCAAGATGATGAGCGTCCTCGCCCGTACCCCGGAGGGAGAGCGGCTGTATGTGAAGGGCGGCGCGGACGTGCTGCTCGCGAAGTGCAGCCGCATCCTCACGGAACGCGGGGAGCGGACGCTGACGGAAAAAGACCGCGCCGCGGTGCGTGGCGCCGCCGCAGGCTATGCGGGGCGGGCGATGCGCGTGCTCGGCTTCGCCCGCGGCGAGAGCGCGCGCGAGGAGGGGCTGACCTTTCTGGGACTTGCCGCCATGCTCGATCCGCCCAAACAGGGGGTGAAGGAGGCGGTCGCCGCCTGCCGCCGCGCGGGCGTGCGCACCGTCATGATCACGGGGGATTCCCCCGAGACGGCGCTCTCCATCGCCGTGCGGCTGGGCATCGCAAGGGGGCGGGGCGAAGTGCTGACGGGCGAGGAGCTGGACGGCATGGACGAGGAGGAACTCTCCCGCCGCGCGGCGCGCACTGCGGTGTATGCGCGCGTCTCGCCCGGGCACAAGCAGCAGATCGTGCGGGCGCTGCAGCGGGCGGGCGAGGTGGTCGCAATGACGGGAGACGGCGTCAACGACGCGCCCGCCCTGAAGTCCGCCGACGTGGGCGTCGCGATGGGCTCGGGCACGGACGTGACCAAAAATGCCGCCGACGTCGTGCTCACGGACGACAATTTCGCGACGATGGTGCGCGCCGTCGAGGAGGGGCGCAACGTCTTTTTCAACATCAAAAAGACGGTCTCCTTCTTCCTCTCCACCAACTTCGCCGAAGTCTTGTCCGTGCTGCTCGTCTCCCTCTTTTTGTGGCAGTACGACTTTCTCACCTCCACCCAGCTCTTGTGGGTCAACCTCATCACCGACTCCCTGCCCGTGCTCGCGCTCGGCGTCGAACGCACCAAGGGGGCAATGGCGCGCCCGCCCGTCTCCGATCGGGAGATCTTCTCGGCGCGCGCCGTCTGCTCCATGCTCTTTTTCGGCGTCATGCTCTCCGCCGTCGTCATGGCGCAGTTCTGTATTCTTCTTCGGCTGTACGGCAACGGCGTCGCCTCGACGGCGGCGTTCCTCACCATCTCACTCTCCGAGCTGCTGCACGTCTTCAACGTGCGCGCGGAGGACGGACGGCAGGGCTGGCGGGGACACTTCTCCAACCGCGCCCTTCTTGTCACCGTCGCCGTCGGCGTCGTTCTCAACGTGCTGCTCGTCGTCACGCCCGCGCTGTGCATCGCCTTCCGCCTCACGCCGCTCACGGCGGCGCAGTGGGGCTGGGTCGCCGGCTGCTCGCTTGCCGTGCTGCCCCTCGGGGCGGTGTTCCGCAAGCTGCTGCGCGCGCTCTCCCGCCTGCGCGTCAGTAGGCGCAAAAGACGTATCCCTGTGCGCGGAAGTGCGCAATGATGGCGGGCAGCGCCTCGGCGGTCGCTCTGTGCGGAGCGCTGTCGTGCAGCAAAAGCACGACGTTCGCCTTGTTTCCCGCCGTGCGGATGCTCTCCCTGACGAGCGTCTCGGGGGAGGCGCCGGCGATCTCCTCGTCGCCGCAGACGGCGTTCCAGCGCACGACGGTATAGCCGTGCTCGCGCAGCAGCGCGCTCTGCCGTGCAAACGCCGACGTACCGCCGCCCGGAAAGCGGTAGACGCGCGCCGTCACACCCGTCACGCGGCGGATGCACGCCGCACACGCCGTCGCGTCGGCGAGCAGCGTCTCGTCCGAGGCATAGATGGCGGCATAGTCGTGGGTGGCGGAGTGGACGCCCACCGTGTGCCCCTCGCGCACGATGCGCCGCAGCGTCTCCTCCCGCCCGCGCACGCGGTCGCTCACGATAAAAAAAGTCGCGCGGATGTTCTCCTCTTTCAGGGTATCGAGGATGCGCCCCGTGACGACGGTGCTGGGGCCGTCGTCAAAGGTGAGGAAGATGCGCTTTTCCCCGGCATAGGCAAAGGTCGGCGCGCACAGGGCGGCGTGCGCGGCGATGTTTGCGGCGAGCAACAGCAGCACGGCGAGAAAGGCGATGAGCGGAGCGTACTTTTTCTGCATGAATGCAGTTTGGGTATTTTTTACAAAAATATTTACTTTTGCCCCGAAGTGTGCTATAATGGGCGCGAAAAAAGGGCGCGCAGGCGCTTCAGGAGGGAAAGTTATGATTTCAACGAGGATCTTCGGCAAGACGCAGGACGGGAGAGAGGTGCTTGCGTTCGACTTTATGGACAAGCAGTGCAGGGCGACGATCTTAAACTACGGGGGGATCATCCAGAGCATCGTCGTTCCCGACAAGAACGGCAATCTCACCGACGTCATCCTCGGCTATCCCGACATGGCGGGGTATGAGAACAACGGCGGGTATCTCGGCGCGCTCATCGGCAGGTTCGGCAACCGCATCGGTGAGGGCAAACTCACCATCGACGGCGTGACCTACCGGCTCTACTGCAACGACCGCGGCAACCATCTGCACGGCGGCAAGGTCGGCTTCAACAAGAAGATCTGGCGGCACGAAGTCGTGGGGGACGAGCTGCGGCTCTTCCTCGAATCCCCCGACGGCGAGGAGAACTACCCCGGCAACCTCAAGGTGCGCGTGACGTATATCTTCGAGAACGGGGAGCTGCGCATCCACTACTCCGCAACGACGGACAAGAAGACGGCGGTCAATCTCACCAACCACGCCTATTTCAACCTGAACGGCGAGGGGGACGGCAGCATCCTCGACAACGTCCACTGGATCGACTGCGACGAGATCACGCCCACCAATCCGACCATGATCCCCGTCGGGGGCTTCAAAAAGGTGGAGGGCACGCCCTTCGACTTCAATGTGCCCAAGCCCATCGGCAGGGATATCGACAAGGACGACATCGACTTGAAGCAGGGCGGCGGGTACGATCACTGCCACGTCCTCAAAAATAAGTGCGGCGTGTACGCAAAGTACGCCGTCGCGCTGAGCAAAAAGACGGGCATCCGCATGACCTGCCGCACCGATATGCCCGCGGTGCAGTTCTATGCGGGCAACGGCCTCCACCAGCAGGGCAAGACGGCGTTCTACGGCAAGCGCGCGGGATTCTGCCTCGAGACGCAGGCGATCCCCAACAACGTCAACGTGCCCGAGTACGCCGCACGCGGCAGCTCCATCCTTGCCCCCGGCGAGGACTACGAGTTCACCGCCTCCTATCAGTTCGATCTCGCCGAATAACGCGGCACGCAAAAAGCCTCCTTCCTGCCCGGAAGGGGGCTTTTTTCGCGCGCGTGCATTATTATAATGAATGCTGTATATCCTCTGTTTTGTGACAATTATAGCACGGGGCAGGCGCATTGTCAAGGAACGAGATGCCCGCGCGGGAAAATTTTTCGGGGAAATTTTGTAAATGACGTTTAATTTCGGGCAAATCGTTTTATATGATAGGTGACGAAAAAAAGCGAAGGTAACGACGTGAACGAGAAACAGAAAAAAAATCACGAAGAGATGCCTGAAGCGCAGCAGCCGGCGCCCGAACAGGCCCCGGCGCCCGAGGCGGCGGGGGAGAACGTTCCCGCAGAGCCGACCTGCGAGCAGCTGCAGGCAGATCTCACGAAGGCGCTCGCCGATGCGGAGGACTTCAAAAAGAAGTGGTATTCCGTCTCGGCGGAGTACGAGAACTACCGCAAGCGTACGGCGGCGACCCGGTCGCAGGCGTATACGGAGGGCAGGAGCGACGTCATCGTCAAACTCTTTCCCATTGCGGACAGTCTGGAGCGCGCCCTTGCCGCCTGTACGGAGGAAAAGACCAGACAGGGCATCGGCATGGTGCTGAAGAACTTCGAGAAACTTTTGGAAAGCGAACACGTCACACCCATTGCGCCCGTCGGCGAACCGTTCGACGCCGCCCGCTGCGAGGCGATCCTCGCAGTCGAACCCAAAGAGGGGGAGGAGAGCGGCATCATCCGCGAAGTGTACGCAAAGGGGTATGAACAGAACGGCAAGATCCTGCGGTTTGCGCAGGTGCTCGTCACAAAGTAACAACATTCAAAAACATTTATCGGGATAGAAGGAGAAGAGAAATATGGCAAAGGTTATCGGCATTGATTTGGGTACGACCAATTCCTGCGTGGCAGTGATGGAGGGCGGCGAGCCGGTCGTCATCCCCAACGCGGAAGGTTCGCGCACGACGCCCTCCGTCGTCGCGTTCCAGAAGGACGGCACGCGTGTCGTCGGACAGGTGGCAAAGAACCAGGCGGTCGCCAACCCCGAAAAGACGGTCATCTCCATCAAGCGGAAGATGGGGTCGGACTATAAAGTCAAGATCGACGACAAGTCGTATTCACCGCAGGAGATCTCCGCAATGATCCTCTCCAAGCTCAAGGCGGATGCGGAGGCGTATCTCGGCAGCAAGGTGACGGACGCCGTCATCACCTGCCCCGCATACTTCACCGACGCACAGCGTCAGGCGACCAAGGACGCGGGCAAGATCGCAGGGCTCAACGTGCTGCGTGTCATCAACGAGCCGA
>CALVWN010000026.1 GCA_944367415.1 uncultured Clostridia bacterium | reverse complement strand
CCTTGCTCTTTCAGGCAAAACAGTTTATAATAAAGGTGGCAACGGTCATCCTCGCGTTTTTGCTCGCGAGCTGGCTGCTCTCCTCCTTCGACTGGCATTTCCGCCTGTGCGGCGCGGAGGAGAGTATGCTCGCCGCGCTCTGCCGCGGGCTGGGGGTGCTGTTCGCGCCCGCCGACATGAACGACTGGCGCATCGCCTATGCCGCGATCGCCGGACTTGTCGCCAAGGAGAACGTCGCAGGCGCGCTCGCGATGCTGTGCGGAGAGTTTCCCTACGGCGCGGCGTCCGCGTTCGCGTTTTCGGTGTTCGTGCTCACCTGCTCGCCCTGCATCTCGGCGATCGCCGCCGCGGCGCGCGAGATCGGCAGGGGGCGCGCCGCACTCTACGCGCTCGTTCAGACTGCCGCCGCGCTGGTGCTTTGCTACCTCGCCTATGCGCTATGGATGGGCGGCGCGCTCGTCGTGCTGCCCGCGCTCTTGCCCGTTCTCACATTTTTACTCGTCAGGAATCGCCATGAAGGAATACGTCGTCCCCCGAAATACCACGCTCGCCGCGTTCACCGATGAAGTGTGCGCGCAGGCGTCCTTTTGCCTGCGGACGCTCCTGAAGGCGCGCGACGTCCGCGTCAACGGCGCGCGCGTCGCCTCCGACGTTCCGCTCAAAGCGGGCGACGTCGTGCGCTACTACATGACGCGCGCGCAGGAGCAGAAGCAGGCGTTTTCCGTGATCTTCGAGGATGAAAATATCCTCGTCGTCGACAAGGAGAGCGGCGTGAGCTCGGAGGCGGTCTTTTCGGCGCTCTCGGAGCGGGGGGAGTGCCATTTTCTGCATCGCCTCGACCGCAACACGTCGGGGCTGATGCTCTTTGCGCGGACGGAGGCGGCAGAGACGGAACTGCTTTCCGCCTTCCGCACGCGGCGCATCGAAAAGGTGTATCTCGCCCGCGTCGTCGGCACGCCCTCGCCCGCGCACGCCGTCATGGAGGCGTATCTCAAAAAGGACGCCGCCCGCGCGCGCGTGCAGGTGAGCACGAAGCCCGTCGGCGAGAAGATCGTCACCGAATACGAGGTCGTCGAAGGGGGAGAGAGCGCGCTGCTGCGCGTCACGCTGCACACGGGCAAGACGCATCAGATCCGCGCCCACCTCGCCTTTCTCGGGCATCCCGTCGTGGGGGATGAAAAGTACGGCGACGAGGCCTTTAACCGCGCCTGCCATGCGACGCGCCAGCGGCTGGTCGCCAAGGAGCTGACGCTGCACTGCGGCGGCGCGCTCTCCCGTCTGGACGGCAGAACATTCGTGTCGCCGCGCGAGGTGTAGCCGTGGAGATCCTGACAACGCCCCGCCTGCGGCTGCGCACGCTCACGCCCGACGACCGCGCGTCGGTCGCCGAGGCGCTGCAGGACGAGAAAACGATGTATGCCTATGAACACGCCTTTTCGGACGCGGAAGTGGACGCGTGGATGGAGAAGATGTTCGCGCGCTATGAGCGCGACGGGTTCGGGTGGTGGGCGGTCATCCGCAGGTCGGACGGCGCCTTTCTCGGGCAGTGCGGTCTGAGTATGCAGCGCATCCCCGCGGGCGAGGTCGCGGAGGTCGGCTATGTGTTTGCGCGCAGATATTGGCACAACGGCTATGCGACGGAGGCGGCGATCGCCTGCCGCGAGTATGCGTTCACCGCGCTCGGACTGTCCGAAGTGTACTCGATCATCCGCGAGAACAATCTCCCTTCCCGCCATGTCGCCGAACGCGGCGGGATGCGCATCGTCGGCAGCATGACAAAGTTTTACCACGGCGTCGTAATGCCGCACCTCATCTATCGCATCGACCGCCCGCGCCGGTGATTTTTTTGAGAGAACGCTTGACGGCGTTCTTTTTTTGTGGTATAGTATTGCCGAAATAATTGAACAGTTATTCAAATAGTTCGATGTTCAGAGGAAGGGTATGAAGAAGATCATCCGCATCCGCAATCTGCACTGCGCGGCGTGCGCGGCGGAACTGCAGGAGGAACTCGCCGCGCTCGAGGGCGTGGGCGAGGTCAGCGTCGACTTTGTCGGGCAGCGCGTCACGCTCGAATACGAGGGGGAGGGGACGCTCCGACGGGCGATCGGGCACATCGCCTCCTTTGAAAAGGTGGAGATCGTTGACGGGAACGCCCCGCCCAAGAGGACGTCGCACCTCAAAGACATCCTCTGCATTGCCATCTCGGCGGCGTTCTTTGTGCCCGCGCTCGTGCTGCACCTGCTCGGCGGCTACGATTGGGTCGCCTTCGGGCTGTTTCTCGCCTCCTTTGCGGCGGCGGGCTGGCCGGTCGTCTGGGCGGTCATATGCAACGTCCGCCGCGCCTTTCAGGGCGGCTTTCGCCTCGGCACGCTGCTCGACGAGAATCTTCTCATGCTCATCGCCGCCGTCGGCGCATTCGCCATCCGCCAGGACATGGAGGGCGCCATCGTCATGCTGCTCTATCAGATCGGCGAATATCTGCAGGAGATCGCGGTCGGCTCCTCGCGCGGGGCGATCACCCGCCTCATGGCGCTCAAGAGCGACTGCGCCATCCGCCTCAAAGACGGCAGACAGGAGGAGATCGATCCCGAGGAACTTTGCGTCGGCGACGTCATCCTCCTTCGGAAGGGGGATAAAGTTCCCGCCGACTGCCGTCTGCTCGACGAGAGCGCTTCCCTCGACACCAAGTCGATGACGGGGGAGAGCTATCTCAAAGAGGTCGCCGCGGGCGGGGAGATGCTCGCGGGCTGCGTCAACGAGGGCGCGGCGGTTCGCGCCGAAGTCGTGCGCCCCGTCTCCGAGAGCGCCGTCGCGAAAATTTTGGAACTCGTCGAAAATTCCGCCTCGCAGAAGGCGGCGCCCGAGAAGTTCATCACCCGCTTTTCGCGCTGGTACACGCCCATCGTCGTGCTTGCCGCGCTCCTCGTCGCCCTCGTGCCGCCCCTCTTTCAGGGGTTCAACTTTTCGGAATGGATCGTGCCCGCCCTCAACTTCCTCGTCATCTCCTGTCCGTGCGCGCTCATCATCTCCGTGCCGCTCACCTATTTTTCGGGCGTCGGCGCGCTGGCGCGCTGCGGCGTGCTCGCAAAGGGCGCAGTGTATCTCGATACCCTTGCCGCCGTCAAAGTCGCGGCGTTCGACAAGACGGGCACGCTCACCGAGGGCAAGTTCTCCGTCGGGGAGATCAGCGGCGGATCGCGTGTCCTGACGCTTGCCGCCGCGCTCGAGCGCGCCTCCTCCCATCCGCTCGCGCAGGCGTTCGAAGGGGTGGAAGCGCCCGCCGCCGCACACGTCGAGGAGATCGCGGGGCGCGGGATCTCGGGCATCGTGGACGGCAGAGCGGTGCTCGTCGGAAGCGACAAACTCATGCGCGAGCACGGCATCCCCTGCGACGCGCCCGCGGGCGACGCGCTCACCGTGTACGTCGCGGAGGAGGGGAAGCTCCTCGGCAGCGTCGGCATCCGCGACCGCATCCGCCCCGAGGCGAAGGCGGCACTCACGGAGCTGAAAAACGCGGGAGTACGCCGCATCGCCGTGCTGACGGGCGACACCGCGGCGCGCGCAAAGGCGGCGCTCGCAGATCTTCCCGTCGACGAAGTCTGCGCCGACCTTCTGCCGCAACAGAAGCCCGAGCGCGCGCAGGCGCTCAGGGCGCAGGGCAAACTTCTGTATGTGGGCGACGGCATCAACGATACCCCCGTCATGGCGGCGAGCGACGTCGCGGTCGCAATGGGCGGTCTCGGCAGCGACGCGGCGATCGAGGCGAGCGATTTCGGCCTCGCGACGGACAATTTAAGCGCCCTTCCAAAGGCGATCCGGGGCGCGAAAAAGACGCGCAGGATCGTCATGGAGAACATCGTGTTCTCCATCGGCATCAAGGTCGCGCTCATGATCCTCTCGCTCTTCGTCGGCCTCCCGCTGTGGATCGCGGTGTTCGGCGATACGGGCGTCATGCTGCTCGCCGTGCTCAACTCCATGCGGATGCGCGCAAAGATCCGGTAAACGTCGGAAAAGCGGCTTGCAATGCACGCCGCTTTTTGCTATAATAGGAAATATGGAAACTGTCATGAAACAACTCATCGACTGCGCCATGAGGCGCGCGCCCGCCGACCTCGTCATCGAAAACGCCCGCATCTTCAACGTCTTTACGGGCGAGACGGAGGAGGGGGAGATCGCCGTCAGGTGCGGCACGATCGCAGGCATCGGCAGGGGGTATGACGCCCTCGCGCGCTACGACGCGGCGGGGCGCATCATTCTGCCCGGCTTCGTCGATGCGCACATCCACATCGAAAGCACCATGCTCACGCCCGAAGAGATGGCGCGCCTCGTCGTGCCGCACGGCACGAGCGCCATCGTCGCCGATCCGCACGAGCTTGTCAACGTGTGCGGCGTGCAGGGCGCGGAATATATCGCCGAAGCGTGCGAACGGATGAAGACGGACGGGGTCAGCCCGCTCGAGGTCTTTTTGCAGCTCCCGTCCTGCGTTCCCGCAACGCCCTTTGAGACGAGCGGCGCCCGCCTCGACGGGCGCGCCACTGCGGAGGAGCTTGCAAAGCCGACCTTCTTCGGACTGGGCGAGATGATGAACTATGTGGGCGTCGTCGCGGGGGATGCGGACACGCTCGAAAAGCTCGAGGCGGCAAAGGCGCTTTTGAAGGTCGCCGACGGCCATGCACCCGGACTGCGCGGGGACGCGCTCAACGCGTACCTCTGCGCGAACATTGCAAATGACCACGAGAGCCTCTCGGGGGAGGAGATCGCGGAGAAGATCGCGCGCGGGATGTATGTGCAGATACGCTGCGGCTCCTCGGCGAACAATGCCGCCGTCTGCGCGCCCCTCATCGACGAGAACAATTTCACGCGCTTTCTTCTGTGCTCGGACGACAAGCACGCGTCCGATCTCATGGCGCGCGGCCATCTCGACGACGCGCTCCGTCAGCTCGTCGCCCTCGGCATAAGGCCGCTCTGGGCGATCCGCGCGGCGACCAGGAACGTCGCGGAGTGCTATCATATGCGCGGACATGGTGCCGTCGCGCCCGGCTATGTCGCGGACATGGTCGCGGTGGACGACGTGAAGGACTTCCGCGTCTCTGCCGTCTGGAAGCGGGGGCGGCTGGTCGCCGAGAACGGCGCGCCGAAGTTCTCCGCAAACAAGTATCTGCCCGCCGCGGTGCACGACACCGTTCACGTCGCGCCCGTCACGGCGGACACTTTCCGGATGCCGATCGGAACGAACAAGGCGCGCGCCATGTATGTGCTTCCCAACGAGCTCATCACGCGGGAGGAGATCGTGCCCGTGACGCAAACGGATGGGGACGTGGTGCTCGGCGACGATCTTCTGAAACTCGCCGTCGTGGAGCGGCACTTCGCGAGCGGAAACGTCGGGCGCGCCCTCGTCAAGGGGTACGGCTTTCACGGCGGCGCGATGGGGCTCTCCGTCGCGCATGACAGTCACAATCTCGTCATCCTCGGCGACGACAACGCCGCAATGGCGCGCGTGGTCGCCCTCCTCAAAGAGGCGGGCGGCGGCATGGCGCTCGTCGGAAAGGGGCGGGAGGAAGTGTTTCCCCTCGACGTCGCGGGGCTGATGAGCAGCGCTTCCGCCGAGGAGGTCGCCGAAAAGACGGGGCACATCTCGGCTGCGGCGCGCGGCATGGGCGTGAAGGAGGGGTACGATCCCTTCATGACGCTCGCCTTCCTCGCCCTGCCCGTCATTCCCCATCTGAAGCTCACCGACAAGGGGCTGTTCGACGTCGACAAGTTCTGCTTCACCTCCGTCGAGGTGGAGGGGTGAGGGCGGAGCGGGCGCGCGCCGACGACCTTCCCGCCGTCGCGTCCGTGCTCTGTGCGGCGCGGCAGTATCTCGCGGAGCAGGGGCTCGATCAATGGCAGAACTTCCCGCCCACGCAGGAGGACACCGTCGCCCATTTCGCGCGCGGGGAACTGTACGTCGTGCGCGACGGCGACGTCGTTGCGGGAACGTTCGTCGTCGTGCCGCAGGAACCTGCCTACGACGTCATCGACGGGGCATGGCTGCAAAACGGCGCATACGTTGCCGTCCATCGCGTCGCCGTGTCGCCCGCATACCGCCGCCGCGGGGTGACGCGCGTCATCTTTTCGGAGGCGGAAGCGCTTGCACGGGCGGCGGGCGCAAGGTCGGTGCGCATCGATACGCACGCGGGGAACGTTCCCATGCGTTCGGCGCTCGAACATTACGGATTTACCGCGTGCGGCACCGTCGTCATTGCGACGGGCGAGCTGCGCGTCGGCTACGAAAAGGAGGTCGTATGAAGGTCGTTGCAGCGACGGGAAACGCACACAAACTCAAAGAATTCCGCGAGATCTTCCCCGATTGGGAGATCGTCTCCGAACGGGAGGCGGGGTTCTCCGCAGAGGTCGAGGAGACGGGGGAGACCTTTCTCGAAAACGCGCTTATCAAGGCGCGCGCTGTCTGTAAGGGCACGGGAGAGGCGGCGCTCGCCGACGACAGCGGCATCGAGGTGGATGCGCTCGGCGGCGCGCCCGGGGTGTACAGCGCCCGCTATTCGGGCGGAGACGACGCCGACAACCGCGCCCTTCTGCTCAAAAATATGCACAGCGTCACCGATCGGCGCGCGCACTTTACGAGCGCCATCGCCCTCGTCTTTCCGGACGGGCGGGAGGTGACCGCCGAGGGGCGCACGTTCGGCGAGATCCTCCCTGAGGAGCGCGGCAGCGGCGGGTTCGGCTACGACTGCCTGTTCTACAGCTACGATCTCAAGAAATCATTCGGCGAGGCGACCGACGCGGAGAAAAATTCCGTCTCCCACCGCGGAAGGGCGCTCGCCGCATTGGAGGCAAAACTTTGAAGACCTTTGTCGTTCTCTCCGATTCGCACGGAAGGAGAAAGAACGTGGAAAAGATCATGCCGCTCTTTTTGGAGAACGACTATGTCGTCCACCTCGGAGACGGCTCCGCCGATCTGCGCGAGTTTGCGGGCGAGTACCCCGAAAAGGCCTTCGTGATGAAGGGCAACTGCGACTTCTCCTACGGGATGGAGGAGTACGTCATCGAGGCGGAGCGCGTGCGCATCTTCTGCTGTCACGGGCACAAGTACGGTGTGAAAACGGGGCTTGCCCGCCTTGCGGCGCGCGCGAAGGAGCTTGACTGCGCCGTCGCGCTCTACGGGCACACCCACCGCGCCGACATTTCGGACGTGGACGGCGTGCTGTGCGTCAACCCGGGCGCGCTCGGCGACTATACGTCGCCCTCCTATTGCTATCTCGTCGTGCACGGCGAAAAGGTGACGCCGACCATCGTTCCCGTCCGGTGAACATTCCGTCCCGACGGATTTTGTGAGGAAAGACTTGACAGAATCCGAGGGGGAAGGTATAATGATCGTATCACAGAGGACGGCGCTTGCCGTCAAAAGGAGATGCGATATGAAGTTGTGGAAGCAGGGGCTTTGCGTGCTGCTTGCGGGCGCGATGGCGTTCGGCCTGACCGCCTGCGCGCTGCCGGAAGACCCCGACGACGAAACGGGCGGAACGCCGCCCGAAGACGTTCAGCAGCCCGAGGGCAGCGGTGCGGCGGCGCTTCTTGACCGGGCGTATGCCGCGACGACGGAGGAGGAATTCCTCTCGATCGACGTGTCGATGACGGCAAAGACGGACTACGGGGAAGTGTCGAACGCGGCGGGCTTCGCCGATTGGGAGAGCACGATGGAGGCGGCGATCCGTCTCATCAACGATGTGCAGAACGGCTTTGCGATGTCCGCGCAGACGACGATCGACGGGGAACCGGGTTCGTCGAGCCTGTATCTGGACGGCGTCATGTACAGCGGTGTTACCATGGGCGATGAGATGCTCTACGCCGCCCGGCCGGATGTGGACGAGTTCGAGGTCATTCCCTACCTTTTGAGGAACAACGCAAACCTTTTCTCGGGCTGCGATTCGCTCTTTTCGCTGGCGGGCTTGGACTCCGTCGACGGATGGACGATGCGCGTCGCGGAGGACGGGCGGCAGATCGATCTGGAGATCGGGCTTAAGGCGCTTTGCGACAGTCTGCTCGCCTGGACGCAGGCGCTGAAAGAGCAGTCGCTCGAGGAGCTTGCCGCCATCGGCGAGACGCTCTTTGACGACGATATCACCGTCGTGGACTTTCTCGACCGCCTCGACGCCGTGCTTGCGCCCAACGGCTTCCCCTTGGAAACGCTTCTGAGCGACGAAAATGTCGCACTGTTTGCCATCATGGTGTTCTCGAACGGCATACCGCCCGAGGAGATGTTGGCACAGCTCTTCGAAGATCCCGCGCGTTTTCTCTATGAGACGATCTCGGAGAGTGCGGGGACGCAGGTCGGCAACATTCTCTCCGAGCCGCAGGCGGGCGAGAGTGTGTACGACTATGTGCGCCGCAACTTCGGGCAGTTCAAGGTGACGGGGCTCATCGACCTGTTTGCCGGGCAGGAAGTGGGTGCGGAGGGATTCCGCGCCATCCGCGAGAACATTGCCGCGTTGGAAAGCAAGACGGCATACGACCTCGCCGATCTGATCTTTCAGGATATCACGGGGGCGGAGTTCGGCCTCGAGACGCTGTTCCGCGCCGTGGAGTTCGGCACGAGCAGTGCGTCGTGTTCGGTCAAACTGGATGCGTCGTCACGGATCTCGGAGATCGCATTCGGCTTCGACCTCGCCTATACCGACGCCGATCCCGACGACGGGATCGAGGTGTTTGAAAGCGATGCGCGCTTCGTTCTGGACGGCACGCTCACCGTCTCCTATGATACGTTCACGCTGACGGCGCCCGAAAAAGATCAGCTGGCGCCCGAGATCGGCAGCGCGCAGCTGGACGAGACGAACGGCCGCATCGTCATCCCCGTTCAATGGAACGGGGCGCGGTACGAGGATCTTTGGTATGTCTGCGAAGCAGGGGTGGTGATGTATTCCGAGGAGTACGGCGATATGGGTCTCTCGTTCGAGATCCCGATGGAGGCGACGGAGGAGGGGATCGTCATCGATCTCTCCGCGTTCCTGCTCGACTGGGAGACGACGTGCGCCGAGATCGACGACAAGTTCGGCTGCTCCGAGGCGACTTCGGCGCAATACGAGATCAGTATGGATTGGGAGTACAGTCTCTTTTACGACGGCGATCTTTATATCTTTATGACGGGAGACAGAGAGTCGGTCGATGTGAACGGATGGCATCACAACTGGTATCTTTGATCTTTTGAAACGCTGCGCCGCCCGCATTTTTGCGGGCGGCGCATTTTCTATTCCTGTCTTGTCTCGTCGGGCGGGGAGGCGTGCGCAGCACGTTCCCGCCGCGCGCGCACCATGTGGTACGCCCACTGTCCGATCGCGGCGCCGATGATGACGGCATAGCCGATGAGGCTGAGTACCTTCGGCACCTGATGGAGAAATACAAGCCCTAAAATGGCGGCAAAGAACACCTGCATATAGTCGAATACGGCGATCTCCTTGGCGGGAGCATTGCGGTATGCCGCCGTGATGCAGAACTGTCCGCCCGTCGCGGCGGCGCCCGCGAGCAGCAGCCAGACGAGCTGCATGGGGGTCATCGGCTCGTAGAAGGCGATCATGAGCGGAAGGGAGATGACGGTGGAGAAGGCGGCAAAGAAAAAGACCGTCATGATGCCGCGCTCGCCCTTGGTTCCCAGGATCCGCACGCAGGTATAGGCAAACCCCGCGCACGCGCCGCTTGCAAATCCCGAGAGGGCGGGCAGCACCTGCATATCAAAGCTCGGATCGACGACGCACACCGCGCCGCCGAAGGCGACGGCGACAAAGAGCAGTTCGAACAGCCGAGGTCTTTCCTTCAGCAGCAGGGCGGAGAAGAGGATGGCGAAGAAGGGGGAGAGCTTGTTGAGGATGGAGGCGTCCGAGATGCTGCCGATGTGGTCGATCGCGTAAAAGTTCAGCACGACGCCCAGAAATCCGATGCCCGAGCGCAGCAGATGCCACGGGATGCACGCGCGGCTCCGGATGCGGAAATGCTCCTTCTGAAAGAGCAGAATGACAAAGACCACGACGACGGTGATGCCGTTCCGGAAAAACACCTTCTGCATGAGGGGCAGATCGCCCGCGAGATTGACGAAGAGATTCATCAGCGCAAAGCAGAGCGCCGCGCCGAGGATAAAGAGGATGCCGATCCCCTTTTTGAGAGCCGTTTGCATACGCAACATTATATGCCGCGCGGCGGCAAAAGTCAACCGCTTGTGCCGCGCGAAAGGGGCTTGCAAAGGGCGGCGCAATGTGCTATACTTGTTGCAAAGGGAGGGGAATATGGAGATCATCGCACATCACGGCAGGAAGATGGGAGCGGAGCTGCTGCTCCCCGCGGCGCAGGCGGAGCTTGCGGTCGTTTTCTGCCACGGCTTCAACGGCTCCCGCCGCGACTTTCTGCCCGAAGCGCAGCTCTGCGTGCAGTGCGGCTGCGCCGCGCTCCTTTTCGATTTCTGCGGCGGCTCGGTGCATGACGAGAGCGGATTTCCCACGACTTCCATGACGCTCGCCACCGAGACGGAGGACTTGCACGCCGCAGTCGACGAAGTGCTGCGCGTCTCCGGCGCCCGCCGCACCGTGCTGTTCGGGGGGAGCCAGGGCGGACTCGTGTGCGCGCTCGCCGCCGCCGAGCGGCGCGACGTGTGCGGCATGATGCTGCTCTATCCCGCCTTCTGTATTCCCGACGACTGGCGGCGGCGCTTTCCGGATGCCGACTATCCCGCACGCGAAACGCTCTGGGGTATGACGCTCGGGCGCGCATACTTTGCGGACGCCTGCGCGCGCGATCTTGCGCCGCTCGCCGCGTTTGCGGGGCAGGTCTTGCTCGTTCACGGGACGGAGGACGCCGTCGTGCCCGTCGGGTACAGCCGCCGCGCCGCCGCGCGCTATCCCCATGCCCGCCTCGTGGAACTTGCGGGGGAGGGGCACGGGTTTTCGCCCGCGGGCGAGGCGCGCGTGCGCGATCTGCTTGCCGCCTTTTTGCGGCAGCTGCGGCAAAATTTTTGATCGGATCTTTTGCTGCCTCTTGCCTTTTTCTCCGATTTCATATATAATAAAAGTGCAGCGGGTGCTGTTTGCAATTACGGAGGAAAATTATGGCGAAGATAAAAAGGCGCACGATCGCGGTGCTTGCGGTCGCGCTCGCCCTGATCGTGGTCGCCGCGGTCGTCGTGACGGTCGTCGTACTCAAGCGCAAGAATTATACGCCTGTCGATGATATCGATTTGGAAGAATATTCCTTTGTCGGAGTGGAGTTCGAGCGCGACTTCTATCTCCATGAGCCGGAGCCGGAGGCGGATCTCGTGTTCCGCAACGGCAAGGGAGAGGAGAAGCGCGCGCTGCTCTCGGAAGCGGAGGTCTCGGGGCTGAGCACGGAGGAGATCGGCACGGCGATCATGACCGTCGCGGTGCATGGCAGCAGCGTGGATGCGGAGTACACCGTCTGCTACAAGAACATCTCCTATGCCTCGAGCACATCCGTATGCCTGAGTCTTTACGACCCGTTCGAGCTGGATATGCTGTTCGCCTCCTGCACCGATTACTATGACGAGGTCGTCGCGGCCATTCCGTTGAGCGAGATCTTTTCCGAAAATCTCCCCGACGTCGACGAGATTTCGGATACAGAACAGACGGCGACGGCGGAGTACCGGGGATTTTCCTTTGCGCTTTCCTATACGGTCGGGTATCTCGGATACGGCAACAAGTACACGAGTGCGTCGGTGACGGACGGGGTGCGCTCCTTCCGCATCGAGGAATTTTGTCTGTATGAGGAGGCGGAGCAGCGCGGCACCCCCCTCGGGCACGGCTCTTTCTTCCTCGTGACGGAGGGGGAGGAGAACGACGACTATGGCAACCGGCGCTCCTTCGATTGGGAGCTGGACGGAGAGACGGGGCGGCTCATCCTGCACATCGGCGGCGTCGCGGACGACGGCAACGCCTGCGTGTACGATCTCAAGGCGCACACGCTGCGCATCCCGTCGGACGTCATGCTCTCGACGGAGGATCTCGTGTTCCGTCTGCGCCTCGATGTACCGCGGGAAGCGTGACGATGGCGCTGTTTTCTGCCGGGGCGGATCGCACGCAGGTCTTTTTTGCGCGCGAGGCGGGCAGCCCCATGATCTGGCTGAATACATACGACCGCCGCACGGGTGCGGCGGTCTTCGATTTGCTGCGCGGCGGTGCCGATTTCACGCTCGTCGTCACCGATGTGCCCGACTGGAAGCGCGACATGACGCCCTGGCGCGCGCCCTCGCCCTTCGGCGGCACGCTGGCGGGCGGCGCGGAGGTGTATCTTTCGCGCATGACGGAGAAGCTCGCCGCCATCGAGGCGCAGCTCCCCGCTCCGCCGTGCTGGCGGGGGATCGCAGGATATTCGCTCGGCGGGCTGTTCGCGCTCTATGCCGCGCTCACGCTGCCGCTTTTTTCGCGCGTCGCCTCCGTCTCCGGATCGCTCTGGTTCCCGGGCATTCTTGCGTACGCGCAGCAACATTCCCTCGTGCAGGGCGCGTATGCCTACTTCTCTCTCGGCGAGCGCGAGGCGCGCACGCGCAACCGCGTTCTGCGCACGGTGGAGGAGCAGACATCCTCGCTCGTCGTCCTGTTGCGCGGGAGGGGTGCGCGGACGGCGTTCGTGCACCATCCGGGCGGACACACCTCGGACAGTCTTTCCCGCACGGCGGCGGGGCTTGCATGGCTTCTGGATGCGCCGCATGCCTGACCCGCGGCGAAAAAAGGGGGATCGCTTTCGAAGTTTGATGAAAAAAAGTGGAAAAAGTGCAAAAAAACACTTGACTTTTTTCTCTCTTTATACTATGATAGTCAAGCATTGCGATTGCGGTACCCCAACAAGCGGGCCTTTAGCTCAGCGGTCAGAGCTGCCGGCTCATAACCGGTTGGTCCGCGGTTCGAATCCGTGAAGGCCCACCAAAAAGTCTGTCACGGAACGCGATCCGTACTGCAAAGCGGCAATGCCGCATATATGGCCCAATAGCTCAGTTGGTTAGAGCGCCAGCCTGTCACGCTGGAGGTCGACGGTTCGAGCCCGTTTTGGGTCGCCACTTTTTATGAGCCCCATTCCCAAGGAGTGAGGCTCGCGCCTTGAAAAAGGCGACTTTGCCTTGGTAGCTCAGATGGTAGAGCAACGGACTGAAAATCCGTCTGTCGGTGGTTCGATTCCGCCCCAAGGCACCACCTTGCCGGTGTAGCTCAATCGGCAGAGCAGCTGATTTGTAATCAGCCGG
>CALVWN010000025.1 GCA_944367415.1 uncultured Clostridia bacterium | reverse complement strand
CATCGCGGAGAGCCGCGGGGTCATCCTCAACGCCGTCGGACTGCAAAATCCCGGCGTGGAAAAGTTCATCGCGGAAGATCTCGACTGGCTCAAAAAAAAGACCTGCGTCATCGCCAACGTCGTCGGCAGGACGATCGAGGACTATGAGGGCGTGTGCGCCCGCCTCGACGGGCTCGTCGACTTTCTCGAGCTGAATATATCCTGCCCCAACGTCAAATGCGGAGGCATGGCGTTCGGAATCCGCCCCGAGGCGATCGAGGAGGTTACCTCCCGCGCCAAGGCGAAGTGCCCGAAAACACCGCTCATCGTCAAGCTCTCGCCCAATGTGGAGAGCATCGCGACGAACGCGGAGGCCGCGGAACGGGGCGGCGCGGACTGCATTTCCCTCGTCAATACCTTCACGGGCATGGCGATCGACATCGAGCGCCGCCGCCCTGTCCTTGCCAACAACACGGGCGGGGTGTCGGGCGCGGGCATCAAGCCCATTGCCGTGCGCATGGTATATGAAGCGGCGCACGCCGTCCGAATTCCCGTCATCGGCATGGGTGGCATCACCTGCGCCGAGGACGCGATCGAATTTCTGATGGCGGGGGCCGTCGCCGTGCAGGTCGGTACGCAGAACTTCACCGACACGCGCGCCTGCCCCAAGATCATTGCGGGATTGAACGAGTGGTGCGACCGTCACGGCGTTGCCCGTGTTGCGGACCTGACGGATACCCTTACGCTGAACTAAAAGGCTGCAAGCCTATTTCATAAGGAGAGAACTATGCTTACTTACAAACAGCGCTTTATCAGATTTATGGTGGAGAACGAGGTGCTCTTATTCGGTGACTTCACCTTAAAGAGCGGCAGAAAGGCGCCCTACTTCATCAATGCGGGCAAGTACCGCACGGGCACGCAGATCGCGGCGCTCGGCGAATACTATGCGGAGTGCTTTTTGGCGCACAATGTGGACGCCAAGACGCTCATCGGCCCCGCCTATAAGGGCATCCCGCTCGCCGTCGCGACCGCTATTGCGCTCGCCAAGAATCACGGCGTGGACGTCGGCTTCTGTTTTGACAGGAAGGAAGTCAAAGACCACGGCGAGGGCGGTATGTTCGTCGGGCAGAAGCTGGAGGCGGGGGATAAAGTCGCCATCATCGAGGACGTCATGACCTCGGGCAAGGCGCTGCGCGAAGTGCTGCCCAAGATCAAACAGGAGGCGGACGTCACGGTGAGCGCGATGATCATCTCTGTCGACCGTCAGGAGAAGGGGACGGGCGAAAAGTCTGCCGTGCAGGAGGCGTACGACGAGTTTGGCGTCAAGGTGTACTCCATCGTCACTGTTGAAGATATCATCGAGGCGATCGAAACGGGCGTCATCGAGGGCAAAGAGCACCTTGAGGCGATGCGAGCATACAGGACGCAGTACGGGGTATAAACAAGGGTACGCGGCATATTAAAAGACGCTTCTTCAAAGATTTTTGTTAGAAAACAAAAATGAACGGCGACCGAAATTTTCGGTCGCCGTTCATTTTTATAGCAAATGTGCTTAGTCGTGTTCTTTGTCCTTGGAAGAGGAAAGTGCTGTATAGACGATGAGAATTATGAGCGTAACCGCAAACAGTACCGCGGCGGCAAGGACGGGGGTAAAATTCGTGCGGAGAGGGATCTGCGTACCTTCATTGATCAGGTTGACAAGAGATGCCGCGTTGCCGATCAGCAGCGCCGCGCAGACTGTGACAAGGAGCGCAAAGATCGTGCAGAGAATGGCATATTTCAGCGCGTTGGCATTCGATGCGGTTCCTTCGTCCACACCCTTACACAGCGCCGAAAGAAGCAGCGCCGCCATGATCATGAGTACAATCAGAAGAATAAAACCGAGGACGGAGCAGGCGATAATCGTCAGGCATTCGGAGGGGTAAGCCTCGATCAGCGAGGTAGTCTGTCCGTATCGGAGGTCCAGATTTCCGATAAGCGACAACGCCTGCATGAAACCGAAGGAGAGCCGGATGCTGTTGCCGCTTTCTTCGGCAATGAGTTCGGTCAGACAGCCTCCGAGCTGGGAGACGGCAATGCAGGAAAGGACGGCGGCGGCGACATAAAAGCTGAGCTGTAAAATGCGGGGCTTCTTTTTATTTTCGACGCCGCGGCTGACAGCGTTGCAGGCTGCCGAAAGTGTGATTGCGATCGCACCGAGTGCGATGCCTGCCGTCGTTGCACCGCTGAGGGAAAGGGAAATATTATAACTGATGTCAACAGATGCGTTTGCGGCAGAGGAGATGTATACCGTCGCCGCATGCAGCCCGAGGAAGAGAAGAGCGAACGCAAGAAATACGAAGTAGGTTTTTGCCGCCATGCCCGTGGCGGAATTTTTCGCCTTTCCCGAAAAGCTGCGGATATAGCGCACGAGGGTGACGATGAACAGTACGGGCACCGTGATGAGAGCTGCGACGGAGATGAGCGTGCCGAAGATCGTGCAGACATAGAGCGAGGCGGCGTAAACCGTCGGCATCGGTTCGATGAGCGCTTCATTCAGGTCGGTGTACGCATCGCCGAAGTAGTAGTAAAGATCCATGCCTTGGATGTCGAGAAGTTGATTCAGTGCGCCGCCGTCTACCGAACAGCCCAGGCAGAACGTAAAAATAAGCGCGCACAGCGCGGCAAATACCGCGCAGGCTCCGCCGACGTATGTAAGGATCTTCTGCCAGAGTTTGGGTGTGTCCTGTTCGGATGCTGCGGGGTCTGTTGTCTTTGATTGGGCGGCAGACATCGCGTCGGCTGCCGCAGGCGCGGGTGCGAGACGCGCGCCGCAGCGGATGCAGAACGTTCCGTCTGCGGGAACTTCTTCGCCGCATGTGGGGCAGGGTAACATTCCGCTCATCGGTTTGCCGCAGTTTTTGCAGTACACGGCGGAATCAGGGTTTTCCGTCTGACAAAACGGACAATTCATTTTCATACCTCCTTGATTGTGCTAATATTGTATCACGGGACGGTTAGCATGTCAAGGAGAGGACAGCCTATAATTCAATTTTGTTTGAACGATTTGCCTGAGGCAAAACAGCCCTGTGAACAGAGGCATATTTTTCATTGCGGCGCTCATACCATAGCGATATGGAACAATATGCAAAGACAAAACGGGAGGTTCTGGATCGCCTTGCGAGCAGTGAAGGGGGACTGACCTCGGCGGAGGCGGTGCGCAGGCTGGAAAAGAACGGCGCGAACGCCCTTTCGGAAGGCAAAAAAAAGAGCAAACTGCTCTTGTTTTTTGCGCAGTTCACCGATTTAATGACCGTTATTCTGATGATCGCCGCGGCACTTTCGGCAGGACTTGCCGTCGCAACGGGGGATAAATCGGAACTTGCCGATACGATCATTCTGCTTGTCGTCATCCTGCTCAATGCGATCGTCGGATTTTTTCAGCAGTACCGCGCCGATACTGCCATCGCAAAGCTGAAAAAGCTTTCGGCGTGCGAAGCGAAGGTCGTGCGGGACGGGCGGGTCGTCAAGGCGGACGCGGAGACGCTCGTCGTGGGGGACGTCGTCGAACTGGAGGAGGGGGACAGGATCCCCGCCGACTGCCGCGTGCTGTACGCCGAGGACTTCCGCTGCGACGAATCCATGCTCACCGGGGAAAGCAAGCCCGTCAGAAAGACGGACTGCGTCGTCACGCGCCCCGCGCTCGCCGCACGCGCGAATACGGCGCATCTGGGTACTTTCTGCGTGCGCGGGAGCGCGCGCTGCCTCGTCACGGCGTGCGGAATGGACACGGAGATGGGCAAGATCGCGGCGCTCCTTCACCAGAGCAAACCTGCGCCCGCGCCGCTGGATAAAACGGTCGCAAAGCTCGGGAAGGTCATCACGGCCGTAGTGCTGTTCGTCGCGCTCGCGGTGTTTATCGGCTCCCTCGTCACGGGCAGGCACACCTTTTTGGAGAGCCTGATGAGTGCGGTCGCCGTCGCGGTCGCCGCCATTCCGGAGGGCATGGGGGCGGTCGTCACCGTCATTCTGGCGCTGGGTGTACAACGCATGGCGTCCTCACGCGCTGTCATGCGGCGCATGGGGGCGGTGGAGAGCCTGGGTGGGTGCAGTGTCATCTGTTCGGACAAGACGGGCACGCTCACCCGCAACAGAATGACCGTCGAAGCGATTTCGACCGGCGATCGTATGGAGAGCGAGACATATGCCGGCACGCCCATGCAGACCGAGCTTTTGCGCTGCATGCGCATATGCCATACGGTAAAGGGGCGCGCGGGCGCATATGTGGGAGATCCCACCGAGATCGCGCTCCTTGAATATGCGGACGGACTGGGATATTTTTATGACTGCGAGCGGCTTGGCGGATCGCCCTTTACCTCCGAACGCAAAATGATGAGCGTCTTCTGCCGCACCGAGCGGGGCGGCAGGCTGTACGTCAAGGGCGGCGCGGACGTCGTCCTGAAGAAGTGCAGCCGGATTCTGACGGCAGCGGGGGAGAGGGCGCTCACCGCGCAGGACAAAGCGCAGATCGAAGCGCGCGCGGCGTCCTTTTCCGCGCAGGCGATGCGCGTTCTGGGCTTTGCCTGCGGACGGAGCGAGCGGGAAGATGACCTCACTTTCCTGGGACTTGCCGCGATGCACGATCCGCCCAAGGGGGGCGTCAAAGAGGCAGTGGCGGCGTGCCGCCGCGCGGGTGTACGAACCGTCATGATCACAGGCGACAGTCCCGAAACAGCATATGCGATCGCTTTGCGGCTTGGCATTGCGAAGGGACGGGGGGAAGTCATCACGGGCGATGAATTGGACGGCATGGACGAAAAGACGCTTGCCCGCCGTGCCGGAAGTTGTTCGGTGTACGCGCGCGTTTCGCCCGGTCACAAACAAAACATTGTCAAGGCATTGCAGGCATCGGGTGAGGTGGTCGCGATGACGGGAGACGGCGTCAACGATGCGCCGGCATTGAAGAGTGCGGATGTGGGCGTTGCGATGGGATCCGGGACGGACGTCACGAAGGACGCCGCCGACGTCGTGCTCACAGACGACGACTTTACGACGATGGTGCGCGCCGTAGAGGAGGGACGCAACGTCTTTTTCAACATCAAAAAGACCATCTCTTTTTTTCTCTCCACCAACTTTGCGGAAGTGTTGTCCGTTTTTCTTGTGACGCTCTTTTTGTGGCAGCAGGACTTTCTCACTTCAACGCAATTATTATGGATCAACCTCATTACCGACTCTCTTCCCGTGCTCGCGCTTGGCATGGAACGCACACACGGCGCAATGGACCGTCCGCCCGTGTCCGACAGGGAGATCTTCTCGCGGCGGGCGATCCTCGGCATGCTCTTTTTCGGCGTGATGCTCTCCGCCGTGGTCATCGCGCAATATTGCGTCTTCCTGCACGTCTACGGCGCCGCCGTCGCGACCACCGCCGCCTTCCTCACGATCTCCCTCTCCGAGCTTTTCCACGGCTTCAATGTGCGCGCGGAGGGCGTGCATATGACCAAAAAGCAGTTTTTCTCGGGGCGGGCAATGTGGCTGACGGTGCTCGTCGGCGTCCTTCTCAACGTGGCGCTTGTTCTGATTCCTGCATTGCGGACCGCCTTTCATCTGAGTGCGCTCACGCCCGTGCAGTGGCTTTCGGTTGCCGTCTGTTCGCTTGCCATCCTGCCCGTAGGGGTGGCGTACCGTTTTTGCATGGTTCGTGTGAAACCGCTCCGCTTCAAAAGGCGGCGAAGCGGTATCCCTGTTCGCGGAAATAACGGATGATGTCGGGCAGCGCTTCGGCGGTCGCTTTGTGCGGTGCGCTGTCATGCAGGAGCAGGACGACGCTCTTTCGCTGTCCTGCTGTGCGGATGCTTTCGGCGACGAGCTGCGCCGCATCGGCATGTGCAATCTCCTCGTCCCCGCAGACGGCGTTCCAGCGCACGACGCGGTAGCCGCGCTCCGTGAGCAGTTGCTTTTGCCGCGCGAAGTCCGCCGTCCCGCCGCCCGGGAAGCGGTAGACACGGGGCGTGATGCCCGTCACATGCTCGATGACCGCGGCGCAGGTGTCTGCGTCGGATAAAAGCGCCTCGTCCGAGGCATAGATCGCCCTGTAATCGTGCGTCGCGGAGTGCACGCCAAGCGTGTGCCCCTCTGCCGCGATGCGCCGGAGCGTATTCTCTCTGCCGCGGACGCGGTCGCTGACGATGAAGAAAGTCGCCTTGATGTTCTCCTCTTGCAGGGTGTCGAGGATGCGACCCGTCACGACGGTGCTCGGGCCGTCGTCAAAAGTGAGATAGACGGTCTTTTCCTCGGCGTAGGAGAACACCGTCTGCGCCCGCGCGGTGCGCATGCCGACGAGTACGGCGAGCGCCGTGAGGGCGAGGACGGCGAAGAGTACGGGAAGATATTTTTTCTGCATATCCGAAGTTTGGGTATTTTTAACAAAATTATTTACTTTTTCCCCCGGACGTGCTATAATACGTCCTGAAAAGCGCAGGCGGCATGACCGCGCGCCAAAGAAGGGGTAAAATATGATTTCGACAAGGATCTTCGGAAAAACGCAGGACGGAAGGGAGGTGCTCGCCTTCACCTTTACGGACGGCCCGTACAAGGCGACCGTGCTCAACTACGGCGGCATCATCCAGAGTATCATCGTTCCCGATCGAAACGGCAATCCCGTGGACGTCATTCTCGGCTATAACGACATGGCGGGCTATGAGAACAACGGCGGGTACCTGGGCGCGCTCATCGGCAGATTCGGCAACCGCATCGGCGAGGGCAAGCTCACGATCGACGGCACGACCTATCAGCTGTACTGCAACGACCGCGGGAACCACCTGCACGGCGGCAAAATCGGCTTCAACAAAAAGATCTGGTCGCACGAGGTCGTCGGCGACGAACTGCGCCTCACGCTCGTCTCGCCCGACGGCGAGGAGAACTATCCCGGCACGCTCACCGTACGCGTGACGTATATCTTCGAGCGCGGCGAACTGAAGATCCTCTATCATGCGGTTTCGGATAAGAAGACGGCGGTCAACCTCACCAACCACGCCTATTTCAACCTGAACGGCGAGGCGGACGGCTCCATTCTCGACAACGAGCTGTGGATTGA
>CALVWN010000024.1 GCA_944367415.1 uncultured Clostridia bacterium | reverse complement strand
GGCGCAGGAACGCCGCAAGCAGCAAAAATTGCAAAAAAGGCAGGAGCGCGCGCAAAAGAAGCGCGAGCGCAGAGCGCTGCGCGAGGAAAAGCAGCGCAGGCTGCTCTTTCCCGCGGATAAGAAAGGACGTCACGTCATGCATTTCATGAATGTTCTGCGCGTTCTCTTCTATCCCATTCATTGGATCTTATTTCCTTTTCGTCTGCACGGACACAAGAAAGTCGGCCCCGGCGCCTGCATTTATGTCAGCAACCATTATTGTCTTTGGGATGTGTTCTATCCCGCGCATACGACGTGGGAGGGCGTTCATTTCCTCGCGAAGGATGCCGTCATCCATGCGCCCGTTCTCGGGTATTGCGCGCGCAGGCTGGGCGTCATCGGCGTCATGCGTGACGGTTCCGATGTCCGGACGATCATGGATTCTTTGAAAGTTCTCAGAAACGGCGAAAAAATTTCCATCTTCCCCGAAGGCACGCGCAACAAAAAGTCGGATGAGACCTTTTTGCCCTTTCACGGCGGTGCGGCGATGTTTGCGATCAAGACACATTCGCCCATCATTCCGATGGTCATTTGCAACCGGCCGAAGCTGTTCCGCATGACGCACGTCGTCATCGGCGAGCCGATCGAGCTGCGCGAATATTACGGGAAAAAACTGACCGCCGAGGAGTATGCCGGGATCGACGCGCGCCTTGCCGATCATCTCTATGCGCTGCGGGAACAGTTCCGTGCGGAGCGCCGCAGCCGCGGCAAATCGCCGCGCGGGAATGACAAATGAAGGTCGTCGTCGCCGCGCACTGCGGGTTCTGTACGGGCGTGCGCCGGGCGGTGGAGACCGCCATGCGCGTAGAGCCGGTCAACACCTATGTGCTCGGGGAACTCATTCACAATGAGGACGTGACGGGACGCATCCGGGCGCGGGGGATCCCGACGGCGGAAGACCTTGCAGAAGTCCCCGACGGGGCGACGCTCCTCATCCGCTCGCACGGCGTCGGCAGGGAAGTCTATCGCATCTGCCGGGAGCGCGGCATCCGCGTTGTCGACTGCACTTGCGGCTTTGTGCGCAACGCGCAGCGCATCGTCTCCGAACAGACTGCCGCGGGAAAGACCGTCGTCATCGCAGGTCAGCGCGAGCATCCGGAGGTCGCGGGGCTTGTCGGCTGGAGCAGCGGAGAGGTGTACGTCATCGGTTCCGAAAAAGAGGATCTCTCCTTCTTGCGCGGAAAAAACGTCGCTCTCTTGTCCCAAACTACCTTTTCCGAGCAAAGATTTTCGAAAATTGCAGAAAATCTTCGAAAAGTGTGTCCAAAAACAGTTGAGATTTTTAAGACAATTTGTTATACTACTGTAAGCAGGCAAAAAGATGTTGCGCGCCTCGCGCGGGAGTCGGACGCGATCCTCGTCATCGGCGGGCTGAACAGCAGCAACACCAATAAACTTGCAGAGATCGCTTCGCAGTTTTGCGGGCAGGTATACCGCCTGAAAAATGCGGACGATTTCGAATATGAAAAAGTAAAATTTTGTAAAAGGGTCGGCATTGTAGCGGGGGCAAGCACTCCCGATTGGCAGACCTCGGAGGTTCTCAAAAAGATGGCAGAAAACAACGCGGAAGTACAGGTGGAGACGCAGGTCTCCGAGGAGACGGTGAAAACGCCCGTCGCAGAGGAAACGGCAGCGGCTCAGGCCGAAGCCGCACCCGTCGAGACGCAGGAAGCTCCCGCTGCAGAAGCGGCGGAGACCGTATCCGAACAGGAGGCGCAGCCCGCTCCCGAACAGAAGGAGGCGGCGTCTGCACAGGCAGCTCCCGCTGAAGAGAAGTCCGCCATGGACGCGATCATCGCCGAAATGGACAAGGGCTCGCATTATAAGAAGAATCAGCTTCTTACGGTGAAGGTCGTCTCCGCGACGGACGAGGGCATCTATGTGTCCGGTTCCGGCAAGGCAGACATTCTCATCGACAAGTCCGAACTCGACTGCGACAACTACAGCCGCGATGCATATGCGGACAAGATCGGCGAGAACATCGACGTTATGGTCGTTGAGACCAAGCCCGCCGTCAAACTCTCCGAGAAGCAGGTGAGAAAGCTCAAGGAAGAGGAAGCGCTTCTGAAGGACATCGAGGAAGGCAAGGAGTTCTCCGTCGTCTGCACCGGGTTCAACAAGGGCGGCCTTACCGCAGAGCTTGGCACGTATGCCGTATTCGTTCCCGCTCGCGAGATCCGCTCCGGCTATGTCAAGGAACTCGATAAGATGGTCGGCAAAAAGCTGCGTCTCAGAATGCTCGAGATCCGCCGCGAGCGTAGAAAGGAGATCATTGCTTCCCAGCGCGTCATCCTCGAGGAGGAGAAGAAAGCGAGAGAGGCGGCGAAGGCAGAGCGCGAGCAGGCTTTCTTTGACTCTATCAATGTCGGTGACATCGTCGAGGGCAAGGTCGAGAGAGTGACCTCCTTCGGTGCGTTCGTCTCCGTCAACGGTTTTGATTGCCTTGCGCACATCTCCGATCTCTCCTGGACGGGTGTCAAGGAAGTGACCGACGTACTTGAGATCGGCAAGCGCTATCAGTTCAAAGTTCTCAAGGTCGACCGCGAGAACAAGAAGGTCTCCATCGGCTATAAGCAGCTGCAGCCCCGTCCTTGGGATACCGCGGCAGAGCGCTATGCCGAGGGCGACATCGTGCACGGCAAGGTCGTCCGCATCGCTTCCTTCGGCGCATTCGTCGAACTGGAAAAGGGCATCGACGGACTCGTTCATGTCTCCCAGATCACGCACGAGTGGCTCGAAGATCCCACTTCCGCACTCAAGATCGGTCAGGAGATCGACGCGAAGATCCTTGCGTTCAATCCCGAAGAGCATAAGATCACGCTCTCCATCAAGGCGCTTCAGCCCAAGCCTTGGGATACCAACCGCGAAGAGCGCGACAGAGACAGAGAGGATGCGGGCGAAAGACGTCCCCGCCAGAGAAATAAGGGCAACCGCCGCACCGCGAGCGACTATGCCGACGAGGCAGAGTACAGAGAGTGGAGCGAGGGCGGTTACGGCGGCGCATCCATTGCCGACCTGCTCGGAAACGACGACAAATAATCGAAAATTACCTGAAAAATCCGCTTAAATGCGGATTTTTTTGTTTATATATTGTTTGAACATCATAAGGAGCATACAAGATATGGAAAAACAGGGTAATATCCGCATCGCAAGCGAAAACATGATGCCCATCATCAAGAAGTGGCTGTACTCGGACAAGGATATTTTCGTCCGTGAGATCGTCGCCAATGCGCAGGACGCGATCACCAAACATAAAAAACTCGTCGATCTCGGAGAGACCGCGGCAGAGGAAAATTACCGCGTCACCGTTACGACCGATCAGAAAGCCGGAACACTGACCGTGGAAGACAACGGGATCGGCATGACGGAGGAGGAAGTCGAAAAATACATCACGCAAATCGCATTCTCCGGTGCCGCCGATTTCGTTGACAAGTATGAGAAAGCGGGCGGAGACGGGATCATCGGTCATTTCGGCTTGGGATTTTATTCCGCATATATGGTCTCCGACAACATTGAGATCTTCACAAAATCCTATCGTGACGATGCGCCTGCCGTGCATTGGGCGTCTGACGGCAACTCCACCTACACGATCGGGGACTGCGAGAAGGATACGCGCGGCACGAAGATCGTCATGCACATTGCGCCGGAGGAGAAGGAATTCCTCAAGGCGGAGCGTATCCGCGAGCTGCTGCACAAGTATTGCTCCTTCATGCCCTATGAGATCTACCTCAATCCGACAGGGAAGGACGACAAGCCGGTCAATACGACGCATCCGCTCTATCTGAAGCAGCCCAAGGATTGCACGGAGGAGGAGTATAAGCAGTTCTATCGCGAGACATTCTCTGATTTTAACGACCCGCTCTTTTGGATCCATCTCAATATGGAGTATCCTTTCCGTCTGAAGGGGATCCTCTATTTCCCCAAGGTCAAAAAGCAGGTGGAATTGGAGCGCGGCAAGGTCAAACTCTACTGCAACCAGGTCTATATCGCGGATAATATCAAGGAAGTCATCCCGGAATTTCTGATGCTTCTGAACGGCGTCATCGACTGTCCGGACATTCCGCTCAATGTGTCGCGTTCCTTCCTGCAGAACGACAAGCAGGTGCAGAAGATCGCAAAGCACATCACGAAGAAGGTCGCGGACAAGCTCACCGAGCTTTACAAGAACGACAAAGAGCGTTATGAAAACTGCTGGTCGGATCTTGCGACGTTTGTCAAGTTCGGCTGCCTGAAGGATGAGGAGTTCTACAAGCGCGTCGAGGACATCATCATTTACAAAGATCTTTCCGGCGAATACCGCCCCGTCAGTTCCTTCTACGGGGAAGAGGTCAGTGAGGAGGACGCCAAAAACGGCAAGGAGCCGCAGGCGATCTACTATGTCTCCGACGAGAACAAGCAGGCGCAGTACATCAAGATGTTCAAGGATGCAGGGTTGGATGCGATCTATTGCGACACCTATATCGATCCGCATTTCCTGAGCTTTTTGGAATATAAAAACCCGACCCGCGTGCGGTTTTTGCGCATCGATGCCGATGTGGCGGGCGCACTCAAAGAGGAGGGCGCGGAGGATGCAGAACTCAAGGCGATCTTTGACAAGGTTCTTGAGGGCAAGCACGTGACCGTAAAGACGGAAAAACTCAAGGATCCGGGCGTTCCCGCAGTCATCAATGTCTCGGAGTTTGCGCGCAGATTGAGCGAAATGCATACGTTCTACGGCATGGGCGAGTCGCCCGCCGATATGACGCTGGTCGTCAATATGGCGAACGGCGCGGTCGAGGCGCTCAAATCTGCCTCCGAAGAGGAACAGTCGCGCGCCGCAAAGCAGATCTATTATCTTGCGCTGATGAACTATCGCCCGCTCGCGCCGGAGGAATTGTCCGAGTTTGTGGCGACGAATGCAATGCTCATTGAGAATTATCTAAAAAAATAAACAAAAACTTTCAAATGGGTATTGACAAGTTCTGAATGAAAGAGTATAATGAAAGTCGGCGTGGGAAAGCATGACTCGTGACGCATCGGTGCGTACGTGTTTACACTGCGCGCCGACAGGAGGTAAATCAAGTGAACGGAACTGTAAAATGGTTCAATGACGGTAAGGGGTACGGTTTCATCGCCAACGATGAGGGGGGAGACGACGTTTTCGTGCACTTCTCCGCAATCCAGACGGAGGGGTTCCGTACGTTAAAGGAAGGGCAGAAGGTCACGTTTGAGACCGAGCCCGATCCCAAGGACAGCGGAAAGCTGCGTGCAGTGAACGTCGTTCCCGTGTCCTGAAAAACAATCAAAAAAAGACGCATCCTTTGAAGTGAACCCCAAAGTTTGGACAAAAAAGAATTAGATTGTTTGGGAATGAGTTCGGTATCCAACCGGGCTCATTCCTTTTAGTTTGAGAGAGATTCTCTCGTTGTTCCAGTAGTGAATGTACT
>CALVWN010000023.1 GCA_944367415.1 uncultured Clostridia bacterium | reverse complement strand
CGGTCGATCGTAATTCCGAAAAGTGTGGTGTATATCGCAGAGTCTGCTTTTGTTTCAAACTCTTATTTGGGAAGTGTATATTATGGCGGGTCGCAGGCAGAATGGGAAGCAATCACCATAAAAGGATTGAATACAGATTTGACAGGTTCGACAATCTACTATTACAGTGAGACGCAGCCGACGGAAGCCGGTAACTATTGGCACTACGATGACGATGGCGTTACGCCTGTCGTCTGGTAAAGACAAAAACCGTGGAAGGGCTGTGACAGTCCTGCACGGGATTCTTTCAAAAAAAGCGGCGCGGGTGCGCCGTTTTTGCTTGCATTTTTTGCGGAAAAGCGATATAAATATTTCGCTATGAAAATGTCAAATTCCGAGGCGGCGCAGCCCGTGCAGGGGCAGCCGCAGGGCGCACTGGAAAAGCCCTCCGCCGTTCGTCAATTTCTTCAATTCCTCAAGGGGCACGTCGTGCTGCTCGTCGCCATCGTCGCGGCGGCAGTCACCTGCTTTTTCGTGCCGCCCGATGCCGAATATGCCGGCTACTTCGACCTCGACACGCTCTCCTGCCTCTTCTGCACGCTCCTCGTCGTCAGCGCGCTCAAGGAGCGGCACTTCTTTGAGTGGCTCTCCGGCAAGATCGTCACCGCCTTCGGCAATATGCGCCGCGTCACCTTCGCACTCGTCTTTGTCACCTATTTCGGGTCGATGATCATGGCGAACGACATGGCGCTCGTCACCTTTCTGCCGCTCGGCTACTATGTGCTTTCCTCCTGCAACAAGCCGCGCCATACGGCGTTCGTCTTTGTCATGCAGAACGTCGCCGCCAACCTCGGCGGGATGCTCACGCCCTTCGGGAACCCTCAGAACCTCTATCTCTATTCCTACTATTCCATCGGGGCGGGGGAGTTCTTCGCCATCATGGCGCTGCCGTTTGCCGTCGCGTTCGTGCTCATCGCGGGAACGTGCTTTTTCATCAAGCCCGAGCCGGTGCGCCTCGAGACGCCGCCCGCGCCTGCGCCGACGCTCTGGCGCATGATCGTCTACTTCGTGCTGTTCGCGCTCTCGGTGATGATCGTGTTTCGCGTTTTTCCCTATTACGTCGGGCTGATTTCGGTGACGATCGCCATTCTCATCCTCGAACCGCGCAGCTTTCTGCGCGTCGACTACGCGCTGCTTCTCACCTTCTGCGCCTTTTTTATTTTCTCGGGGAACCTCGCGCGCATTCCCGAAGTGCGCGCCGCGCTGGGCGCGCTCGTCGGTGCGTCCGCATTGCTCGTGGGGACGGCTTCCTGCCAGATCATCAGCAACGTTCCCTCGGCAGTGCTGCTCTCCCATTTCACGAACGACTACCGCAATCTTCTCGTCGCCGTCAACATCGGCGGGCTGGGGACGCCCGTCGCCTCGCTCGCCAGCCTCATCACGCTCGGGGAATTCCGTCGCCGCCGTCCGGGGCAGACGGGCAGGTATCTTGCCGTCTTCTCGGCGATCAACTTCTCCTTCCTCGCCGTGCTCATCGGAACGGGGTACCTCAATGCCCTCCTTCTTGCATAGCGCGCGCAAAGTTGGGAAAAAACAGAGAAAACACTTGAAATTACCGCCGACGCGTGGTATAATGAGACATACGGCAAAAGAATGAGGGAGGCGTTTGCGCATGAAGAGCATGACGGGATACGGCAGATGCGCGTTGAGCGAGGGAGGCATGGAACTGACGGCGGAAGTCAAGTCGGTCAACAACCGCTTCCTCGATCTCTCCGTCAAGTGTCCGCGCATCTTCCTCGCGCAGGAGGAATCCCTCCGCGCCGTCGTGCGCAGGTATATCACGCGCGGACACGTCGATGTGTTCGTAAGCTATACCGACCGCCGCGAGCGCGAAAAGACATATGCGGTGGATGCCTCCGTGGCGCTCGCCTATCAGCGCGCCGCCGACCGACTGCGCGAGCTGATGCCCGGCGTCACCGACGACACGTCGCTCACCTTTTATCTGCGCCTGCCCGACGTCCTGCACGCCGAGGAAAACGGCGAGGCGGACGAGGCGCTCGTGGCGCTCCTGCACCGCGCGCTCGAGGGGGCGCTCGACGCGCTCACGACGATGCGCGAAAAGGAGGGGGAACGCCTCAAGGACGACCTTCTCTCCCGCATGGATACCATCGAGACGCTCACGGCAAGCATCGCGGCGCGCGCGCCGCTCGTCGCGGAGGAGTACCGCAAAAAGCTCACCGAGCGCATTGCGGAGTACCTCGGGGGCAAGATCGACGAGACGCGCATTTTGACGGAGGCGGCGGTGTTCGCCGACAAGTGCAACATCGACGAGGAACTCACCCGGCTCGCCTCGCACATCAAGGCGTTCCGCGAGATCTGTACGCTCGGCGAAGTGGGCAGAAAGCTCGACTTCCTCGTGCAGGAGTTCAACCGCGAATGCAACACCATCTGCAGCAAATCCAACGACGGAGAGGTGACGAAGCTCGCGCTCTCCATGAAGAACGAGATCGAAAAGATCCGCGAACAGATACAGAATCTGGAGTAACGCATGAGAAATATTCTGGTTGTCATATCCGGCCCGTCCGGCGTGGGGAAGGGAACGCTCGTCGACCTTCTGCTCGCGGAGGACGAGGGGCTTGTGGAGTCTGTCTCCTGCACGACGCGCGCACCCCGCGCGGGCGAGCAGAACGGGCGGGAATATTTCTTTATCACCGAGAGCGAATTCCGCGACCGCATCGTCGCGAACGACTTTTTGGAGTATGACGAACATTTCGGCAATTTTTACGGCACGCCCCGCTCCTTCGTCGAGCGGCAGCTGCGCGAGAAGTCCGTCCTGCTCGAGATCGACGTCGTGGGCGCGCTCAACGCCAAGCGTCTGATGCCCGCGCGCGCCGTCCTCATCATGGTGACGCCGCCCTCGATGGAGGAGCTGACCCGCCGTCTCTCCGGGCGCGGTTCGGAGGGGGAGGAAGCGCTCCGGGAGCGCCTGCGCCGCGTCAGATATGAGCTTGACCAGGCGCATCTTTACGACTACGTCGTCGTCAACGACGACTTGCAGCGCGCCAAGCGCGAGATCCAGGAAATCATCCGCAAAGAAAAGGAGAAAGAGATATGATCAATGAACCTTCGGTAGACGCCCTCATCCGCAAGTTGGGCAGCGAGGAGGAACCCGCCAGCCGCTATGAGCTGTGCGTGGTGGTGGCAAAGCGTACCCGTCAGATCATCGAGCAGATGCAGGCTGCGGGCATTACGGAACTTCCGGGCAAGCAGAAGGAGATCGTCCTCGCCTGCCAGGAGATCATGAACGGAAAGGTCACCATCGCGCACGACTGATGCGCGTGACCTGCTTGAGAGTGCCCCGATGTCATTTGCGGGGCTTCTTTTTCATCGTCGGGAAAGAGCATGATTTGTGAAGTCATCGTCGACATTGCGCACAGCGAAGTGGATAAGATCTTCGACTACGTGTGCGATGCGCCCGTGCGCGCGGGCGCCCGCGTTGCCGTGCCCTTCGGACGGAGCGCGGCGACGGGATTTGTCGTGCGCGTCAAGGAGAAAAGCGACTATCCCGCCGAAAAACTCAAAAAGGTCTACCGCGTCGAGGAGGGAACGCCCGCCATCAACGGGGAGTGCCTCTCGCTTGCGCGCGTCATCGCGCACCGCTATCGCGTGCCGCTCGCGCTGTGCCTGCGGCTCTTTCTTCCGCCCGAGATGCGCACGGGAAAAGTCTCCGAGAATTTCCGTACGTTTGCACGGTTTGAGGAGGACGTCCTCATCAAAAACGCGCCACAGCAGGCGGCGTGCCTTGCCTATCTCAAAGAGCACGGCGAGACGGATGCGGCGGAGCTGCGCAAACTGTTCGGCGCCGCCGTGAGTTCCCTCGTCAAAAAGGGGGGCATCGTCCTTGAAAAGCGGCGCGTCCTGCGCGATCCCTACAAGGACATTGCCGGGCGGGCGGCGGAACATTCGCTCACCGCGGCACAGCAGCGCGCCGTGCACACCGTGCAGTCGACGCAGAAGACGGTCACGCTCCTGCACGGCGTGACGGGCAGCGGCAAGACGGAAGTCTATCTCACCCTCATCGCCGATGCGCTTGCCGCCGGAAAGACCGCCATTTTTCTTGTTCCCGAAATTTCCCTGACGCCGCAGATGCTCTCCCAGCTCCGCGCGCGGTTCGGCTCTGCCGCCGCCATCCTGCACAGCGGGCTTTCGGCGGGGGAGCGCTTCGACGAATGGCAGAGGCTGCGCGAGGGCAGCGCCCGCATCGCCATCGGCGCCCGTTCGGCGGTGTTCGCGCCCGTCGAGAACGTCGGCGTCATCGTGCTCGACGAGGAGCATGACGGCAGTTATTCCTCCGAGACCGCGCCCCGCTACAATACCTTTGACATCGCGCTTCTGCGGGCGAAGTATAACGGCTGCAAGCTCGTTCTGGGCAGCGCGACCCCCTCGGTGGAGACGTACAAGCGCGCGCTCGACGGGGAGTTCGAACTCGTGCGGATGCCCGAGCGCATCAATGCGCGGCCGCTTCCCGACGTCGATCTCGTCGATATGCGCCGGGAGGTCAAACGGGGGAACCCGTCGCCCTTTTCGGCGGCGCTGCGCGAGCGGCTCGCGACCTGCCTCGATGAGGGGCAGCAGGCGATCGTGTTTCTCAACCGCAGAGGGTATTCGCAGACGGTGCTCTGCCGCGACTGCGGCTATGTCGCCAAGTGCGAGCACTGCGACGTCTCGCTCACCTATCACAGCGAGGAGAACTGTCTGAAGTGCCACTACTGCGGCGCGCGGTACAAGATGCTCGAGGCGTGCCCTTCCTGCGGGGGGCGGCACATCTGCTATGCGGGAACGGGTACCCAGCGCGTCGTCGGGGAGCTGAAAAAGCTCTACCCGTCCGCGCGCATCCTGCGCATGGACAACGATACGACGGGCGGCAAAGAGGGGCATTTCCGCATCCTCAGACAGTTTGCCGACCGCGAGGCGGATATCCTCGTCGGCACGCAGATGGTCGCAAAGGGGCATGACTTCCCGCTCGTGACGCTCGTCGGCATTCTGGATGCCGACATGAGCCTGCATTTCCCCGATTACCGCAGCGGCGAGCGCACCTTTCAGCTCATCACGCAGGTCGCGGGGCGCAGCGGACGGGGCAGCGAAAAGGGAGACGTCGTCCTGCAGACGTACGATCCCGACAACGCCATCCTGCGCTTTGCCGCCGCCTACGACTACGAGGGATTCTACCGCCACGAGGTGAATATGCGCGCGGCGACCATGTTCCCGCCCTTCGCGCTCATCGTGCGCGTCATGGTGTCGTCGTCGGAGGACGGTGCCGCGCTCGAGGCGCTGCGCGAGGTCTATGAAAAATTGCAGGCGGTCTATGCGTCCGCGCAGGAGGAATTTCTCTTCTTCAACCGGATGCACGCGCCCATCAAGCGCATCCAGGGCAAGTACCGTTATCAGGTGCTGATGCGGTTGGTCTCCGGGAAACTTCTCGAGCGCATCTACGACGCCGCGGCAGGCGTAAAACACAGGGATGCGCTCGTCTGGGTGGAGGAAAATCCCTCCAATTTAAGCTGAATACGAGGCAAAGAATATGATCCGTGAAATTGTACAGGTGGGCGACCCCGTTCTGCGGGAAAAATGTGCGCCCGTGACACGCTTTGATGAGGAGCTTTGGAAGCTGCTCGACGACATGAAGGAGACGCTCAAAAACGCCGCGGGCGCGGGCATCGCCGCGCCGCAGGTGGGCGTTCCCGTCCGCGCCGTGCAGGTGGACGTCGAGGAGGGGTTCTTCGAGATGGTCAATCCCGTGCTCGTCTCCCAAAAGGGGGAGCAGACGGGGCCGGAGGGGTGCCTCTCCGTGCGCGGCAAGGTGGGAACGGTCACCCGTCCAGACAAGGTGAAAGTGGTCTTTTCCGACCGGAACGGCAACCGCTATTCGATGACGGCGCGCGGATTCTGCGCCCGCGCCGTGTGCCATGAACTCGACCACCTCGACGGCGTTCTCTACACCGATAAGGCGAAGGATGTGAGAGAAGAGTAACGGGGAGTTCACAGATTTCTTTTTGAACTGACAAAAAGAAATCTCGTGAGGGGGGAGGAAAACCCAATGTTCGCCGAAGGCTCTGCATTTGGTTTTCCTCGGCGGCGCTGAATTCGCAACAGTGATAGCCCGCGCCGCCTCACCTTTCCGCAGAAAAGCGTTCACGCAAATCTTTTTGCAAAGGCAAAAATCTTTGCCGTGAGGTTTAGGGGAAACGCCGAAGGGACAGCGCCTTTGGCGCGGCTCCTTCTCGTTTTCCCTCTTGACGCGAGTTTCGGGGCTTACAATTTTAGCTCGCGTCAATTCACCCTTTCCCCATAAGCGCAGGTATACGCAAATTGAGTCCCGCAGCGCAAAACGCGGTTTTGCTCGCGTCATTATTTAACTCGCAAAAAGATTTGCGCAGCAAAGATTTTTGCGGAACAACTCCCTCAGGCGCTCCGCGCCAGCTCCCTCGGGGAGGGAGCCGACCTGCCCTCCCTGTGTAAGGGAGGGTGTCACGAAGTGACGGGAGGGTTGTCCTTTGCCCCCTTGCCGCGACGAGGGGAGGGAGCCTTCCTGCCCGCCCTTACTGCGACGTGCGCAAGGAGACCTTGCTTGCGCGAGTAATCTATAACACTCGCAAAACGCGACTTTCCTTGCGGCGTGATCTATAACATTCACAAAGAATTTTTCCCGAAAGAGGTTTGTATGAAGATTGTTTTTGCGGGGACGCCGGAGCTCGCCGTGCCGTCGCTGCGGGCGGCGGCGCAGAAATTTCTTGTCGTCGCCGTGCTCACCCAACCGGATAAGCCGCAGGGCAGAAAACACGTCCTCACGCCCTCGCCCGTCAAACAGGCGGCGCAGGAGCTGGGGATCCCCGTGCTGCAGCCCGTCAAGCTGCGCGCCTCGCTCGATGAGGTGCGCGCCCTTCATGCCGATCTCATGGTCACCTGCGCGTATGGGCAGATTTTGACGCAGGAGGCGCTCGATCTGTTCCCGCAGGGAGTGTGGAACGTCCATGCGAGCCTGCTCCCCAAGTACCGCGGCGCGGCGCCCATCTCTGCCGCCATTCTCGCGGGGGAGAGTGAGACGGGCGTCACCATCATGCGCACGGACATCGGGCTTGACACGGGCGATCTGTTTTTGCGCGAGGCGCTGCCCGTCTCCGATGAGGACACCTGCGGCACGCTCACGGACAAGCTCTCCCGCCTCGGTGCGGATTTGCTCGTCCGCGCTTTGGATGCGATCGAACGCGGCGACGTGACGCTCACAAAACAGGGCGAAGGCACGCTCTGCCGCAAGACGGTGCGCACGCAGATCGACTTTGCCCGCCCTGCTCGGGAGGTGAGCGCGCTCATCCGTGCGCTCTCGCCCGCGCCCCTCGCCTTTGCAGTGAGAGGGGAGCTGCTGCTCAACTGCTATAACGCCCGCGTGACGGAGAACGATACAGACGTTCCTGCGGGAACGGTGCTTGCCGCATCTCCCAAGGAGGGGCTTGTCGTGCGCTGTGCAGAGGGTGCCGTGCGGCTCACCGAGGTGCAGGCGGCGGGCGGGAAACGCATGGCGGACACCGCCTTCTGCAACGGCGGCAAGATCGCAAAGGGGGATACCTTTGACCAACCCGCTCTATGATCCCTATCAGGTGCTCTCGAAGGTGTATGCGGAGGGCGCGCATTTCAAGCTCGCGCTCGCCGAGACGCCCATCGAGGAGGCGCACCGTGCGCGCACCGTCCGCGTCTGCTACGGCGTGCTCGAACACGACGCCTACCTTGCGCTTTGCATCCGCTCGGTCGCCGAAAAGAACCCCAAGCAGAGCGTGCGTATCCTCCTGAAGATCGCGTTCTACTTTCTCATCTTTCTCGAAAAACCGCGCTACATGGTCACCGACCTCGCGGTGGAGCTGTTGAAAAAGATGGGCAAGGGCGGGATGGCGGGCTTCGTCAACGCCGCACTGCGCAACTTCGACGAGAAGAAGATCGTCATCCCCGCGGGGGATGAGGGGCTTGCCGTCACGACGCCCTATCCGCTCTTTGCCGTCCGCAGACTGCGCCGCGAGTACGGCGGGCGCACCGAGGCGATCGTCCGCGCGAAGAGCGGGGGCGTGAGCGTGCGCTTCGTGCGGGGCGCGGAGAACTATCTCTCCCGCCCGCACACCGATACCCCCTTTGCGGGAGTGTACCTGTTCGACCACTTCGCGCGCGATGCGGGCTTTTTTGCAGGCGATTACACCTTCCAGTCGGTGGGGAGCGTCGCCATCTGCAACGTCGTCGAGGGGTGTGAACGCCTCCTCGATGCGTGCGCCGCGCCGGGCGGAAAGTCCGTCCTGCTCGCACAAAAGTGCAAAAGCGTGACGGCGTGCGAACTGCATCTGCACCGCGTCGGGCTCATCGAGAGCTACTGCGCGCGCATGGGCACGAAGAACGTCACCGCCATGCAGGCGGACAGCTCGCAATTTCATCCGGAATTTGAAAACGCATTTGACGGTGTGCTGTGCGACGTGCCCTGTTCGGGGTTCGGCACGGTCGCCGAAAACCCCGATCTCCCGCTCGGCAAATCGGAGCAGGACTTTGCGGGACTTGCCGGGACGCAGGCGGCGATTTTGGAGAACTGCTCCCGCTATGTAAGGCGGGACGGGCATCTCTATTATTCCACCTGTTCCCTCTTCTCGGAGGAGAATGACGCCGTCGTCTCCGCCTTTTTATCCCGCCATCCCGAATTTTCGTGCGAGGGGGCGGACAGCCCGCTCTCCTACGTCAAAAAGACGTGCGGGATCCAGTTTTTGCCCGACACGGCATTCGGCGCGGGTTTTTATGTCGCAAAGATGAGGCGCGTATGAAGGCAGTCTTACAGGACAGATCGACGGAGGAACTCGCGCAGATCGTGCGCGATGTGGGGGAAAAACCCTTCCGCGCGAAGCAGCTCTCGGAGGGGCTTCTGCACGGCAGGCGCATCTCGGAACTGCCCGTTCCGCCCGCCCTGCGCGGCGCGCTCCTTGCGGAGTACGAGGACGAGCCCGTGCGCATCGAAAAGGTGTTCACGGCGAAGGACGGCACGCAGAAATTTCTGTTTGCGCTCGCCGACGGCAACCTCGTCGAGGGCGTCCTCATGAAGTATAAATACGGCAACACGCAGTGCGTCTCCACGCAGGTGGGCTGCCGCATGGGGTGCAAGTTCTGCGCCTCCACATTGGGGGGACTTGTCCGAAATCTGACCGCGGGTGAGATCTTGGGGCAGATCCTTGCCGTCAACCGCCTTGCGGGCGGGGGGCTGAAAGACAGGCGCGCCGTCACCAACGTCGTTTTGATGGGCAGCGGCGAGCCGTTCGACAACTACGACAACGTCGTGCGCTTTCTGCGCAACGTGACGGACGGGGCGGGGTTCGGCATGAGCGCCCGCAACATCAGCCTCTCCACCTGCGGATTGGCGGACAGGATGCGGCAGTTCGCGCACGAGGGCATCCCGCTCAATCTCACCGTCTCGCTGCACGCGGTGACGGACGAGGAGCGCGCGCGGACGATGCCCGTCGCCAACGCCTATTCCATCCGCGAAATTCTCGACGCCTGCGCCTACTATTTTGAGCAGACGGGGCGGCGGTATATCTTTGAATACAGTCTCATCGCAGGCGAGAACGCCGACCTCGCGCATGCCGAGGCGCTCGCCGCTCTGCTGCGCGGCAGGCCCTGCCACGTCAACCTCATCCGGCTCAACGAGGTCAAGGAGCGCACGCTCCGCGCCGCCGACGAGCAGAACGCGCAGGCATTTCTGAAAGCGCTCACCGATCGCGGCATCTCCGCGACTCTGCGCCGCAGCATGGGCGCCGACATCGGCGGAGCGTGCGGACAGTTGAGAGCAAGTTATCTGAAAGAACAAAAATAAATCCTGCAAAAAGACGAAGTATTTTTGCAGGAAGAGGAGCAACAGGCGGTCAAAACGAGGCGTTCGGTATCGCCGAACGCCTTGGGAAAACCGCCTTGTTGCGACGAACCGCCGATGTCGTAAGGGCTCCCGAAAGGATTTGCGAAGCAAAGACTTTTGGGAAGAGGAGCCGCAAGCGGGCGAAGAAGCCGCGAACGAAGGGAGCGGCGTGCGCGCTGCGCTTTGCGGCGACGAGGCGGAGCTTGCGGACAACTTCGTGCAAGTTATATAAAAGAACAAAAATAAATCCTGAGGCAAATCAGGCAAACAGGGGGAGAACGATGTTGCAGATCAAAGTTGCACCGTCCATTCTTGCGGGCGATTTCGCGCGCATGGGCGAGACGGTGAAGAAACTCGAGGCGTGCGGTGCGGATTACGTCCACTGCGACGTCATGGACGGGAACTTCGTGCCCACGATCACATTCGGCAGTCAGATGATCGAACATATCCGGCCGTACACGAAGCTGCCGCTCGACTGTCACCTCATGGTGCTGCGTCCGGATACGCGGCTGGAGGGCTTCGCACGGGCGGGGGCGGACATCGTCACCGTGCACGTCGAGGAGTGCCGCGAGCTCACCGTGCAGACGCTGCGCATCATCAAAAACTACGGCATGAAGGCGAGCGCCGTCATCAACCCCAACACGCCCGTGGAGGAGCTTTTCGACTGCGCCGAAGTCGCCGATATGCTGCTGCTCATGAGCGTCCACCCCGGCTGGGGCGGGCAGAAGTTCCTGCCCGGCACGCTCGAGAAGATCGAAAAGCTGCGCGATCACCTCGTGCGCATCGGGCGGCCCGAACTCGATCTCGAAGTGGACGGCGGCATCACGGAGGACAACGTAAAGGACGTCATCTCGGCGGGGGCGAACATCATCGTTGCGGGCAGCGCGGTGTTCCGTTCCTCCGACATGGTGGCGACCATCCGGAGGTTGCGCGGCGAATGAAGGCGATCGTGCTGGTCAACGGGGAGCCGTACCGCGGCGTCATCGACTGCGCGGGTGCAACGGTCTACTGCTGCGACGGCGCCTACGACTGGGCGAAGGGGCGGGTGCGCATCGACGTCAATCTCGGCGACTACGACTCGCTCTCCTATCTGCCCGACCCGCCGCCCGCGGAGATCTATCCCTCCGAAAAAAATTATACGGACGGGGAGCTTGCCCTCATGCGCGCCCTTTCGGCGGGTGCGGACGAGGTGGAGTTCTACGGCGGAGGCGGGGGCAGAGAGGATCATTTCCTCGGCAATCTGCACCTCCTGTACGCCGCCTGCAGGCATGGCGTGCACGCCTCCATGATCACCAATCACGCGACCATCTTTGCCGCCGACGGACTTGTTTCGCTCGACAAGATCGCGGGCAGAACGATCTCCATTGTCCCCTTCGGCGGGGAAGCGCATATCATGGAGAGCGGGGGCTTTTACTATCCTCTGCCCGGGAAGTTCGTCTACGGCTCGACGTTGGGCATCTCCAACGTCGTGACAGCGGAGCACGCGTTCTTCCGGACGGAGGGGTGCGTCCTCGTCTTTGTCGACAAGGAGGTCTGAATGAACGTCATCGTCTGCTGGAAACTGCCCGCCGCGCTCTCCTTTTTTGTGCGGCTCGTGCGGCACGGATGAAATACTGCGATCTGCACTGCGACGCGCTCACGGCGCAGGGAACACAACAAGTGACAAAGGCCCGCCTGAAAACAGGCGGGTGTCTTTTACAGTGCTTTGCCGCCTTCGTGAAAGAGGGCGGCTTTTTGACGTTCTCCCGCCTCGCGGACGGCTTCGACGATCTCGTCGCCCGCGAGGGCTACAACCGGGTGCGCGCGCCCGCCGATCTCAGAGAGGACGCCGTCAACGCGCTGCTCACGAGCGAGGGCGGCGCGTTCTCCACGATCGGGGAGCTGCACGCGCTCTATGATCGCGGCGTCAGAATGGCGGGATTCGTCTGGAATACGCCGACGGGTGCGGGTTTTCCCAACGTCTGTGCCGGAAAGGGGCGGTCGGCGCGCGAGAAAAAGAGGGGGCTGACCCCCTTCGGGCGGGAGGCGCTTTCCGAAATGGCGCGGCTGGGGATGATCGCCGACGCGGCGCACGGGAGCGACGCGCTCTTTGATGAGGTCGCCGCCTTCGGACGGCCCTTTGCCGTCAGCCATACGGGCGCCGCGTCCGTCTTTGACGTCGCGCGCAACCTGACGGACGAACAGATCGCCCGCCTTTCAGACTGCGGCGGCGTGGCGGGGCTGTATGCGTGCGCTGCCTTTTTGTCGGAGGACGGGAGCGCGGCGGGACAGCGCGAGGCACTCCTTGCGCACGCGAAGGCGATCGTCCGCGCGGGCGGGGAGGACGTGCTCGCCATCGGCACCGACTTTGACGGCATCCCCGAAAACGCGTATTGCAAAGATCCCTCCCGCGTGCCCGCCTTTTTGCAGCTGCTTGCGGACGAATTGGGGCCGCGCATCGCCGAAAAAGTCGCGCGGGACAACTTTTTGCGCCTTTTTTCCGACGTCTGCGGAGCATAGGCTCCCGCCCGCGCCGTACGGCGCGGGCGGGGGAGAGGGCACGAAAAAATGCCCGCAGCACTTTGCGGGCATTTTGACGCAATGGTTTGTTATACGCGCTCGACCTTGTCGCTCTTCAGGCAGCGCGCACAGACGTAACCCGTCTCGACCTTGCCGTCCTTGACGAAGGAGACCTTCTGGACGTTTGCCTTGAAGGCGCGCTTGGTCTTACGGTTGGAGTGGCTGACATTGTTTCCGGACGTCTGCCCCTTTCCGCAGATGCTGCATACTCTCGACATAAGATACCTCCCGAGGGGTGTAATTTCATAAGTACCCGATCCGCGCTCTTACGCGAACGAAACAATCATAGCATTTCTTCGGGAAAAAAGCAATGAAAAACGTGCCTCATCGGGCAAAAATTTTCGAGAATCTTTGAATTTTTTTCCGATATTGCTTGCAAAATGCGTTATAATGGGGTAGAATAGGAAAGAGAACAAAAGGGAGAGCGTCACTATGTCTGTCAGCACGAGCAATGCGTACGGGAAAATTTCAATCTCCGACCTTGCGATCGCAAAGGTCGCGGCGCAGGCTGCGCTCGAGAGTTACGGCATCGTCGATACCGCCTCGCGCCGCATCACGGACACGTTCGCCGAATTGTTCAAGAAAGACGCAGGAGGCAAGGGCGTGAAGATCTCCACGTCCGGGAATCGTATCTTCATCGATATCTCCGTGCTCATGAAGTACGGCGTGTCGATCGAAGCGGTTGCAGAATCGCTGAAGGAAGCCATCAAATATAAGGTGGAATACTTCACCGGCATGATCGTCGACACCGTCAACGTCAATGTCGTCGGGCTGCAGCTGTAGTTTTCGCTGATTGTTTTACTCCGTCTCTGCGTAGTTCATATTCAATCGGGAGAGTATTCATGCAAAAAACGATCAATTGCGCCATGTTCCGCAAGATGGTTCTTGTGGGCGCAAAGATGTTGGAGAATAACAGGGCGAAAGTGGACTCGCTGAACGTGTTCCCTGTGCCCGACGGCGACACGGGCACCAATATGTCGCTCACCATGCAGTCGGCGGTCAAGGAACTTTCCTCCGTCGCATCCAACAGCTTCCCCGAGGTATGCGACCACGTCTCCAAGGGCGCCCTGCGCGGCGCACGCGGAAATTCGGGCGTCATCCTCTCGCAGATCTTCCGCGGCATCTGCTCCGTTCTGCACGACAGCAAGCCCGAAGTGGACACCAAGACGTTTGCAAAGGCGATGGAGGCGGGCACCAAGGTCGCCTACAACGCCGTCTCGATCCCCAAGGAGGGCACCATCCTCACCGTCGTGCGCATGATGAGCGAATACGCCGTCAAGATCGCAGGCAAGTATAAGGATTTCGAGACCTTCCTTCCCGCCGTCATCGAGGAGGGCGACAAGGCGCTCGCACAGACGCCCGAACTGCTCCCCGTTCTCAAAAAGGCGGGCGTCGTCGACTCGGGCGGCGTGGGCCTCATGACCATCATGCGCGGATTTTTGTCCGCGCTCATGGGGGAGGAGGTCGCCTCCGAAGTGCAGACGGAAGCGGCGGGCGCGCCCGCGTCCGACGCGGATTTCGGCGACAATTCCGAGATCCTCAACATGGATCTGGGCGAGATCCAGTTTGCATACTGCACGGAGTTTTTCATCATCAACCTCAAAAAGAGCACCACGCTCGCCGACATCGATAAGCTCCGCGAGAATCTCATGGGCATCGGCGACAGCGTCATCTGCATCGGCGATCTGGAGATGGTCAAGGTGCACGTCCATACCAACAGCCCCGGCGTCGCGCTCACCTATGCGCTGGAGCTGGGCGAGCTTGACCGCCCCAAGATCGAAAATATGCTCGAGCAGAACCGCCAGCTGCGCGCCAAGCGCGAGGCGGAGAAGAAGGAGCAGGGGATGCTCGCCGTCTGCGCGGGCGAGGGGATCTCGGAGATCTTCAAGGATCTCTTTGTCGACCGCGTCATCGAGGGCGGTCAGACGATGAACCCCTCCGCGTCCGACATCGCCACGGCGGTGCAGAAGATCAACGCGGACAACGTGTTCGTCTTCCCCAACAACAAGAACATCGTGCTGGCGGCGGAGCAGGCAAAGGCGCTCGTCGAGAACCGCACCATTCACGTCATTCCCACCAAGAACGTGCCGCAGGGATTTGCGGCGGCGCTTGCGTTCAGCCCCGAGGCATCCGTCGAGGAGAACAAGGCGAACATGATCCACGCCATCGACAACGTCAAGGCGGGTCAGGTCACGCACGCGGTGCGCACGACCAACGTCAACGGCTTCTCCATCCAGGAGGGCGACATCATCGGGCTTGACGACAAAAAGATCCTTGCCAAGGGGCAGGGCGTGGACGAGACGGTGATGCGCCTCCTTGACAAGCTCAAGGACGACTCGCACGAGGTCATCACGCTCTACTACGGAGAGGGGGTGGACGAATCGGACGCCTCCGCGCTCGCCAAAAAGGTGCAGGAGGCATTCCCCGACTGCGACGTGGATTTCCACTACGGCGGACAGCCCGTCTATTACTATCTGCTTTCTTTGGAGTGAGAACGAAAGAGCGTGCAAAGCGCTCTTTTTTCTTATTCGGGAGGGTTTTATGGAACTTCTGCGGCTGAAGGGCGTCACGGAAAAGCGCGCCAAGGAGCTGGAAAAACTCGGCATTTCGGACAGCGCACAGCTCGTCCGCTATTTTCCGCGCGCCTATCTCGACATGACCGACCGCACTTCCATCCTGAAGGTCTATCACAACGACATGGCGCTCGTCGCGGCGACGCTCGTCTCCGTCGATCCCATGAACTACTACTCCCGCCGCAAGACGGTGCGCGCCCGCCTCGTGCAGGACGGCGTGCCCTTCACGGCGGTGTGGTTCAATATGCCCTATCTCGCCAAGAGCTTAAAGCCGGGCGAATATCTCTTTTACGGGCGGGTGCAGAACCGCTACGGACAGATCAGTCTCGTCAATCCCACCTTCGAGCCGCTCGCAAAGAACGTGCGTCTCAAAGGGCTCGTGCCCGTCTATCCCCTGAAGGGCGGCATCTCGCAGCGCCTCGTGCGCGACGCCGTAAAAAGCGCGCTCGCGGTGGAGACGTTCGAATCGGTCATCCCGCGGGAATTGCGCCAAAAGTATGACCTGCCGCCCCTTTCGGAGGCGTTCCGTGCCGTCCACGCGCCTGCGAGCAAACAGGAACTTGCGGACGCGTCCGAGCGCGTCGCACTCGAGGAATACTTCGTGCTGCTCTCGGCGTTCAAGCTCATCAAGGGGGATGCGCAGGAGGCGCGCGTCAACCGCTACACGGTCACCGAGCGGCAGGTCGCCGATTTTGAAAAGCGCTTTCCGTTTTCCTTTACGGCGGGACAGCAGGCGGCGGTGCGTGCCATCTACGACAGCGTGAAAGGCCCCGTGCGCATGAACAGGCTTCTGCAGGGGGACGTCGGCAGCGGCAAGACGGCGGTCGCCCTCACGGGTATCTATATGGCGCTCGCAAGCGGCTTCCAGGCGGCGTATCTTTCGCCCACCGAAGTGCTCGCCGCGCAAAACTTTGCGCTTCTTCAAAAGATCTTTCCCGAGTACCGCGTCGGGTATCTTGCGGGCGGCAGTACCGCCAAGGAGAAGCGGGAATTAAAGGCGGCGCTCGCGCAGGGGGAGATCGACGTCGTGTGCGGCACGCACGCCGTGCTGCAGGGGGACGTGCATTTTGCGCGGCTCGCCTTCTGCGTGTGCGACGAACAGCATCGCTTCGGCGTCGCCCAGCGCAGCGCGCTCAGCGAAAAGGGGGATATGCCCGATATGCTCGTCATGTCGGCGACGCCCATCCCGCGCACGCTCTCCCTCGTCTTTTACGGCGATCTCGACGTCACGACGATCCCCGACAAACCCGTCGGGCGCGTTCCCGTCACGACCGCCATCGTGCCCGCGAGAAAGTACGACGATATGCTCGCCTATGTGCGCGGCGAGTGCAAAAAGGGCAGGCAGGGGTACTTTGTCTGCGCCAAGATCGACGACGATGAAGGGGAGGTGACGTCGGTCACCGAGCTCTGGGAGGAGCTGAAGAACAGGCTCCCGGACGTGCGCTTCGGACTGCTGCACGGCAGGATGAAGGAGAAGGAAAAGACGGCGGTCATGACCGCGTTCAAGCAGCACGAATACGACTGCCTCGTCTCGACCACCGTCATCGAGGTGGGCGTCGACGTGCCGTCGGCGACCATCATGGTCATCATGAACGCCGAGCGCTTCGGGCTCTCGCAGCTGCATCAGCTGCGCGGACGGGTGGGGCGCGGAAGCGACAAGAGCTGGTGTTTTTTACTGATCGGTTCTGACAGTGACACGGCGCGCGAGCGGCTCACCGTGTTCAAGAATACCACGGACGGGTTTGCGCTCGCCGAAAAGGATCTCGAACTGCGCGGCAGCGGCGATTTTCTGGGAACGCGGCAGAGCGGGCATTTCCTGACGGATGTCAGAAACCTCCGCTATCCGACGCAGGTCATCTTCACCGCCAAAAAGCTGACTGACGAGGCGTTCGAGCGGCGGCTCAACTTCGACGCCATCCGGCGCGCCGCCATGGAAAAGTACGAAAGTCTCAAAGACGTGGTGCTCAATTAGCGCCGGGCGTTGCCGGTTTGTTTTGGTGAAAACAAAAATCGGGTTCTCTATTGACTTTTTCCGCCCGGTCGCATATAATGGAGGCAAGGTCATGTTCGGGAGGAAGAATATGAAGGAGCTTTGGACGCAGCGCTGGAAAAAGGCGCTCATTTGGCTGAGCGGGTATCTGAGTTTTATCGCCTATGCGCTCGTGGGCGGATATGTGATCTTCAAGTCGGAGGACAAGGCGCTGCAGCGGACGGCAAAACGTGTCTTTGTCATCACGCTGATCTTTGCGGCGGTCGACGCGTTCATGCTCATTCTGAGCAACATCTCCGCCGTCGGCGCGAACATGGGGATGGCCCTTGCGTGGATCCGCCTGTTCATCAACCTTGCGCAGATCGGGATCTATGCGACAGGGATCCTCCTCTCGCTGTTCTCGGGAGGGGCAGAAAAGGCGGCAGAGAAGCCGCAGGAAAAGGAAGAAGCTGCGGACGAAACGCCGTCCGCTTCGGAGGAGGGCGCCGCCCCCGGACAGAAATAAGACTTTCGGGATCGTGGCAGACAGAGAAACATTCCGTGCGCCCTTGCCCGCAACGGGAAATCGCGCTGTTTTTAGTTGACAAAAGCCTTTTGCGGGTATAATATAATAGGACGACACGGGCCTGTTCTGGATTTGATTGCAGGCGGATTTTGTCGGACGCACGTCGGAGGCTCGGCTCCGTAAAAACGGAACAATTTCTAAATGCTGACAAGACTGAAAGAAGGTCGGCTGTCGCTCGTCGCGCTTCGGCGCGCCGTGTGGCGCTTGCGGCTTAACTTAAGTTGAGCCCCGTCCCATCCCGATTGCCTACGGTCGGGAATGGGGCGTCAATTGAGTAGGGAACCTCCTTCCGGGGAACACTTCCGCCCCGGGAGAGGATCATAGGGAAGTATGCCCGAGGAACAGGTTGTCTGTGGACTGCCCGAGGGCGAGATCTGATCACAGACTAAGCGTGTAGTGTCCGCTGATGAACCCTGTAAGACCGCGGTTCGATTCCGCGCAGGTCCACCAAAAAGCGCCGCGGGGGTGAGCATGGCTCACCCCCGCGGCGCTTTTGAAAGACCTGCAGAAAGACCGCGTTGCGCGGTTCGCCCCGCCGTCGTCGCAGCGAGACGCTTTTCGCGGGGCATCCGACAAGGTCGGACGCCCTGCGTGTTACGTCTGCCGCTCCTTTTTCCGCAATTTTTGCGTTGCAAAAATTGCGGAACTGCGGCGGGGCGGTCATGGTTTACGCTTATGGTTGATGAGACAGAGGAGGACAAACGGCAAGAGTGCGATCATCGCCGCCGGAATCAGCACGATGAGTTGTTCGCTTGTGCTCAGACCGTGCAGCGCGACAAATACAATGATCACGGTAAGGACGAGCGGGTAGGTGCAGAACAACGTGATGTTGACATATTTTTTATCGCAGGCGATCTGCGTGGGGTATCTTGTAAGCAAATGATTACGTTTTACAAGGCAGAATGTAACTGCTGCGATCTCGCAGAGCGCGCCGAGCGTGATCAGAACGAGAGACCATGCTTCCGAAAGTCCGCTCTCGTAGTGATCGATCCTGTCCAGGATGACTCTTCCGACAATGATCAGGATCGCGGCAACGAGCTGTAGCGCCATTGTAATGATGCAGGTGTTTTTATAGAGGGTGTTCGCCTCATGCTCCGCCGCCGTCTTCACGTCTGCGGCGGTGTCGCTGCCGCTCATCAGCTCGCTCGGCGGGATCTGCAGGGCGTCTGCCAGGGGGAGCAGTATCGAAGTGTCCGGTAAACTTCTTCCCGTTTCCCATTTCGATACGACTTTATCGGAGATCCTGAGTTTTTCGGCAAGCTGTTGCTGCGTCAGTCCGAGTTCTTTGCGCCGTTTTGCGATGATCTCTTTCATTTGTCCTGTGACCTTCCGTGTTTTTTTATAGTATATCAAATCGGCGGCGCATTGTAAACGATAACCGCCCGGAAGTGTCTCTACGATACGGAGAATTTCTCTCCGATCGGCAGAAACGGCACGTCCCCGGCGCGGGGAGAACATCCGGTCGAGCGTTTTTCGGTTTATTTTGCGGCGGTCAAGGGGCGAAAAAGTACCCTGGAAAATGCTCGAAAAGTTGTAATTCGACAAATTATTCTAATTATGTACAAAAATCGACGAATTTCGTAAATAAATATTTGAATTTTGTACAAAAATGACTTTACAAATCTGATTTTGTGTTTTATAATTCGCTTACGAACCAAAAACGGAGGCGAAAAACATGAAACGTGTCTTGATCCTGGAGAGCAACGAGGCATTTGCCGCGGAACTTTCCCAACACTTCGAGAAAGAGGGCTACACCGTCTGCGGCGTATCGGGCGACGGCGCCGAGGGACTTGTCTTGCTCGAGAAGAATGCACCCAACGTCGTGGTGATCAGTCTGCTGCTCAAGGGGCTGGACGGACTGACGGTGATGGAGCGCGCCCGCAAAGAGGGCGTCAAGGCGGATTTTATCGTTCTGGGAAACTTTGCCGACGATAAGATCATCAACCGTGCGATCGCGCTCGGGGCGCGGTACTATCTCATGAAGCCCGTTCCGGCGCAGCTCGTGGAGGAGCGCGTTGCGGAGATCACGTCGGAGACGGACGAGGCGCCGCGGGAAAAATTCGAGCGGCGGCGCGCGGGGTCGCTGGATGAGCGGATCAGCAATATCTTTATCTCCATCGGCATTCCGCCCAACATCAAGGGGTATAACTATCTGCGCGAGGGCATCAAGATGGCGGTCGCCGATCCGCACGTCATCAACAATGTGACGAAGGGGCTGTATCCCGTCATCGGGGAGAAATACGGCACGACCGCGAGCAAGGTCGAGCGTGCCATCCGGCACGCGATCGAAGTTGCGTGGAACAGGGGACGCATCGACGCGGTCAACGCCATCTTCGGCGCGCGCGTCTACATCGGAACGGAGAAGCCGACCAACAGCGAATTTATCGCGCTCGTTGCGGACAAACTCATTCTGGAAAATATGGTCTGACGCCGTTCGGCGGGGCGCATCGCGAACGCGGTGCGCTTTTTTCGTGCGGCGTTTGTGCGGCGGGGGGGGGCGGGGGTTGGCCCCCCCCCCCCCCCCCCGGGAGGGGGAAATGATAAAATAGGGGGAGGAGCGGCGGGTTTTT
>CALVWN010000022.1 GCA_944367415.1 uncultured Clostridia bacterium | reverse complement strand
ATTCTATCGTTTATCCACTTCCAAAAATCCCCTATTTTTGCCTCTTAAACAGCAAAAAACCATGAAAAACGCATTGTTTTTCATGGTTTTTTTATTTTGCAGCCTTTTCGTCTGCAATCATGGAGCTGATAGCGGGATTTGAACCCGCGACCTCGTCCTTACCAAGGACGTGCTCTACCTCCTGAGCCATATCAGCATATCAGATGCTGTGTCACCCACAGCACTTACACAGTATAATAAAAAGCGGGAATTAAGTCAAGCGTTTTTCCCGTATTCCTTGAAATCGGTGCGAGAAATTTTCTCTTTTCCGCGCCGTTCGCCCCCGCCCTGCCGTCAATAAAATCCGGGCGGGGGCATATACTGTCCTTATGAAACGCATCCTCTTTACGGGCGGCGGGAGCGCGGGGCACGTCGTGCCCAATCTCGCCGTCATGCAGGAGCTGAAGGGACGCTACGCGCTCGCCTACATGGGAACGGACGGCATGGAACGCCGCCTCGTCGCCGCCTTCGGCTGCCCCTATTTTCTCGTCAACTGTCCCAAGCTCGCGCGCTCGCTCTCGCCGCGCAATCTCGCCATCCCCTTCCGCCTCGCCGCGGCGCAGCGCAGAGCGCTCGGCATCCTGCGGGAAAAGACCCCCGACCTCGTCTTTTCCAAGGGCGGATATGCGAGCTTCCCCGCCGTATGGGCGGCGCACCGCCTGCGCGTGCCCGTGCTCACCCACGAGAGCGACCTCACGCCCGGGCTCTGCACGCGGATGATCGCGGGAAAGTGCCGATATGTCCTGACCTCCTTCCCCGAGACCGCAAACAAATTCCGCAACGGGCGATGCGTCGGCTCCCCCATCCGCCATGCCCTCTTTGCGGGGGGCAGGGAGCGCGCCATGCGCGCCTACGGCTTTGACGGAAGCAAGCCCGTCCTGCTTGTCTTGGGGGGCGGCAGCGGCAGCCGCACGCTCAACGAAGCCGTCCGTGCGCAGCTTGACGCGCTGTTGCCGCGCTTTGACATCCTGCACCTGTGCGGCGCGGGCAACGTCGCCGCAGCCGCACCGCGCGGATACGTTCAGCGCGAATTCGAACCGGAGATGGCGGCGGCGTATGCGTGCGCCGATCTGGCGCTCTCACGGGCGGGGAGCAACACGGTCTTTGAACTCATCGCCCTCGGGAAACCCGCCCTTCTCGTGCCGCTCGAGCGCGCCTCGCGTGGCGATCAGCTTGCAAACGCGCGCTATTTTTCCGAACGCGGCCTGTGCGCCCTGCTGCGCGAGCGGGAACTTGACGACCTCCCCGCCGCCCTTCTGCGGCTGTACGGCAGCGCGAGCGTGCGCACGTCGCTCGCCCGCTATCGCGCGGCGGACGGCACAAATGCCGTTCTGGACGTCATACACGAGCTGCTCGACTGATCAGAGTCTGCCGCCGAAGTAGATCTCGGGCACCTCGCCCACGAGCACGCTTTCGGCGACGAGCACCTCGGAGGTGGTCGAAAAAATTTCCTTGCGCCCGGGAAGCGCGACGGAGATCTCCGCCGTGACTTCGAGCAGCAGGGAATGGCGGGTCTGATTGATGCCCGCCTCGGCAAATTCGGAGACAAACCCGCAGGTGACGACGGCGACGGGGATGAGGCGGATGGTGACGGCGGGGCCGAACCCCGAGAGCGCCTCAATGCCCGAGAACGCGCCGAGCGGGATCGCAATGCCCTCCTCGCCCATCGCCTGCAGCTTCTTCTGCGAGAGATAGGCGGTGTCGCGCGCGATGCGGTTGACCTCATAGGAATTGGCGAAGATGGCGCGGATCTCCCCCTGCGCGTCGCGCTCGACGGTGACGAGATCCTCGTAGCGCGTGCCGTCCGCGAGCGTCTCGAACACCGCCTCGTTGACGGCTGCCGCCGTACGGGCGCGCATCGTCTCCTCGATGACGGAAAGCATGATGCCCGTCACGCTGCAATAGAGCGCGACGAGCAGTCCGATGACGAGCAGAACGCCCGCAAAGAGCACGGCGCGCCGCACGATGCGGTTGGTACGGGAACGGTATTTCACACCCTATGTCTATGCGACGGCGGCAGTGTGTATGCGCCGCGACATATGCAAAAAGCGGAGCCGAGGCCCCGCTTTTTCTCTTTTGCAATTCAGTCGTTGGATTCGTAATAGCAGTCCGAACGCTGCGTGGGGGGCATCGTCTCGCCCTCGCCCACATAGATGGTGCCCAACACGTTCCCCTGGGCATCCACGACATTGTAGGAGCCCGTCTTGGGGCAGGTATCGCCGCAATTGAGTCTCATGATTCACCTCCGATACTCCTATGTTGCGAAGCGCGGAGATTTTTATGCATTGCGGCAAAAAAGTCAGAAAATCCCGAGAGCGTTCAGCCAGAAACAGGTCAACGAGATGCAGACGAGGTAGACGCTGAACCAGATATAATTGGCCTTTCGGATGACGCGGAGCATGAGCTTGATGGCGAGAAATCCGAAGACGACGGAGAGCACGATCCCGATCGCAATGCCGACAAATCCGTTTGCGCCGATCTGAGTGATGGCCGCGGGGGTCTTGGCGACGTCGTACACTTCGACGGCAAAACTGCCGAGAATGACGGGAATGCTCATGAGGAAGGAGAAACGTGCGACGTCCTCCCGTCTTGCGCCCGTGAGCGTGCCCGCCACGATGGTGGAACCGCTGCGCGAAATTCCGGGGAAGAGCGCGACCGCCTGCATAAGCCCCATCGATACGGAATTGCCCCAGCCGAGGGGGCGCTGTTCCTTCTGGCGCTTGGCGACCAGTTCGGCGACGAGCAGGAGCAGGCCCGTCAGCGCAAAGCAAACGGCAAGCCAGAGCATGCCCTGCGGCCCGTCGAACAGGGCCTCGATGCGGTCTTTGAAGAGCAGACCGACGACCCCTGCCGGGATGGTCGCGACGATGAGCATGAGAAGCGTCTTAAAGGGCTTGCGGAAGAGCGCGAGGATGTCCCGCCAAAAGACGACGATGACTGCGATGAGGGTGCCGAGATGCATCATGACGTTGATGAACGTCATGCTCCCGCCGCCGAGGTCATATCCAAGAATCTTTTGTAAGAACGTGAGATGTCCGCTAGACGAAACGGGCAGGAACTCTGTAAGTCCCTGCACCGCTCCCAGGACGCCCGATTTCCAGACGGCTTCCCAAAGTCCCATAGATGAATTGCTCCTTTCGGTTACGACTGCGTATCCAGACCGGAGAGATCTGCGTAGCGGTCTTCATAGACGACGGCGCAGTCAAGATAGGTATCGATCGCGTCCGACTGCATGTTGGACGCATAGTCGCTCACGAGGTCGGCGACAAGCGCTTCATAGAAGTAGTAGGAGAACGTCCCCTCCTTCTCGATGTCGCTCCAGTTGAAGGTGTAGGGGTCGACCACGCCGCCGTTCCCGTCCGAGACGAAGGAGAACGTGCAGTAGATGACGTGCCAGCCGTAGTCGGTGGGAACGACCACATAGTTGCCTGCGCCGAGACGGCAGGCAAGCTGCGCGGCGTACTCGAACTCCGCCATATAGCTGGTCTTGCCCGTCGTGACCGAATAGCCGAGATAGCTGTTCAGCCCCGCGGTATCCGTATTATACGCGAAGGAGAGCTCGTTGATGACGGAATATGCGACGTTCTCGGCAGAACCTTCCAGGAACATCTCGTTTGCGTTGAATCCGTTCGCGCCGAAGTCCACCTTGCCGGCATAGTAGACGAACTTGCTGTAATCCACCGTGCCGTCCGCCTTGTAGTAGTCGGCCACGCTGCGGTTGTAGTACGCCGTGTTGTCCTCGGCGGGAACGATGACGTCGTCCGCACCGATGCTGCTCACATAGCTGCCGCCCGTGACGGTGTAGGCATCTTCTCCCGTGACCGCCGACGCGGACTGCTCGAGGTAGCCCTCCATCTCCGAAATGAAGGCGTCGATGCTGATGCGGTTGGGCGTGAGCACATATTCGTCCTTGTCGTTCTTGCGGACGGAACCGTTGTAGGTATATCTGCCGTAGTAGTTGGGCACGCGCTCATACTGCGTGCTCGCGAGCAGGCTGTCTTCAAAGAAGAGGTACTCGCGCGAGGCGTCGCCGCCGATGTAGACGTTGTCGAGTTCCGATTCAGGATCGACGCGGAAGGAATAGTCCTCCGTTCCCGTGAACCAGGTCCCGCGCTGATCGGTGCCGCGCACCTCGGCGAGCAGGTCGGCACGGCAATTGAACTTGTTGCCCTTCGTGTCGAATTTGTCGACGGGAGCAGAGCTGAGATCCTGGGTCTGCTTGGTGCTGAAAGGAAGCAGGATGTTGATGACAAATCCGTAATTTGCCTCAGGCGCAGTCAGCACGAAGGAGGTATCGGACACGCCGTCCAGCGCCGTCGTGAAGGAGGAAAGATCGGCGTCGAACGCCTTTTCCTGACGGGAATAGGTGGTGTCGTAGACCTGCTGCGCGACCGATTCCGTGACGGTGGACTTGATCGCCGTCTCGAACTTGTCCGTCATCTTGTTGATGATCGCCGTCTCATAGGAGTTCTGCAGCTCCATCTTGAAATAGTCAAGGCTTTCGATGTCGCTCGTGTCCTCGTTGGCGGAGACGAGATCGTTGGAACGCAGGCTGGCGAGGAACGCTCCGTATGCCTTGCGGCGCGTGGTGGGCGTCGAGCCGTCCTGCACCTCATATCCCACGCAGTTTGCCGCCGCGTTGGAACCCGTATAGATGCGGTATGCCTCGTTGTAGTAGTCCTCGTCCTCGGTGTTGACTCCCGTGGGCGTCGTGCGCGCCGTCTCGGTGGACGTCTCTTCGTCCTCGGCGTCGATGTAGGACTGCTCCTGCGAGTCAAGCGAATTGTTGAACAGCACACGCGTGTCGTAGAGCGCCTTGGCGATCTCCTCTTCGGTCAGGAAATATTCGAGCGCGGCGAGCATCTTTTCGCCGTCCGCCGCCTCCTCTACCTTGGCACGGTATCCTTCGGCGGTGTAGTCCTCCGAATCGTCGTTGAGCAGATAGAGCATCGCATACTGAATATAGATCTGACGGTTGACGAGCGTCTCGCTGATCATGTTGAACGTATCGTGATACGTCCACCCGTAGCTCTGCATCAGGCTGTACCCCGTCGAAACGAAGTAGGCAACCATGTCGCGCTTGGTGATCTCGGCCGTCTCGATCACGTCGGCGTACCCCGCATATTCGCTCGAAGCGAAGTTCTCGCTGTTCGTGATGTTGACTTCCGCAATGACCTGCGCATAGTCTTTGCTGACGTTCGTCGTGACAAGCCCGCACCCGGCGAGAACGCTCGTGCTCATCGCCGCGGCAAGGACTGCCGCCGCCACCTTTGTCGATTTCTTCATCTTTTACTCCGAAACAATTTCACGGATCGCTCCGTTTTAATCATATACCTGCTTATTATACCTTATTTGAGGGAATTTCGCAATGATTTCGCAGTGAAAATCAGGCAAAACTTCGCGCAAACTTCAAAAATTTTGTCATGAGGATCATCGTCTTGCCGCCGTCCGCCTGCGCGCGGAAGGTGACGACGGGCGCGCTGGTCATATCCAGCCCGACGCTGCCCGCGAATTTTTCCATCGCGGCGCCCAGTCCCCTGTCCCCGAGTGCGGAGAGCGAGGCAAATTCGAGCGCGCCCCCCTTTCTGCCCACGCTGATCTTCCGGACGCCGAAGGGCGCGGCATAGCTCTTGAGGACGGCAATGACGAGCAGATTGAGCGTCTCCGCGGGAAGCGGCCCGTACGTCTCCTCCATCGAACGGCACACGCGCTTGTAGTCGTCGAGGGAGCGGATATCGGCGATCTGCTTGTAACAGTCCATGCGGCCCGCGCTCGATTCGACGTACCGTTCGGGAATGAACGCGGTCGCCTTGATGTCAAGCTCCACGCTCTCCTGCCGCTCGCCCGTCAGCTCCTCCTTGAGGATCTTGGCGTACAGCTCGTAGCCCACCTTGTCCATGTGCCCGTGCTGTTCGGCGCCCAGCACGTTCCCCGCGCCGCGGATCTCCAGATCGCGCATGGCGATCTTGAAGCCGGAGCCGAGCTCGGTGAACTGCATGATCGCCTTGAGGCGTTCCGCCGCCTGCTGCGTCATGACGCGCTCGGGCTTGTAGGTGAAGTAGGCGTGCGCGAGGCGGGAACCCCGCCCCACTCTGCCGCGCAGCTGATAGAGCTGGGAGATGCCCAGCCGGTCTGCGTCGATGACGATGAGGGTATTCGCATTGGGCAGGTCGATGCCGTTCTCGATGATGGTCGTCGTGACGAGCACGTCGTACTCGCCGCGGTAGAAGCCGAACACGTTCTTCTCGAGCGTCGCCTTGTCCATCCTGCCGTGCGCGACGCAGATGCGCGCCTCGGGCACGAACTCCGAGAGGCGCTTGGCGTAGGCATAGATGCTCTCGACGTGGTTATAGAGCAGAAAGATCTGCCCCCCGCGCGCGATCTCGCGCACAACGGCATCCCGCACGAGCGTCTCCGTCTCCTCGGCGACGTACGTCTGCACGGGCAGACGGGCGGAGGGCGGCGTCTGGATGGTGGAGATGTCGCGGATGCCCGAAAGAGACAGGTGCAGCGTGCGCGGGATGGGCGTCGCCGTCATCGTGAGGCAGTCGACGTCGCGCTTGTAATTTTTGATCTTCTCCTTGTGTTCGACGCCGAAGCGCTGCTCCTCGTCGAGGATGAGCAGCCCGAGATCATGGAACTTCACGTCGGAGGAGAGCAGACGGTGGGTGCCGATGATGAGATCGATGCTCCCCTTCTGCAGCCCCGCGAGGATCTCCGCCGTCTCCTTGTCGGTGCGGAACCGGTTGAGGCAGGCGACGCGCACGCCGAACTCCTTCATGCGCTCGGTCGCCGTCGTAAAGTGCTGTTCGGAGAGCACGGTGGAGGGGCACATGAGCGCCGCCTGTCTGCCCGCGAGGACGCACAGGTATGCGGCGCGCAGCGCCACTTCCGTCTTGCCGAAGCCGACGTCCCCGCACAGAAGGCGATCCATCACCTTCTCCGAGCGCATATCGGCGAGGATCTCCTCGGTGGACGCCCGCTGGTCGGGCGTATCCTCGTAGGGAAAGGCGGAGATAAATTCATCCATCTCCTCGAAGTAATCGGGAAAGACATACCCGCGCTTTTCCTGCCGCTCCGCATAGAGCGCCTTGAGATCGAAGGCGAGCTTCTTAAGAGAGGCGCGCACGCGCGCCTTGACGCGTTCGAACTCTCCCCCGCCGATCCTGGAGAGCGTCGGCTCGTCGCCGCCCATGTATTTGGAGAGCACGTCCATCGACTCGACGGGAACGTGCAGCACGTCGCCCCCCTTGTAGACGAGGGAGACGTATTCCTTGGTGCCGTCCGTCGTCTCGATGCGCTCGACGCCCGTGACCTTGCCGACGCCGTACTTTTCATGCACGGCATAGTCGCCGATCTCGGGCGCAAAGAAGAGATCGCCGCGCTTGCGCCTTAATCTGCGCGCCCCCGCCGCCTTGGGGAAGAGATCGGAGGTGCCGATGACGGCGAGTTTGTTTTCATGCAGCACGAACCCGTGATCGAGCTGCGCTTCGAGAACGGCGATGTCGGAGAGATCCTCCACCCGGTCGGGAAGCGGGCGCACGGAGAGTCCCTCTTCGAAGAGGGTGTCGCGCATCTTCTGCGCGCGCTCGGGCGTGCCGCACCAGAGCATGGCGCGATACCCCGTGCGCCGCCATGCCTTGAGGTCGGTGATGAGATCGGGCAGAGAGCCGAGATACCTGCGCGCGGGCGTGGAGGTGAAATTAAAGAGCTTGAGGGGCGTGAAAAAGGAGACGTTCCCCGCGAACGTCTGCAGCGCGAGCGCGCGGAAGTCGGAAAAATTCTCCATGCGCGCGGCGGGGGCGTACTGATCCTTTGAAAAGGACATGACCTCGCCCCCCTTCTCCAGTTCGGAAAAGCGGGCAAAGTGTTCCCGGTACATCCCCTCCAGCTTGTCGCGGATGAGCTTACATTCGTCAAAGACGAGCAGCGTATCCTTGGAGAGCGCGGAAAAAAGATCGGAGGAGTTGGCAAGGAGCGGGAGGATAAAGTCGGTCGCATTTCCCGCCCCGATCTCCTCCGCGATCGACGAAAGGCGCGAAAATGCCTCGGACGTCTTTGCCTTTTTACACTCCTGTTGCAAAATATGCGCCACCCGTTCGCGTTCGCCCGCAGCGAATACAACGTCCGTCGCGGCGCAGATCCCGATGCGCGCGAGCTTGTCATACCGCTCCCCCGTCACTTCGTCGTAGGGTTTGATGCTCTCCACCTCGTCGCCGAAGAAATCGATGCGCACGGGATGCTCCGCGTTGACGGGATAAATGTCGAGCACGTCGCCGCGCACCGCAAACGTGCCGCGGCTCTCGGGGGAATATTCGCGCACATACCCCGCCGCGGCGAGGTCGTCGACGAGCGCGCGCATCTCGCACTCTTTGCCCGTCTCGAGCGTGAACACGGGCAGGCGCATGGGAACGAGCTGTGCCGCCGCCTCGATGTCCGCCACCAGGACGTCCGCCCCCGCCTGCCACTGCGCGAGCGCAGCGAGACGCTTATAGAGGGCGTCCTTCGAGCCTGCTTTGCGGTAGGTCAGCACCTCGTCCTTGGCGGCGAGCAGCGCGACCTGCTTCCCGGAGAGCGCGCGGATGGCGTCCGCCGCCCGCTGCGCCGTAAGCGCATCCGCCGTCAGATAGACAATGCGCCCCGCACACAGCGAGGCAATCAGATATTTTTGTGCGTCCGAGACGCCGGAGACCGCCGTCGGGATGGTGTTGGCGATCGCCGCGCCGAGCAGCGGATAGTCGCCGCCCAGTGCCTCGAAGGAGAAAAAGCCGCGCGTCATCCGTTATACCTGCCCATGACGAGATCGATGCGCTCGCCGCGCGCGAGGGCGACCGCCGCTTCCGCCGCCTTGCGGCAGGCTGCGGCGAACAGATCGTAGTCCTCCTTCCTGACGTCGCAGAGAACATAGTTGATGATGGGAATGTTGACATTTTCGTCGCGGATGCCGATGCGGATGCGCGCGAACTCCGTGATGCCCGTCTCGGCGATGACCGAGCGCATCCCGTTGTGCGTGCCGGCGCTGCCCGAGGGGCGGATGCGGACGTGTCCCTTGGGGAGATCGTAGTCGTCGTAGATGACGACGAGCCGATCGGGTGAAACTTTATAGCGCGCCATGAGCTGTCTGACGGCGCGCCCCGAAGCGTTCATATAGGTGAGCGGACGGGCGATGACGATCTTCTCGCCCCCGAGATAGCACTCGGCGATGCTCGCCTCGCACTCCTTCTTTTTGAATTTTGCGCCGAGAAGCTCCGCGGCGTCCGCCGCGGCGAGAAAGCCCATATTGTGAAAGGTCTTGGCGTACTTTTCCTCGGGATTGCCCAGCCCGACAATGAGATACATATTTGCTCCCCTGTTTCCGAAAAAGACCGCCGCGCACACCGTGCGCGGCGGGAAAACTCAGTCGTAGATCTTGCTCATCGGCTTGTCGAGATAGACGTTCTCGATCGCCGCGGCAAAGATGTCCGCCGTCGTGATGATCTTCATCTTTGGCAGCATCTTCTCCTCGGGAAGATGGATGGTATCGAGCATGACCAGCTCCTCGATGGGCGACTTTTCAATGCGCTCGATGGCGGGGCCGGACAGAACGGCGTGCGTGCAGCAGGCGTAGATATTCGTTGCGCCCGCGTCGACGAGCGCCTGCGCGCCCTGCACGATGGTGCCGCCCGTGTCGATCATGTCGTCGACCAAGAGGCACTTCTTGCCCTCGACGTTGCCGATGATGTTCATGACCTCCATCACGTTCGCGCGCGGACGGCGCTTGTCGATGATCGCCATCGGGCAGCCGAGGCGCTCCGCCACCTTGCGGGCGCGGTTGACGCTGCCCACGTCGGGCGAGACGACGATGAAGTTCTCATCCATGTGTTCCGCGAAATAGTTATAGAGCGTCGGCCCGCCCAGCAGGTTATCCACGGGGATATTAAAGAACCCCTGGATCTGCGCCGCGTGCAGATCCATCGTGAGCACGCGGTCTGCGCCCGCAGACGTCAGAAGGTCTGCGACGAGCTTTGCCGTGATGGGATCGCGCGAGCGCGCCTTTCTGTCCTGACGGGCATAGCCGAAATAGGGCATGACCGCCGTGATGCGCCCGGCAGATGCGCGCTTTGCCGCGTCGATCATGATGAGCAGTTCCATGAGATTGTCGTTGACGGGCGTGGAAGTGGACTGGATGATGAAGAGGTCGCGTCCGCGCACCGTCTCCGCGATGTGTACGCTCGTCTCCCCGTCCGAAAACTTTCCCACCTCGATCGCGCCCAGAGCCGTGTTGAGCTTTGCGGCGATCGCCTCCGCGAGGGGCCTGTTGGAGTTGCCTGCAAACAGCTTGATTTCGTTACCGTGTGTGATCATGCCTTCTCCTGTATCCTTTGCGCTTGGCGCCCCAACCGATGCGCCGCGCTAAAATTTTGCCGAAACTACCCTTTCACGGTGCGCTCCATTCCCCTCGTCCGCGCCGTGACCGCAGGATATATTATACACGATTCCCCCG
>CALVWN010000021.1 GCA_944367415.1 uncultured Clostridia bacterium | reverse complement strand
GCGCGGTTATTTTTTTGAAAAAACAGGAGGTATGCAGGATGAACGAAGGCAGTCGAAGTCGCGATCCGGATGCGTGCGGTTTTGCGCATACGTTTGTCCGCATGCCCGCACGCTGACAGATCGGCGGTTCGGCTATCTCATCGAGTTGCATCGAAGGAGGTAGTGTGATGAAAGAAAACAAGAAACGGTTGTTTGCACCCGGACGGGAGAGGGGATCCGCGCAGGAGCAAAAGCGCGCACATTCTTCGCAGGAGCGTGTGCGGGAAGCTGCGGCAATGCCCGCGGAGCAGGTCTGCTCGTGGCTCGGAACGAGCGACGGCGGGCTGACGGAGGCGGAAGCTGCCGTCCGCCGCGAGCAGTACGGTGCGAACGTCATCCGCATCCGCCGCGGCACGGGGATGCTCCGCAGGCTTGCGGGGGCGTTCCTCAATCCCTTTACCCTCATTCTCGCCGCGCTCGCGCTCGTTTCCGTTCTGACGGACGTCGTGTTCGTCTCTCCGGAGGAGCGCAGCTTTCTGACGGTGGGCGTCATCTGCGTCATGATCGCCGTCTCGGGCGGGATGCATTTTTTGCAGGAGACGAAGAGCGCGAATGCGACGCGCAGGCTTTCCTCCATGATCGCGCCGACAGCGTGCGTCGTGCGCGAGGGGGAGGCCGCGGAGCGCCCCGTCGCGGACATGGTGGTGGGCGATCTCGTCCGGCTGTGTGCGGGAGATATGCTCCCTGCGGACGTGCGCATCCTTGCGGCGAAAGATCTCTTCGTCGCGCAGTCCGCGCTCACCGGGGAGAGCGCGCCCGTGGAGAAATGCGCGCAGGCGGCGGCAGGACAGACGCCGACGGAGAGCGCCTGCCTCGCCTTTGCGGGAACCAATGTCGTAAGCGGGACGGCGACTGCCGTCGTCGTGGCGGTCGGCAGAGAGACGCAGCTCGGACAGATGACGAGATCGCTGGGCGAAAAGCCCGTCAAAACTGCGTTCGACCGCGGCGTGAACGGCGTTTCCCGCCTGCTCCTTTGCATGATGCTCGTCATGGCTCCCGTCGTGCTGCTCCTCAACGGGCTGACGAAGGGGGATTGGCTGAACGCGGCGCTGTTTGCCGTGAGCGTCGCCGTCGGGCTGACGCCCGAAATGCTGCCCATGATCGTGACGGCGTGCCTTGCGAAGGGCGCCGTCGCGATGTCCGCGAAGAAGGTCATCGTCAAGGATCTCTCCGCCATCCAGAATCTGGGCGCAATGGACGTCCTCTGTACGGACAAGACGGGGACGATCACGCAGGACAAAGTCGTCCTCGAATGTCATCTCGACATCGACGGTAACGAAGATCTCCGCGTGCTGCGCTATGCGTGGCTGAACAGCAGTCATCAGACGGGGCTGAAAAATCTCATGGACGCTGCGATCGTTTCCAGGACGCAGGCGCTCTTTGCGGCGGGGAAGCTGGATGAGGCGCAGATGCGCGCCTATCGCAAGACGGACGAGCTGCCCTTCGATTTTGAGCGCCGCAGGATGAGCGTCGTCGTCACGGACGCACAGGGGCGGGAGATGCTGCTCACGAAGGGCGCGGTGGAGGAGATGCTCGCCGTCTGCACGCACGCGGAGCGGAAGGGCGACGTCGTCGCCCTCACGGGCGAGGTGCGCCGCAGCGTGCTCGCGCTCGCGGACAGTCTCAACGCAAAGGGGATGCGCGTTCTGGCGCTTGCGCTCCGTCTCGATCCGCCCGCCGCGCTGACGTCTGCGGAGGAACGGAACATGACGCTTTTGGGACTGCTCGCCTTCCTCGATCCGCCCAAGCCCACGGCGGCAGCCGCCATCCGCCGCCTGACGAAGGCGGGCGTCGCCGTCAAGGTGCTGACGGGCGACAACGAAAAGGTCGCGGCGTATATCTGCGCGAGGGTGGGACTGCGCACGGGGCGCGTCCTGCTCGGTCAAGAAATCGAAGGGATGACGGACGGGGAACTTTCCGCCGCCGCGGAGGAGACCTCCGTCTTTGCCAAACTTTCGCCGGCGCAGAAGGCGCGCATCGTCGCGCTCCTGCGCAAAAACGGTCATGCGGTCGGATACATGGGGGACGGCATCAACGACGCGCCCGCCATGCGGGCAGCGGACGTGGGCATCTCGGTGGACAGCGCGGCGGACGTCGCCAGGGATGCGGCGGGGGTCATTCTGCTCGAAAAAGATCTCACCGTCGTTGCGGACGGCGCGGAGGAGGGGCGCAGGACATACGTCAATCTCATGAAGTATATCCGCATTACGGCGTCCTCCAATTTCGGGAACGTGTTTTCCGTGCTCGCCGCAAGTGCCTTTCTGCCCTTTTTGCCCATGCTCGCGCTCCAGCTCATGATCCTCAATTTCGCATACGACCTCTCCTGCGGCGCGATCCCGTGGGACAGGGCGGATCCCGCGCTGCTCGCCCGCCCCGCCGCATGGGATGCAAAGGGCATCATGCGTTCGATGTTTTTGTTCGGCCCCGTGAGTTCGCTCTTCGACCTTGCGACGTATGCCGTCTTGTACTTTGCCGTCTGTCCCGCGGCGTGCGGGGCGAGCTATTCCGCGCTCGGAGAGGAGGGGAAGGCGGCATTCGCGGCGCTCTTCCGCTCGGGCTGGTTTGTGGAATCCGCCCTCACGCAGCTCCTTGCGCTCCATCTTCTGCGCACGGACACGTTCACCCGGGAGAACCGCGCCTCCCTTCCCGTCTGTTTGCTGACGGCCGGCTGTGCGGTTTTCCTGACCGCATTGCCCTTCACGCCCGTCGGCGCCGCCGTCGATCTCGTTCCGCTCCCCGCAAGATATTTTGCCGCGCTGTTCGGGATCGTCGTCCTGTATGCGGTGAGCGTTTCGCTGGTCAAGAAAATTTCCCTGCGCGCAAGGGAGGGCAAAGAGGGCGGCTGCACCGTGTGAACGCGCCTTCCCGAGAAAAATTTTTCGCAAAGGCGGGGATTTTTCGTTCACCCTCTTGTCTTTTTTCGGCAAATATGCTAAAATAATACGGAACTGTTCCCGTTGAGGATCGAACATTATTTATGGAGGATACAAGATGCAATATTCACGCGAAGTGGAAGAGATGATCTGTGTCGCAAAAGGCCCCAAGCACGATCCCGCTCCCATTCCCGAAGAGGGCAAGTGGATCTGCGCCAAGCAGATCACGGACATCAGCGGCTTCACCCACGGCGTGGGCTGGTGCGCACCGCAGCAGGGCGCCTGCAAACTCACCCTGAACGTCAAAGAGGGCGTCATTCAGGAAGCGCTCGTGGAGACGATCGGCTGCTCGGGCATGACGCACTCGGCTGCAATGGCGG
>CALVWN010000020.1 GCA_944367415.1 uncultured Clostridia bacterium | reverse complement strand
GAGAAACGCATTCATGCGCACAGCACGGTGTGCTGTGCGCGCGTTTCGAAATAAGGAGCTTGCATTGCAAGCGCAAGCTCCGTGCCCGAAGGCGGCACTTTCCCAAGGTGCCGCCAAGACCGCAGGCGTAAAAAGCAAACAGGGCAAGAAACCTCTTGCCCTGTTGCGAAATTTGCCTTGCGAGAAAGGATTCCAAAAAAGATTTGCTTTGCAAAGATTTTTTGGAAAGAGGAGCCGCAGGCATCAAAGCAAACAGGGCAAGAAACCTCTTGCCCTGTTGCGAAATTTGCCTTGCGGCGACGAGATGGTGCCGCCGAGCGGATTTGAACCGCTACGGATCGCTCCACAGGATTCTAAGTCCTGCGTGTCTGCCAGTTTCACCACGGCGGCAGAGCGTTACGCCTTGTGCGGAGCGGGTGCGCCTGCGGGAAGGGCGCTCGTCTCGGCGGCAGGGGAGCGGCGATCCTGTCCCCAGAAGAACAGCCCGACCATGCCCGGGCCGACGTGCGAACCTGTGCAGATGTCATGGTATTCGATGATGAGATTGTGTACGCCCCGCGCACGCAGCAGGTCTGCAAGGAATTCGGCGTCCTGAAGGCAGTCGCCGTGTGTGATGGCGACGAGCGATTCCTGAGGCCGGACGGCACGGCGGAAGAAGGTCTCCGCGATCGCCTCGAGCGCTTTTTTTCTGCCGCGCGCCTTGCCGCAGGCGACGATCTTTGCGTTGTCGCTCTCGTCCGCGCGCAGAAGGGGCTTGATGTTGAGCAGTGTCCCTGCGATCGCCACGGTGCGCGAGATGCGTCCGCTGCGGCGCAGATATTTCAGATCGTCCACCGTGAAATAGCTGTTCATCTTATAGGTATTTTCTCTGACCCATTCGGCGCACGCTTCGGCGCTCTCGCCGAGATCGCGCAGATCCGCGACCTTGATGGCGATCAGCCCTTCGCCGAGAGAGGCGTTTGCACTGTCGAGGGCGAACACCTTGCGGCCGGGGAACTGTTCCATGAGATGTTTTGCCGCCTCCTGCGCCTGCGCATAGGTGCCGCTGATGCCCGAAGAGATGGTGAAGATGAGCGCGTCGCGACCTTCCTGCAGAACAGGGCGCACGGCGTCTTCAAAGGCATCCGCCGTCAGAAGCGACGTCTTTGCCTCTGCGCCCGCGCGCATGGCGTCGTAAAATTTCTTCGCAGTCTCCTCGTAGGGCATATCCTCTGTAAAACAGGGGTGTTCTTCCCCGTCAATGGTATAGGTAAAGGAAATGACGCGGATGTCCCGCGCGATGCGGATATCGTTGGGAATATTTGCGCCCGAATCGACAAAAATGGCAAATTTGCTCATGATCGTTTCTCCCTTGACGAATTTCGTCTGCTATCAGCATATCACAATTTCCCGGAAATTACACCCTATTTCCCGCGCAGACGGCTCTCTGTTCGTTCACCTTGTTTCTATCAAAGATATTTTTTACTCCACTGTACGCGTAAGCCGCTCTACTCACAGTAGAGTCGGCTTTTTTATGCGGTTTTTGCATGGAACAGGGCGGATGCGGCATAGGATAGCGCAGAGAGGTGTGCGTATGCTGGAAATGCTGTGTTCGCTGTTGTGCCGCCTGTTTTTCTTTACGGGCGCCGTACGGGAGGAAGGTTCCTATCCCAAGCCGCTTCCCAAGGAGGAAGAGGAGCGCTGTCTCGCGCTCGCACGGGCGGGGGACAGGGAGGCGCGCGACAAGCTCGTGCGGCACAATATGCGCCTTGTCGCGCACATCGTCAAAAAGTATACGGGCGCCGCGGAGACGGATGACATGATCTCGGTGGGGAGCATCGGGCTGATCAAGGCGATCGGAACGTACGAGCCGTCCCGCGGCACGCGCCCCGCGACCTATATGGCGCGCTGCATTGAGAACGAGGTGCTGATGTTCATTCGCGCGGGCAAAAAGCACCGCGCCACTCTTTCGCTCTCCGACCCCGTCGGAACGGACAAGGACGGCAACGAGCTGACCCTCATGGATCTGCTGTTCGAGCGTGAAGATAAGGTATTCGGCAGCGTCGAACAGTCGCTCATGCAGGAGAAATTTCTTGCCGCGGTCAGGCGGCTTCTGGACGAACGCGAGACGACGGTCATCATGCTGCGCTATGCGCTCGCGGGCGGGGTACCCATGCCTCAGCGGGAGGTGGCGCAGCGGCTGAAGATCTCGCGCTCCTATGTCTCCCGTATCGAAAAGCGTGCGCTCGAGAAGCTGCGCGACGGGCTTTCGCGGGAGGACTTCTTTTCCGACTGACTTATATCTCCCATAAGCAATCGTGATGGCGGAACGTTTGACAAATTTGTCTCCGTCCGGTATACTGAAAAAAAGCGATGACGGAGAGGAGTAATCCGGATCACGGCTTCACAGAGAGCGGGAGGGGCTGAAAATCCCGCAGGCGTTCCGTATGAAAAACACTTCCGAGCTGCAAACCCAAAGGAAACGAGTAGGGGCGCCGAAGACCGCTGCGTGAGTGCGGAAGCCTTGTCTGAGGCGAGAGTGACCGCGCAGGCGGTAAATCAGGTGGCACCGCGGATCGGACAGCGACCCGTCCTGAACAAGGGACGGATCGCTGTTATTTTTTCGTCCGCGGAGGTTTTTTATGTGTTCCATCTTTGTACTGACCGGGAAGGGGATCCCCCTGAAAGAGGCGGAGCGCGCATTTTATGCGACGGTATCCCGCGGGCCGGATATGAGCGTGTTCGAGGAGACCGAACGCGGGTATGTCGGATTTCACCGCCTTGCGATCATGGGACTGAATGCGGCGGGGATGCAGCCCTTTTATCGGGGAAAGAGCATTGCCGTCTGCAACGGGGAGCTGTACGGGTTCCGCGCCATACGGGAGAAGCTCGAGGAGGCAGGGGAGACGTTTGTCTCCGATTCCGACTGTGAAATTCTGCTTCCGCTGTATGCGCGCCGCGGCTGCGACGTGTTCGCCATGCTGGACGCCGAATTCGCCTGCGTCATCTATGACGGAACGCGCGGGGAGTACATCGCCGCCCGCGATCCCATCGGCATCCGTCCGCTCTACTACTGTTATCTCCCGGACGGCAGCATCGCCTTTGCGAGCGAGCCGAAGAACCTCGTTCCCATTGCGTCGGGCAGCGTCATGCCCTTCCCGCCCGGGCACTATTGGCGGCGCGGGAAGTTTTACCGCTATCGGGATATGACGGTGTCCGAGCCGGTCGTGCGCGGAGATCTCGATACCGTGTGCGGCGAAATCAGAACGCGCCTGACAGAGGGTGTGAGAAAGCGGCTGGATGCCGACGCGCCCGCAGGCTTTCTTTTGTCGGGCGGTCTGGATTCCTCGCTCGTGTGCGCGATCGCGCAGCGCATCCTCGGACGGCCCATCCGCACCTTTGCCATCGGCATGGCGGAGGATGCCATCGACTTAAAATATGCCCGTGCCGCCGCCAGCTTCATCGGGAGCGAGCACACGGAATTTCTCATGACGCGGGAGGAGGTGATCGCCGCCCTTCCCGAAGTCATTGCCGCGCTCGCAAGCTACGACATCACGACGGTGCGTGCGAGCATGGGGATGTACCTGCTCTGCAAGAAGATCCGCGCCTCGACCGACGTGCGCGTGCTGCTCACGGGGGAGGTCTCCGACGAGCTGTTCGGGTACAAATACACCGATTTTGCGCCCTCGCCGCAGGCGTTTTGCGAGGAAGCAAAAAAGCGGGTGCGCGAGCTGCACATGTACGATGTGCTGCGCGCCGACCGCTGTATCAGCGTACACTCGATGGAGGCGCGCGTCCCGTTCGGCGATCTTGCCTTCGTCGACTACGTCATGCGTCTCGATCCCGCCATGAAGATGAATACCTGCGGCATCGGAAAATACCTTCTGCGCCGCGCCTTTGCGCAGGAGGGGCCGCTGCCCGATGCGATTTTATGGCGGGAGAAGGCGGCGTTCTCGGACGCGGTGGGGCACTCGATGGTGAACGACCTCAAGGCGTATGCCGAAACGTGTTACGGCGACGACTGGCGGGAGCGCGCCGCGCGCTTTTCCCACGCGACGCCGTTTACCAAGGAATCGCTCCTTTATCGGGAGATCTTCGAGCGGTACTATCCGGGGCAGGGGGAGATGATCGCAGGGTTCTGGATGCCCAACCGCAGCTGGAAGGGATGCGACGTCGACGATCCGTCCGCCCGCGTGCTCGCCAATTACGGCAGAAGCGGCGAATGACGCCGCCGCAGGCAGTTTGACATTTTGCGGAAAATGTTCTATAATCATGAACAAACGATAAGGAAGGTCACCTCCATGCGCATCGATGAAATTCTCGCAAAGAAACGCACGCTCTCATTTGAAGTGTTCCCGCCCAAAAAGGGGGCGGAGGAGCGCGACAAGATCTTGTCCGTCATCGACGCGCTCAAGGCGTTTTCTCCCGATTTTATCAGCGTCACCTACGGCGCGGGCGGAAGCAATTCCAAAAATACGGTGGAGATCGCCGACTACATTCAGAATACTGCAAAATGTAACGCACTCGCCCATATCACGGGCGGCCCGTCGACGCCGGAGCAGGTGCGCTCCGTCGCCGATGCGCTGCGGGAGCGTGGGATCGAGAACGTCCTGTGTCTGCGCGGCGACCGACCCGTCGGGTACGAGGCGGAGTATTGCCGCTATTTTGCACACGCGAGCGACCTCGCGCAATTTCTTGCACCCTACCGTTTTACGCTGGGTGCGGCGTGCTATCCCGAGGGGCATACCGAGTGCGAATCGCTCTATGCCGACCTCGTCAACATGAAAAAGAAGGAGGAGGCAGGGGCGAAGTTCTTTATCACGCAGCTCTTCTACGACAACTCCTATTACTACCGTCTCGTGGGGGAGGCGCGGCGCATCGGCATCACCGCGCCCATCATCCCGGGCATCATGCCTCTCGTCAATCCCAAGAATATCCGCCGCATCAAGGAGATGTGCGGCAGCGCCATTCCGCTCGAATTCCGCAACATGATCGAGATCTACGCCTCCCGCCCCGCCGTCATGGAGGAGATCGGCTATAACTATGCCGTCTATCAGATCATCGATCTCATCGCCAAGGGCGCGCCCGGCATCCATCTCTATGTCATGAACAACGTGAAGACGGCGCAGGCGATCTGTTCGCGCATCGGGAGGGTGCTGCATGAACTCTTCTGAACTGCGCCGGAGGGCGCTCGCCTACCTCGGCTGCGTCGGAAGGGCGCCCGCCGCGACGGAGGAGATGGTGGACGACTGTCTCGAAGAGGCGCGTTCGCTCGCGCATTTCCGCGCCGTCGGCAGGGAATATACGCGGCCGCTCCCTTTTTTGGAGAAGCCGCCTTACCGGGAATTTCTGGCGGGGTGCAGCGGCTATGCGCTCGTCGCGATGACGCTGGGGAGCGAAGTGGAGCGGCGCATCCGCGCACTCATGACGCTCGATGCCGCCCGCGCCGTCGTCCTCGACGCCTGCGCAAGCGCCCTTGTCGAGGCGATGGGCGATAAATGGGAGGAACGCTACGGCGAAAACAGGACATTTCGCTTCTGCCCGGGTTACGGCGGGAGCGATGTTGCAGACAACAGGTATCTCTTTGAACAGCTCGATCCCGCGCGTATCGGGATGCAGCTCCTGCCCTCCGGCATGATGGCGCCGCAGAAGTCGATGGCGGGCATCGTCGGGCTGGGCAAGCGGGAAAAGAGGTCGTGCAGCGACTGTATGGCGGCGGAGGGCTGCCTGTATCGCAAGGAGGGACGCGTATGTTACCGCTCGGAAGAAAACTGCTGATCGCAGACGGGGGCATGGGGAGCGAACTCGAACGCATGGGACTTGGGGCGTTCGACCCGATGGAACTGAACGTCACGCACGCGGAAAAAGTGCGCTCCGTTCACCGCGCCTACGCTGCGGCGGGGGCGGATCTGATCACCGCCAATTCCTTTGGGCTGAACGCCGTCAAGTATCGCGGGAAATACCCGCTCGAGACGCTCGTTTCGGCTGCCGTGGAGAATGCCCGCAGCGCGGGCAAACCCGTCTTTTTCGACGTCGGCCCGACGGGCGCGCTGCTCGCTCCCGTCGGAACGCTCACCTTCGACGAGGCGTACGAGGCATACGCGCAGATCGCGCGGCTGACTTCGGCGCAGGTGGACGGCTATCTCGTCGAAACCTTTTCCGATCTGTATGAACTCAAAGCCTGCGTCCTTGCGCTCATGGAGCACACGGACAAGCCCGTGTATGCGACGATGACTTTCGACAGGACGGGGCGCACGCTGACCGGTTCCACGCCCGAGATCATGGCGCAGCTCCTGGAGGGACTGGGCGTCGACGCGCTCGGCGTCAACTGTTCGCTCGGCCCTGCGGAGCTGTTCCCCGTCGTCGAACGCATCCTGCGCGCGACCGATCTGCCCGTCGTCGTGCAGCCCAACCGCGGGCTGCCCGTCTTCGAGAACGGAAAGACGGTGTACCCGCTCTCCGACGAGGAGTTTGCGGCATGGGCGCAAAAGTACGCCGAAGCGGGCGTTGCGGTGCTGGGCGGCTGCTGCGGCACGACGCCCGAGACCATCCAAAAGATCGCGCCGCTCTCGGGAAGGGCGGTTCCGGCGCGCCGCGCGGAGAAGCAGACGGCGGTGTGTTCCGCGACGAAGCGCGTCGTGTTCGACGGCGTGCGCGTGTGCGGCGAGCGCATGAACCCGACGGGCAAGCCCAAGCTGCGCGACGCCATCCGCGCGCAGGACTATGACTATCTCGTCGCCGAGGCGCTTCGCCAGGAGGAGGCGGGCGCCGACCTGCTCGACCTCAATGTGGGCGTGCCCGGCATCGACGAGCCCGCCGCCATGTACGCCGCCATGTGCGCCGTGCAGGAGAATTGCACTCTTCCGCTGCAGCTCGATTCCTCCGACGCGGCGGCGCTCGAGAGGGGGGCGCGGTACTATAACGGCATCCCGCTCCTCAACAGCGTCAACGGCGAGGAGACGGTGATGGCAAAGATCTTCCCCGTCGCCAAAAAATACGGCGCCGTCGTGCTGGGGCTGACGATGGACGGCGGGGGCGTTCCGCGCACGGCGCAGGAGCGCGCCGCCATCGCACGACGCATCGTTTCCCGCGCCGAAGAATACGGCATTCCGCGCCACAGGGTGATGATCGACACGCTCGTGCTGACGGCGTCTGCCGAGCAGCCGCTCGTCGCCGAGACGCTCTCCGCGCTCTCCCTCGTCGGGGGAATGGGCCGGGCGACCGCGCTCGGCGTGTCCAACGTCTCCTTCGGGCTTCCCGCGCGGCCGCTCATCAACCGCACCTTCCTTGCAATGGTGCTTGCGGGCGGGCTGACCATGCCCATCATCAATCCGCTCGACGCGGAAATGATGGGAACGGTGCGCGCATTCAACGTTCTCTCCTGCGCGGATGAGGGGGCTGCCGACTTTATTGCGCGCTATCGCGACGCGGTGCAGGCGCCGCCGTCCGCCGCGGGGGCGCCGACGGCAAAAGATCTTCGCGACTGCGTGCTGCGCGGGCTTGTGCGGGAGGCTGCGGAATGTGCCGCGCGTGAGCTTTCCGTGCGCGCGCCGCTCGAGACGGTGAACGAAGTGCTCATCCCCGCACTCAACGAAGTGGGAGAGGGGTATGCGCAGGGCAGGTTGTATCTTCCTCAGCTCATCGCCTCCGCCGAGGCGGCAAAGGCGGCGTTCGCCGTCGTGGGAGAGCGGCTGCAAGGGGGCGGTGCTTCGCGCGGGAAGGTGGTGCTCGCCACCGTTCACGGCGACGTGCATGACATCGGCAAGAACATCGTCAAAGTTGTCGCCCAATCGCACGGGTACGAGGTCATCGACCTCGGCAAAGACGTGCCCGAAGAGCGCGTCGTCGAGGCGGTGCTGCGGGAAAAGCCGCTCGCCGTCGGGCTGTCCGCGCTCATGACGACCACCGTCGCGAGTATGCGGGAGACGATCGCCGCGCTGAAGGCGGCGGGGTGTACGGCAAAGATCCTGGTCGGCGGCGCGGTGCTCAATGCGGAGATCGCGCGCTCGATCGGCGCGGACGGGTATACCGCCGACGCGCCCTCCTTTGCGGCGGCGCTCGACGCGCTCTCCGAAGCGTAGGCGAGCTGCATGAAAAAACCGGGGATCGCCCCGGTTTTTTCATGTCTCGACGGCATACCGCTTGCGGTATTCGTTGGGTGTGCAGCCGCTGTATTTTTTGAAGATGCGCGAAAAATGGCTCTGTGAGGAAAAGGCGAGATAGTTTGCGATCGCGACGATGGGTTTGTCGGAATAGCGCAGCAAACGCTTTGCCTCCTCCGTTTTTTCTTCGAGGATGAAGTCGACGAGGTTTTCGCCCGTCTCCGCTTTGAACTTGGTGGAGAGGCGCGAGCGGCTCAGAAAGAGCGCCTTTGCGATGTCCTCCGTCGAAAGGGGTTCGGCGATGTGGTGCTGAATGTAGTTGGTGACGTCGAGCACGAATTTGGAGGGGTGCTTGCCGCGGCGCAGTTTTTCGACGCGCTCGGTGTAATCGAAGAGCATCCGGTACTGAAGATTGATGACCTCTTCGCCCGAGCCGCACAGTTCGCACTTCTGAATATAGGCGTCGCTCAGCGAGAACGCGTCGTCGATGTCCATGCCGCCGCGGATGGCGGCGCGCGAGACGAGGGTCGCCGTCACGATAAAGGTGTTTTTGGACTGCCGCAGGTGGTCGCGCGCGAGGATGCCCGCGCGCACGGCGGGAGCGTCCGAGAGCCAGTTCTCCAGCGCAGCGACGTCGCCGAGCCGTACGAAGTTGAGGATAGTCTGTTCGGCGGCGAGCGAATTGTGGACGTACTTTTCGCCCGGATCGGCCTCCTGCGCGGAGCGTTCGCGCTCCATGCGCCTGCGCAGCGTCTTTTGCTCCTCGTCGTAGATGATGAGATCTTTCAGCCCCAGTTTTTCTCCGTTCAGGATATAGTTGATGGTGCAGAGGATCTGCAGTGTGCTGTCGAGGGGCATCTGCACAATGCTGTTCATCCCCGCGACGAACTCCGCGACTTCGTCGGCGGGCACGTCGCAGGCAAAGGCGAGCGATTTGAGGTCTGCGTCCGAGCATTTCATCTGGATGGAGGGGCCGATGACGATCTTCGTATTTTCGCGCGTCACGACGCCGTAATAGTGGAAAGAGGGCGCGATATAGTATCCGATGTGCGCGTCCGTCGCGAGAATGCGCTCCTCATACAGGCAGATGGGATCGACGGGAAGGCGGACGACGGAATAGAAGAACGTGCGCTTGCCGTTCTCGTACACGCGGATGGGGATGCCCGAGAGATTGCCGATGACGCTGCAGATGTATTCGAGGTCGATGTCTTGCATATGCACCTCCAAAGACAAAACAATTATAACGAAATCAAAACAAAAATGCAATACTTTGTGCGAAAAAAACAATATAATTTCATTACTTTCAATCAGGAGTCAGATATGCTTCCGGAAGAAATTTTGCGTGAAATGACCGACGAAGAGAAGGCGGCGCTCGTCTCGGGTACCGACTTCATGTACACCAACGCCATTCCGCGCCTGAACGTGCCCGCGATGCGGATGTCGGACGGCCCGCACGGACTGCGCGTACAGAGCGAGGGGGGAGACAACGGCGTGACGGGCAGCGCGCCCGCCACCGCGTTCCCCACGGCGGCGTGCACCGCCTGCGGGTGGAATACGGAGAACCTGCGCGCGATGGGCGCCGCGATCGCCGCGGAGGCGAAGCATTACGGCGTACACGTCGTGCTCGGCCCGGGGGCGAACATCAAGCGCAACCCGCTCGCGGGGCGCAACTTTGAATATTTCTCCGAAGACCCGCTGCTCGCCGGGAAACTCGCCGCGGCGGAGGCGGAGGGCATCCAGGGGGAGGGCGTTGCCGTCTCCGTCAAGCACTTCGCCCTCAACAATGCGGAAAATTACCGCTTTATGGGCAACTCCGTCGCCGATGAACGCGCCATCCGCGAGATCTATCTCAAAGTGTTCGAGATCATCGTCAGAGAGGCGAAGCCCGCCACGATGATGTGTGCCTACAATCAGATCAACGGCGAATACTGCTCGCAGAACGGATGGCTTCTCAACGATGTGCTGCGCGGCGAGTGGGGGTTTGACGGATTGGTCATGACGGATTGGGGCGCGATGCATGACAGAGTGCAGGCGCTCAAAGCGGGGCTCGACCTCGAGATGCCGGGCGACGCCGCCATCTGCCGCAGGCGCATCCTCGACGCGCTCAAGGACGGCACGCTCGGGAGGGAGGCTCTCGACAACGCCTGCCGCAATATCCTGCGCGTGATCGACTGCTATGCGCGCGCCTTCCCCGACACCGCGCCGCACTTTGAAGAACACGACGCGCTCGCCTGCAAGATCGCGGAGGACTGCGCCGTCCTCATGAAGAACGACGGCACGCTTCCCCTCGATGAGGGCGGAACCTTTGCGGTGGTGGGCGATCTCTTTGAAAAGATGCGCTATCAGGGCGCGGGCAGCTCCATGATCAATCCCACGAAGCTGACGGCGCCGAAGGACGCCTTCGACGCGATGGGGATCTCTTATATCTTTGCTCGCGGCTATGCGGAAAACGCGACCGATCCGGATGCCGGAATGATCGCCGAAGCGTGCAAAGTGTCGCAGAATGCGGATACCGTTCTCGCGTTTTTGGGACTTACCGACTATACGGAGAGCGAGGGGTGCGACCGCGAGACGATGTCGCTGCCCGCAAATCAGCTCGCGCTCGTCGACGCGCTGCTCGCGGCGGGCAAGCGGGTGGTCGTCGTTCTCTTCGGCGGTTCGCCCGTCGAACTTCCCTTTTCCGACCGGGTGAGCGCCATTCTCAATATGTACCTCCCCGGGCAGAGCGGCGGCAGGGCGTGCGCCGATCTTCTCTTCGGCATGGCAAATCCTGCGGGAAAACTTGCCGAGACGTGGCCCGTATCCTATGCGGACGTTCCCTTCGGCGATGCCTTCTCGCGGAGCGCCATCGAAGTCTACAAGGAGAGCGTGTTCGTCGGGTACCGCTACTATGCGACAGTGAAAAAACCCGTGCGCTATCCCTTCGGCTTCGGGCTCTCCTATACGACGTTCGCCCTTTCCGGAATGCAGCTGAAGGAGGAGGGGGAGAACTTCCTCGTCTCCTGCACCGTGAAGAACACGGGCGCGCGCGACGGGGCGGAGGTCGTCGAGCTGTACGTCTCCGCGCCGCAGGAGGGCGCATATAAGCCCCTGCGCGAGCTGCGTGCCTTCACCAAAGTGTATCTGAAGGCGGGGGAGGAGCGCCGCGTGACGCTCACCGTTCCCCAAAAGCAGCTCCGCTATTTCGACCTCACGAAAAGAGCGTGGGTGTTGCAGGGGGGGATCTACCGCTTCCAGCTCTGTTCGGACTGCGAACACATCCTCTCGGAGTGCGCGATCGAAGTCGCGGGGGCGCCCGCAGTGCAGTCGGGCTATTCCGCTGCGCAGCTCTCCTCCGTCACGGATGAGATGTTCGAGCGGATGAGCGGACGCACCATTCCCAAGCCGCTGCCGCCCAAGCCGCTGCACCTCAATTCGCGCTTTACCGATATGCAGCAGACCTTTCTCGGCAGAATTTTGTACAATGCGGTGCTGGGCGTCGCGAAAAAGCAGATGAAGGCGGCGAAAAAGCTCCCTGAGGGCGCGGAGCGCGACAACAAAATAAAGGGCGCCATGTTTTTGCGGCGCATCCTCGAATCCAACTCCATCATCACGCTCTCCATGTCGGGCGCGAAGGGGTTTCCCTATAACTTCGCCGAGGGCTTCGTCGCCCTCGCCAACGGGAAAATCCTGCGCGGGATCAGATGCTTTTGCTTGAAGATCAAAGTCCCGCCCCTTCCCAAGGATCGGACATGACGGACATGATCTTTCCGGGAAAGACGCTGCTCGATACGGACGGCAACCGCGTTCAAGCGCACGGCGGGTCGCTCTTTTATGAGAACGGGACGTACTATTTCTACGGAGAAAACAAGGAAAAGACGGACGGCAGGAGCAAGGTCTGGACGTGGGGCGTGCTGTGCTATTCCTCGCGCGATCTCGTGCATTGGAAAAAAGAGGGCTACCTCATCCCGCCCGAGCTGAAGGACAAAACGTCGCTCCTGCACCCGTTTCACTACCTTGACCGCCCGCACATCGTGCGCTGCCGTGCGACGGGGAAATACGTCTGCTGGCTCAAGTTCAGCGCAAAGAAGGAATTTTGTTTTGCCGTGCTCGTCGCCGACCGCTTTCTCGGGCCATACCGGATGGTGCGGGAACGCTATCGCCCGTTCGGGCTCGCCGCAGGGGACTTCGACATTCTCCTGTGCAGCGACGGGAAAAATTATCTGTACTTCGCCGACAACGTCAAAAAGAACGTCGTTGCCTGCGAGCTGTCCGAGGACTGCACCGAGGTCAAAGGAAGTTATCGGACATACTACGACGGGCTGACCGTTCCCTATTGCAGGGAGGGGATCGCCGTCTTTGAGGAGAAGGGCGGCATCTATCTTCTGACGAGCGGGATGTCGGGCTATGTGCCCAATCCTTCACGGGCGGCACGGCTGGACGGCGCGCTCGGGGAACTCACCGACCTCGGCGATCCGCACCTGTACGATGAGAGCGGCGCGTCCTTTCACAGTCAGATCTCGTCGGTGTTCCGCCATCCGGAGCATCCGGACGTGCTCATCGCGCTTGCGGACAGGTGGATCCCCTCGCTGACGTTCAGAGCGGGGGAGGTGCGGCGGAACATGAATGCGATCGCCGCCTGCTGCAGCAGGAAATATCACGCAAAGCTGCGCGACATTCTCGCGCTTGCGAGGCTCCCGCTCAACTGCAGGCGGGTGAATACATCGCTTGCCGACTATGTATGGCTTCCGATGTCCGTACAGGACGGTCGTCCCGTCATAGCATGGCGGGAGGCGTGGAGCCTCGGCGAACTCATGGAACAAGGCGTTTGCAATGCAAATGCAACATTTATAGGTAAGGAGGGAAACAAATGACACAGGGGAAATTGTTGTCCGGAAGGGTCTGGAACAGCAAGATCAAGTCGCAGAACGTGACGGGAAAGGAGAAGTGGCTCGGCTACCTTTTGGGGCCTTGCGGCGCGCTTCTCTTCAACGCCGTCATGGCGACCTATCTCAACGTCTACTACACCGATGTGCTGGGTCTCGGCACCGTATGGGGCGGGCTGTTTCTGGTCATCTTCCCGATCGCGTCCAAGGTCATCGATGCGATCACCAACGTCATCATGGGTGCGATCATCGACCGCACCAGGACAAAGCAGGGGAAGGCTCGGCCGTGGCTGCTGCTGTCGGCGCCTCTGCTTGCCGTGACGGGCGTTCTGCTGTTCGTCGTCCCGAGCGGAAACGACACGCTCATGATCATCTGGGTCATGCTCTCGTACAATCTGTACTATTCCATCGCCTACACGATGTACTGCATGAGCCACAACCTCATGGTGCCGCTCTCCACGCGCAACTCGTCGCAGCGCGGCGTGCTCGCCGTCTTCAACAACATTGCGACCATCATGATGAGCGGCATCGTCGTCGCGCTCGTGTTCCCGATGCTCATCATCCCGTCGCTCGGAACCAGCAAGGGGCTGTGGATCCTGTGCATGAGTATTCTCTCCTGCATCTCGCTTCCGCTCGTCTTTATCGAATATTATTTCACCAAGGAGCGCCTCTCGCAGGAGACCGCGCACGAGCCGGAGAAGAAGATCCCTTTCCGTATGCAGCTCAAAGCGGTGTTCTCGGACAAGTTCATGCTCATTCTGCTCGGGTACTTCCTGCTCTATACGATCAGCTCCCAGCTCAAGAACATGGCGCTGCCGTATTACTGTAACTACGTCTTGGGGACTTACTCGGACGGCATCACGCAGACGCTCGTCTCCGTTCTCGGGGGCATTCCGATGGGCATCGGCATCTTCGCCGTATGGCCGCTCGCCAAGAAGTTCGGCAAGAAAAATCTCACCGTCATGGGATTTCTCATCTATGCCGTCGGCAGCTTCATCTGCTGGCTCGTGCCCGGCAATCTCTACGTCGTCCTCGTTGGACAATTCATCAAAAACATCGGCGGGCTTCCCTGCGCATACGTCTTTATGGCGCTCTTTGCCGATACCCTCGATCACATGGAGTGGAAGAACGGCTTCCGTTGCGACGGCCTTGCAATGTCCGTCTATTCCGTCATCGTGACGGCGGCGGCAGGCATCGTGACGGGCATCTTCAACGGCGGTATCTCGGCGGCGGGGTATCTTCCGCCTCAGACGGTCTCCGTCATGCCCGAACTCACCGACGCCATGCAGAAGATCATTGAAAATTCGGACGGCACGTTCTCCGTCATCTTCAATCAGCCAGAGGCAGTCATGACGGCGTTCATCCTCTTCTTTGTCGGGATCGAGGCGATCGCAGGGCTCGTATATGCTCTGATGCTCATCCCCGTCAACGTCGAAAAGACGGTCGGCAAGAAGCAGGCGATCATCCGTCAGCGTCAGAAGGCTGCGTGCGAAGCGGAGGGGAAAGTCTGGATCGAGCCCGAAGTGCGCGCCGCCGAGGAGCAGAAGGAACAGGACGCAGAGGCGGAGGAGATCTACCGCAAAGAACTCAAAGAGCGCTGCGAGCAGAAGGGGCTTAACTACGACGAACTTCTGGAAAAGCATGTCGAAGAGGTGCGCCTGAAGGAAGAGAAGCAGGCGGAGAAGGAGCGCCTCGCCGCCATCAAGGCGGAGGAGAAGGCGAAGATCGCCGCCGACAAGCAGAAGGCAAAGCTCGAGGCAATGTCCGAGGCGCAGCGCAAGGCGTATGAGGAAAGGCGCGCCGCCCGTGCCGATCGGGACGAAAAGAAGTGGCAGGCGGAGCGCGAAAAGGGCGAGGCGATCTATGAAGCCATGCAACGGGCGCTCGCCGAAGCGGAGGCAAAGGCGCAGTGAGCAGACTCTCCGGGGGCAGAAAACTTGCGCTCATCCTCTCGTCCGTCTGCGTCGGGCTCGTGCTCGCCGTCCTCGTCGGACTGATCTGCACAGGGTACTATGTCGGTTGGGGGCCGTTTGCAAAGATGTCGGATATTCGGTATGCAAAACTTGCGGGAAATTCCGAAGAATATGCGCTCGATACCGTCGAGCCGCTCGAAGAAAGCCCGCTCGAGGGAAAGCGCGTGCTCTTTCTCGGCTCGTCCGTGACCTACGGCGCGGCGTCGCTGCAGACTTCCTTCGTCGAGTACCTCGCAAAGAAAAACAACTTCACTTACGTCAAAGAGGCGGTGAGCGGCACGACGCTCGTCGACAGCGGCACATCCTCCTACATCTCCCGCCTCGAGCGGGTGGACAAGGGAGAGAAGTTCGATCTCTTCGTCTGTCAGCTCTCCACCAACGACGCGACGCAGAACAAGGCGCTCGGCACGCCGGGGGCGGCGGAACCGGACACGCAGACGATATGCGGTGCGATCGAGTACATCGCCGACTATGTGAAGGCGACGTGGAACTGCCCCGTCGTGTTCTACACCAACGCGTACTATGAAAACGCGCTGTATGCCGATATGGTCGCCGCCCTCCATACGATCGCTGCCCGGAAGGACATCTTCGTCATCGATCTCTACACGGACGAGGCATTCAACGCGATCACGGAGGAGGAGCGCGAACTCTACATGGCGGACGCCATCCACCCGACGCGGGCGGGCTATCTGCTCTGGTGGACGCCCGAAATGCAGCAGGATCTTGAAAGGTTGTTTGCATCATGAAGCAGTTCACGCCGAACACACAGCTTTGGCGGGTGCGCCACTGTAAGGAGTTTGCGCCGTTCCGACGCTACATCCTCGCGCCGCGGCAGTTCGCGGCTGCCATGCAGGTGTACCGCATCCGAGACCTGAAGTGGTTCTATCCCATCCATGTGCAGACGACGTGTGACACGCTCAACGAGATGCGCCGCCGCATAGGGGAGGGGAGCGTGTCCTACGTCCCGCTCCCGGAACGGGACACGGGGCTGTACCCCTTCCTCATCGGCAGGGAGGCGCCCTTCGTGCTCATCTTGCCGGGCGGCGGCTATGGGGACGTCTGCTCCGTCGTCGAGGGATTTCCGACCGCGCTCGCCCTCAACCGCATGGGGTATCATGCGATCGTCGGACAGTACCGCGTCGGAAAAGCCGCGCGAGCGCCCCATCCGCAGGAGGATGTCGCCGCGATCTTGCGTCATGTCTTTGCCCGTGCCGCGACGTGGAAGATCAGAACGGAACGCTATGCGGTGTGCGGGTTTTCGGCTGGCGGACACCTCGCCGCGAGCTGGTGTACGAAGAACGTCGGCTATGCGCAGTACGGGCTTCCTTCGCCCGCCTGCGCGATGCTCGCCTATCCCGTCATCACGATGGGGGAAAAGACGCACGCGGGAAGCAGAAAAAACCTGCTCGGGAAAGCGTCGCCGGCGCTTGTCGACGCGTACAGCGTCGAGCGGCACGTCGACGGAGATTATCCCAAAACCTTTTTGTGGCAATGTACGCACGATCGCGTTGTGCCGTTTGAAAATGCTAACATGATGGACGAGGCGCTCACGCGGTCGAACGTGCCGCACGTATTTTTGCCCGTCGAGGGCGACAAGCACGGCTGGGGACTCGGCGTCGGTACGCCCGCCGAGGGGTGGCTCGCCCGTGCGGTCGAATTTTGGAGAAAATAGGAGAGAACCATGAAAGCCATCAATTTACGAACGGAATATCTCGTCGAGCCGATCGGCATCGATCTTGTCCATCCCCGCCTCATGTGGACGTGCGAAGGGGGTAAAAAACAGACCGCCTACCGCATCGAGGCAACGACGGACGGCGCGCCCGTCTGGGACAGCGGGAAGGTCGCGAGCGACGCCATGTTCGCGGATTATCCGGAAGACCTCGCCTCCCGCCGGCGCGTCGCGTGGACGGTGCAGCTTTGGGATGAGACCGATCGCGCCGGAGAAAAGGCGGCATCCTTCTTTGAAACGGGGCTGCTCGATCCCTCCGACTGGAAGGCGAAGTGGATCGCGGGCGACTACCGCGTCAACAAGAAGTGGCGCTATCCCGTCGACTGTTTCCAAAAGACCTTTTTCGCGAGCGGCGTCAAGTGTGCGCGGCTGTACATCACCGCGTGCGGCCTGTACGAGGCACAGCTCAACGGCAAAAAGGTGGGCGATGCGTTGCTCACGCCCGGTTCCACCGATTACAGAAAGCGCATCCAATATCAGGTCTACGACGTGACTGACCTCCTCCGCGAGGGCGGCAACGAGCTCACCTGCATGCTCGCGGACGGTTGGTACCGCGGCTCGTCGGGAGCAAAGGGGCGCGTCAATACCTACGGCACGCAGACCAAACTTTTTGCCCAGCTTGAGATGACGGACGGTGCGGGGCATACCGTGTTCGTCTGTTCGGATGAAACGTGGAAGTGGTCGCAGGACGGCCCCATCCGCTTTGCCGACCTCAAGGACGGCGAGCGGGTGGATGCGAGAATGAAGCCGACGTATGCGGGAAAAGCGCGCGTTGTCTCCTTCTCCGCCAACCTCACCGCCTCCGAAAACGTGACGGTGCGAGAGAACGAACGCTTCGCGCCCGTCGAGCGCATCGTGACCCCGTCCGGAAAGACGGTGCTGAAATTTCCGCAGAATCTTTCGGGATATTGCTCGTTCGCACTGCGGGCGCACGCGGGGCAGACGGTTCGGCTCACCCTCGGCGAGATGCTCGACGAGAGCGGGGAGCTTACCTTAAAGAATATCCAGTGCGTCCATCACGGCAAGCGCACGCCGCTGCAGCACTTCGAGTATGTCTGCAAGGAGGGGATGAACGTCTACAGCCCCAAGTTTTTCTATGGCGGGTTCCAGTATGTGCAGGTGGAGACGGACGTTCCCTTCGAAAAGGACGACTTTACCGCCGTCGCCGTATACAGCGGATTCTCCTTTACATCGCAGTTTGAATGCTCCCATCCGCTCATCAACAAGTTCTATCACAACACGGAGTGGTCGCTGCGGAGCAATTCGACCGACATTCCCTCCGACTGCCCGACGCGCGAGCGCATGGGCTGGACGGGGGACAGCCAGGTGTTCTTTGGCACTGCGTCCTATATGGCGGACTATGCCGCTTTTGCGAGAAAACACGTCCGCGACATCTTCGACAGACAGTGGAAGAGCGGACGGCTGCCGCAGATCGCACCCTTCGCCAACGAGGACTGGTTCATGTGGGTGATGAACGGCTCGGTCGGCTGGGCGTGCGCAGGCGTCTATATTCCGCTCTACTTCTATGAAAAATACGGCGACGACCGGCTCTTGAAAGAGCACTACGAGGGCATCATCCGTTACGCCTACTTCATGATCGGGCGCGCGGGCAAGTGGGGCGGGCCGTATGCAAAGCCCATGCACCTCTCGCATAAGAACAGAAAATACGCGGTCAACTGCGGACAGAGCTACGGCGAGTGGGCGGAACCCGACGACGTGTGCGCCTTCCAGTGGTACGACTTTGCCGCGCCGCATCCCGAGGAATCGACCGCCTACACCTACTTTACGCTGCACCGCGTGCTCGAAGTCGCGCACATTCTCGGCAAAGACGACGACAAACGGCTCGCCAAGATCAGGGAGTACAGCGAGGGCGCAAGGCGCGCCTATCAGGAACTCGTCACCAAGCCCAAGTTCACGCTGGATACCGACCGTCAGGCGAAACTCGTCCGTCCGCTCTACATGGGGCTTCTCACCGAGGAGCAGGAGGCGTTTGCCAAAAAGCGGCTCGTAAAGGCGATGGAGAATTACGGCTGGCGGTTGGGTACGGGATTTTTGTCGACGCCGCTCATCCTCGACGTGTTGGCGGGGCTTGACACGGAATACGCCTACCGTCTCCTGGAAAACGAGGAAATGCCCGGCTGGCTGTTCATGCCAAAGCACGGCGCCACCACCATCTGGGAGGCGTGGGAGGGGAATGCGACCAAGTCCTCGGGCATCGCATCGCTCAACCACTATTCAAAGGGCGCCGTCTGCGAATGGCTGATGGCACATATGTGCGGACTGCAGGTGACGGGCGGGAATCACTTCACCTTTGCGCCCGTCCCGGGCGGCTCGCTCACCTATGCCAAGGCATCCTACGAGAGCGTCTACGGCACCGTCGCGGGCGGCTGGGAAAAGACGGAAGGGAGAATCAGGTATCATCTTTCCGTTCCCGCCAACTGCACGGCGGACGTCGTGCTTCCGGACGGAAGCCGCCGCACGGTCGGAACGGGCGAATACACGTTCTGACCGAAAATGACCGATATGGTTCGGAGAAAACGGAACAATTCCGTTCAAATAGAAAATTGAGGAGGAAAGGGATGAAACACAAATTTTTGGCTGCGGGGCTGACGGCGGCGTGCGTCGCCTGCGCGGCGGTGTCCTTTGCGGCGTGTACGCCGGAGGCACCCGAAACGCAGGAGGGCACCATATACCAGACGGGCGTGGAGACCTTCTGGGTGGGCGTCGGCAAGGCATATATGACCTTTGATCAGGCGGAGGACGGGAATATCTTCAACGTCAATGTCGACGCGGGCGACGGGTATTCCTCATGGCTCTCGGGCGAGTGGTCGCTCGTCGAGGGCGGTGCGCTCACGCTGATGGCGGAATGGGAGGAGGGGGAGAATTCCACCTACCTCGCAGACGCCACGAGCGGTCGGCCCAAGGAATATGCGCTCACGGACGGCGTCTACACCATCGGCGTCTGCCTTCCGAGCGCGGGAACGATCAACTTCACGCTCGATCCCGTCGCGGACAAGGTCGGAGAGGGCGAGACGCCCGAACCGGAGGAACCGGACGAGCAGCCCGACGAGGAGCCGGACGAGGAAAAGACCGTTCAGCTCACGCTGAAGTCGGAGGCGAATGCGGCAGGGCAGATCGCGCGCGTGCTTCTGTACAGCGACAACAGCTGGGAGTTTTCCGTCTGCTTCTACGGCAATACCTTCAACTACATGGCAGGCGGCACCTGGGCGATGCGTGCGGACTATTCTGCGCTCGATCTCACGGTGACCGACGATGCGGCGGATGTGCTTGCGGGCGATCTCGTCGTGACGATGGATGCGACGAATCCCGCCGACATTCTCTACTCGCTCACCATCGAGTGCGCTATCCCGCAGGTGGGCGATCTCTCCTTCACGCTCGCCAAGACGGCGAACGAGGAGCCGATCCCCGAACCGGAACCGGAGCCCGAGCCGACGCCCGATCCCTCCGAGCCTGTCGAAGCGCTCTACACGAGCGGCGTTGTGAGCATCTATTCGGGCATGGCAAGCGCCTATCTTGCGCTTGAGGAAGGCGGCGTTTACAACGTATATGTGGATATGGGCGGCGTTTCCTCATGGGCGAACGGAACGTGGACGATGGAGAACGACGTTCTGACGATCACGCCCTCCGACGGCGATGCGATCACCTGCCCGCTCACCGACAAGGCGTATACCGTTCCGCTGTCCATTCCGGGTGCAGAGATCGATTTCGTCATCGACATGGACGAGGACAGCATCACCTATACCGTCAACTATCTGCTCAATGACGGCACCGACACCGTCTATCATACGGCATCCGTCAAGGGCAATCCCGAAAAGGCGTACATTGCGGCGGCGCCCGCCGCTCCCACGCGGGAGGGATATTACTTCGCCGGCTGGCAGACCAAGGCGGAGATCACGTCCGCCGATCTCGTCAACGGCGTCTCCAGGTATCTCTGGATGTTCGGCGAGAAGCTCAGCACGACGGGCATCGCAAAGTACAATGCGATGACGGAGGCGGAGAAGGAGGCGCACGCGATCAGCAACGGCGTCATGCTCATCGATTCCGCCGATGTGAACGGCACGCTCACCCTCTATGCCCGCTGGGTGCAGGTGAAGGAGATCTCCGACGCGCAGGGGCTGCAGGACATCGGCAAGGATCTCTACGGCGCCTATAAGCTCACCGCCGACATCACGCTCACGGAGGCGTGGGAGCCGGTCGGCGCATACTTCTCCAACTATGAATATTACAACACCGAGTGGTGGACGTATGCCTTCCGCGGGACGCTTGACGGCAACGGCAAGACCGTCACGGGGCTGTCGATCGCTTCGGCGGAGCTTGACAAGAACTATTCCGCAGACGGCTCCGTCTGGCATGACGACGGCGTCACCTGCGACGGCACCGCCGCCATGTTCAGTGCCCTTGCAGGGGCGACCATCTCCGATCTCACGCTCGCCTCGCCCGAGATCACGGTCACTTACAGCGGCGACTATCTCTATGCGGGCGCGCTTGCGGCGTTCGACATGACGTCCACGCTGACCAATATCAGGATCACGAACTGTAAGATCACACTCGCCTACGACGAAAAGGAGCTGACATTCCGCGACAATCTGTTCACCGCGGTCGGCGGTCTGGAGGCGGGCGGCTGGTCGAATGTCGTCACGGGCTGTGAGGTCTCCGGCACCATCACGCTGACCGCCGTCAATAAGGTCAGCCACGGCGGCGAGATCTACCTCGGCGGGATGCTCGGCGAGAACTATTCGACGATGTCGGGCTGCAAGACGGACGTCACGCTCTCCTTGAGTTACCGCGACGAGGGCACGCAGACGGCGGATCGCGAGATCGTCATCAACGTCGGCGGGCTGAGCGGCTCTGGTACGAGTATCACGGACAGCACCGTCAAGGTGCAGGCGACGGTCGCCGCCGTCAAGACGGAGGGCGCTTCCTCCGTCAACGTGGGCGGCATCATCGGCTCCCAGCGCTATATGGTGACGGAGAAGAACACCGTGGAGGGCACGCTCACGACGACGGGCTGCTCGCTCGATGACGAGGAGGGCGCGCTCAACGTCGGCGGCGTGGGCGGCAGGATCGACGTCTATTATATGCTGCAGATCCTCGCCTATACGCCCATTGTTCAATCGGGTGCCCAAAACAACAAGCAGAACGTGACCGTTAACGGCACGCAGACCGATATCGTCATCGCCGATGCGGTCTCCGCCATCCCCGGCTGCTGGTACATCGCAAAGGGCGATCAGCCGGATTACGGTGCAACGTCCAACATCGATGCGGTCATCGCGGCATACGGCTCCTACCTGCCCGTCGACAGTCTGCAGGACGGTATCATCTTCATCGTCAATTCTGCCCCCGAAGCGGAGTGATCCGCGCTTGATAAAAAGATCCGTCGCCTCAGGCGACGGATCTTTTTATGGTGTTGTACAAAGCGGCTGCCGATTGCGCAGCACGTTTTTGGGAAGGGGTTGAGAAACGCATTTTTGCGCACAGCACGGTGTGCTGCGCGCGCGTTTCGAAATAAGGAACTTGCGATGCCGCGCCAAAAAAAACGCAGCTCTCATGGCTGCGTTTTATTTTGGCGGAAGGTGAGGGATTCGCGCCTATAGCGGCGCGCTCCGGTGCACAGCCCACCGGGCTGTGCAGTTCGCTTTCGTGCCGTTTGTTTTCCGGCAGATTGCGCGAACCGCTCGCTCTCGCTCGCGCCTCCTCCCTCGAATCCCTCCCCAAAACGATACCGCGCCAAAAAAAACGCAGCTCTCATGGCTGCGTTTTATTTTGGCGGAAGGTGAGGGATTCGAACCCCCGGAGGCTTGCACCTCAACGGTTTTCAAGACCGCCGCATTCGACCGCTCTGCCAACCTTCCGTATTGCCGCTTTCGCGGCATTTTTTATCCCTTGCAGATTTTTTCGATCTCGGCAAGTTCTTCCTGCGTGAACGCGGGATCCACCTTGATATTTTCCAGGATCTGCGCCGATGACGATGCGCCGATGATGACGCTCGGCACGACGCCGTCCTTGAGTACCCACGAGAGAGCGAGGGCGGGGAGCGTCTGACCGCGCTTTGCCGCGACTTCGCGCAGGCGCGCGAGTTTTTCAAACAGTTCCGCCGTCAGCGACTCCTTTTTCAGAGATCCGCTCTTCATGATGCGGCTGTCGTCGGGGATGCCGCCGGCATACCGCTCGGAGAGCAGCCCCTGCGCGAGCGGGGAATAGGCGATGATGCCGAAGCCCTGCTCCTGGGCATACGCCTTCAGCCCGTCCTCCTCGATGTGGCGGTCGAGCAGATTATAGCAGACCTGATTGAGGATGAAGGGGGTGTGCAGCTCGCGGAACACGCGTACCGCCGCCTCCGTCTGTTCGAGGTTATAGTTGGAGATGCCGATGTAGAGTGCCTTGCCGCGCTCCGTGAGCTGGTGCAGGCAATAGCACGTCTCCTCGATGGGGGTCTCGGGGTCGGGGCGGTGATGGTAGTAGATGTCCGCATAGTCGATGCCGAGGCGCTTCAAGGATGCATCCAGCGAGGCGGTAAGGTATTTGCGGCTGCCGCCTCTGCCGCAGGGGCCGCCCCACATGGGGAACCCCGCCTTGGTGGAAATGATCATTTCGTCGCGGTGGGAGGCAAAATTCTCCCGCAGGATCCTGCCGAAATTTTCCTCGGCGCTGCCGCTGCGCGGGCCGTAGTTGTTGGCGAGATCGAAGGCGTTGATGCCCTTGTCAAAGGCGGTAAAGACCATGTCGCGCATGATCTCGAAGTTATCGAAACTTCCGAAATTCTGCCAGAATCCGAGTGAGATCGCGGGGAGCTTCAGTCCGCTCGTTCCCGCGCGGCGGTACTCGACCGCCGAATGCCGGTAGCGCATCGGGTCGGGTTTCCTGTTCTTGTTCTCCATCAGTTGTTTGAAAGTCGCTTCATCCATCGCGTTCATGAGATCCTCCGCGGGCGGCTTTGCGCCCGTTCAAGCTGCAAAATATTGTATCACAGACACATGAAAAAAGCAAGCGAAAGCGCAAATATTTCCGTGCTTTGCATGAACTTGCACGGCTTGCCCGCGCATAGGATGGGGAGAATCGTGAAGGGGGTCATTATGGGGGAGAAACAATTGCAGGCGGTGCGCGCGCTTTCGCCCGCCTATGCGGGGAAAAGCGGGGAACTCACGGCGATCCTTCAGTACGTCTTTCAGGTCATCCTGCTGGACGGCTGCGGCAGGGGCGAACAGGCGAAGGCACTCATGCAGATCGCCGTGGATGAGATGCGACATCTCGGCATCATCGGCGGTCTGCTCGTGAAGATGGGGGTTCCGCCCGTCTTTACGGCGTGCCCGCCCTATCCGGTCGCCTACTATTCGGCATCCAACGTGGATCACAGCCGGAAGTTCTCCGAGATGCTCGAGACGGATATCCGTGCGGAGAAGGAGGCGATCGCCTGCTATACGCGTGCGCTCGACGCCGTCACGGACGGCGAGGCGCGGGAGGCGATTGCAAAGATCCGCGCGGATGAGGAGCGCCATCTTGCGCTGCTGCGTCGGATGCGTTCCGAGCTGCAAAGGGAAGATCGCCGATCGCCGCAGAGGGATCCTCGGGCATGAATTTCCAATAGCGCACGGGCATATAGCCCTTCATCTGCCGGATGCGTTCGCGGGAGGGGATGTTGACGCTCGCGTAATATTGCCGCCAGAGCGACTGCCATGCCGTCTCGTCCGCCGCGAGCACGATCTCTGCCTCGCCGAGGGGCGCGAGAAAGGAGTGGGCGCCGTCCCAGACGGCTGCCTTTGCGCGCCGTACGTCGTGCAGCACGAAGGGGATGTGGGGGAGCCTTGCGCAAAAGTGCGGCAGGAGCAGATCGCACACGTCGTTGTCGGGGGAGAGGGGCGCATAGAGCGCCCCGCTCGCACATTCCATGAAGCGCACGAATCCCTTGAGACGGTGCGCCTCGAGCTTGACGCGGCGGATGCATTCGGAGGCGTCGGCGACGGCGTTCTCTGCAAGTTCCCCGCGCACGGGGCGCTTGCGCGCGGCGATCATCCGGAAATAGAGAAATGCGGTCTGCCCGCGCATCTCTTCGCCGCTGCGCAGCAGCAGGTCGAGATCGCGCATACAGTGTTCGTCGAATTGCAGCAGCCGCTGTTCGCAGCGTGCCGCCTTCTGCGCGTCGGCGCGGACAAAGACGCTCTTTTGCCCGAGCGTGAGCTGATGGCTTCCCGTCGTGAGCAGGGCGTCCTCATCGCGGTAGGCGAGCAGAAACGCCGTCAGAAAGGCAGCTTTGCTGCCGTCAAAGAAGTAGATCATAGTTCCCCCGTGTGTGCGGAGAGCGCCGCGGGCGTGTCGAAGAGGGAGAGCTGCCGCGCGCCCGCATCCTCTCGCTCGCCCGCCGCAAGCAGCCCGCGTACGGCGAGGGTGTTTTTTTCGCCGTAAAATTTTCCGTTTGCCGTGATGAAGTGCCGCGCCCGCTTCAGGACGACGCGCATCTTCTTCAGATGCTCGAAGGTGAGCGCGGTGTATCTGCGCGCGGAGAGGATCTTCTGCGCGCTCCTGCCGCCGATGCCCGGTACGCGCAGCAGCATCTCGAGGGGCGCGCGGTTGACTTCGACGGGAAAGAGATGCAGGTTGCGCAGCGCCCATGCGCACTTGGGGTCGACGTCGAGGGGCAGATCTTCCTCTTCGGGGACGAGTTCTTCCACGTCGAAGCCGTAAAAGCGCAGCAGCCAGTCCGCCTGATAGAGGCGGTGTTCGCGCAGCGCAGCGCTTTGGACGGCGGGCAGAAGGGCATCCTCGACGACGGGCGTGTAGGAGGAATAGTAGACGCGCTTGAGGCCCGTCACGCGGTACAGGCTCTCGGTGAGACGCAGGATCTGCCCGTCGTGTTCGGGGGAGGCGCCCACGATCATCTGCGTCGTCTGTCCCGCCGGGAGAAAGGCCCCCTTGCGCTTTTCCGCGCGGAAGACGTCGCGCTCGCGCCGGAGCTGCCGCATGGGCAAAAGCAGGCTCTCCTTGTCCTTTTGCGGCGCGAGGAGCTTTAAGCTCTTTTCGCTCGGAAGCTCCATGTTATAGCTCATCCTGTCGGCATAGCGCGCCGCCTCGCTGACGAGCAGCGGATCGGCTTTCGGGATGCCTTTGAGATGAACGTATCCGTGAAAACAGTACCGCGTCCGCAGAAGTTTCACCGTGCGGACGAGCTGTTCCATCGTATGATCGGGGGAGATGTGCACTGCGGAGGAGAGAAAAAGTCCCTCGATGTAGTTGCGCTTGTAAAAGTCCACCGTCAGCTCGCAGATCTCCTCGGGCGTCGCGCTTGCGCGCGGCACGTCGACGCTGCGGCGGCTCATGCAGTATTTGCAGTCGAACACGCAGTCGTTGCTCATGAGGATCTTGAGCAGGGAGACGCACCGCCCGTCGGGCGTGAAGGAATGGCAGCACCCGTCCGGCATGCCGTTGCCGATGCCGCCTTCGTTGCGTCTTCCGCTGCCCGACGAGGAGCAGGAGACGTCATATTTTGCACTTTCCGTCAGAATACGGAGTGTTTCCTGCGCGATCATGCTTTCAGTATACCACGGCGGGCGCACAAAGTCAAACATTTGTTTGAAATATTTTGGAAAAATCAAGTTGCTAATTTTTTCCGATTGTGATATACTCAACCTTGTAAAATGTTTCACTCGAATTTCACACAATGATAAAGCAGTATTAAAGGAAAAGAATTATACTCTTTTCCACACATAGAGGAGGAAGCCATGAAAATACTTATCGTAGACGACGAGGAAATGATCCGCGCGGTGCTTCGCGAATATATCGAATTCGAAGGCGGCGAGGCGGACGAGGCGTGCGACGGCATGGAAGCCGTCAAAATGTGCCGTGAAAACAACTATGACGTCATCCTCATGGACGTGATGATGCCGCGGCTGGACGGGTTCTCCGCCGTCAAGGAGATCCGGAAGTTCAAGCAGACGCCCGTCATCATGCTCTCCGCGCGCGGCGAGGAGTACGACAAGCTCTTCGGCTTCGAGATCGGCTCGGACGACTATGTGACCAAGCCTTTCTCGCCCAAGGAAGTCATGGCGCGCATCCACGCCGTGATGAAGCGCGGCAAGCCCGCGCGCGAGGGAGAGGGGCAGATCTACGAGTTCGAGGGGCTGCGCATCGACATGGCGGGGCGCAGCGTCACCGTGGACGGCGAAAAGGCGGAGCTGACCCCCAAGGAATACGAGCTTTTATTCTATTTTGTGCAGAACAACGGCGTTGCACTCACGCGCGAACGGTTGCTCAACAAAGTGTGGGGATACGACTTTTACGGCGACGACAGGACGGTGGATACCCACGTCAAGATGCTGCGCGGCAATCTCAAGGAGTACCGCAAATTTATCGTGACGCTGCGCGGGCTGGGCTATAAGTTCGAAGCCTGATCGCGGCGCAACAAAGGAGTGGCGTGCGATGGCGGAACGCGTGAAAGCAAAGAGCGCGGGGGCGGGCAGAAGCCTTAGCCTCCTTTTATGGGTTGCGTTCTCCGTCTTCGCGCTGCTCATCGTCGTCGTATTTGTGCTCGTGCAGAATGCGCTCGTCGTGCGCCAGTACCGCGAGAGTACGCTCGGGATGCTCAAGGAGGCGAGCGAGCGCATGAGCGCGGAGATCTCCGCCTCGCAAAATTCCGCACGGCTGGAGCGGCAGCTCATCGACATCGCAAACGACTACGGCATCACTGTCGCGCTCTTTTACGAGGACGGGCAGAGCGTCTACGACCTGACCGAACAGACCGACTACAGTTCGCTCGCCGCTTCGCTGCGCGAACAGCGCGACGCGGGCAAGATGTCCACCTTTCTCATCTCCGAACAGCAGGGGACGATCGCCCTCGCGAGTGCGACGGCGGTGGGCGGACAGCCTGCGTTTCTGTATCTCTCCGCGTCCATGCAGGCGCACATCGACCTCGAGGCGGGGCTGCGCTGGATGTCCGTGATCACGGCGCTCGTCGCCGTCGTGCTCGCCTTCGTCGTGAGCGGCTTCGTGGCGGCGTCCATCACCCGCCCCGTCACCGAGATCACGGCGCGCGCGCAGGAACTTGCCCGCGGCAACTACGATCTGCACTTCCGCAAGGACTATTTCTGCGCGGAACTGCGCGAGCTGTCCGACGCGCTCGAATGTGCCCGCTCGGAGATCGCCAAGGCGGACACCATGCAGAAGGAACTTATCGCCAACGTCTCGCACGATTTCAAGACGCCGCTCACGATGATCAAGGCATACGCCTCCATGATCCGCGAGATCTCGGGCGACAACAAGCAGAAGCGGGACGCGCACGCGAAGGTCATCATCGACGAGTGCGACCGCCTCACCATGCTCGTGAGCGACCTGCTCGACCTCTCCAAGCTGCGTGCGGGCGCAGGCGGCGAGGAAAAACGCACCGTGTTCAATCTGTCCGAGGAGGTGTGCGCCGTCGCGGAGCGCTTCTCCTATCTGACCGAGACGGAGGGCTATGCCATCGAGACGGACGTCGAGGACGGGCTGTACACCTGCGCCAACAAAGAACGCATCGCACAGGTGTTCTACAACCTCATCGGCAACGCGGTCAACTATACGGGCGAGGACAAACGGGTGCGCGTCAAGCTCTTCCGCAAGGGGGAGAACGCGCGCTTCGAGGTCATCGACTCGGGAAAGGGCATCCCCGCGGACGAGGTCGACACCATCTGGGACAGATACTATCGCTCGGGCGCCTCGCACAAGCGGCCGGTCAGCGGCACGGGGCTGGGGCTTTCCATCGTCAAAAATATTTTGCTGCAGCACGACTGCCCCTTCGGCGTCATCTCCGAACAGGGCAAGGGGAGCTGCTTCTGGGCGGAGTTCCCGCTGCCGCAGGATGAAGCGGACGGGGATCCCGAAGGGCGCCGCGGCGTGCGGCGCGGCAAGGAGGACGTATGAATCAGAGGATCGGCGCAGTGCTGCTTGCGCTGCCCATGACCGCGGGCGGTCTTTCCCTGTTCGGAGTGCGAACGGAGGCGTCCGCCAATTCCGCTCCCGCCTATTGGACGGGAACGGACGGATCGGGCGTCGTTGCCGTCTACGACGGCGGCGACTGTCCCATCGAGGTGAAAAAGGAGACGCTCACCTTCCGCATCCCCGATCTCCCGCTCGCGGAGATGGAGAATTACCGATCCAACGTCACGGCGGAATATGAGCTTTACAATCCGACGCAGGAGGATATTTCGCTCACGCTCTTTTTCCCCGTCGGCTTCCGCCCCGATTATTCCGAGGCCTATGAGGCGAACGGCACGCCGCTGCCGGGCGCGGAGGCGTATTCCGTCACGGTGACGCAGGAGGGGCGGGAGCAGAACGTCGATCTTTCCTTCCGCCATACCTATTATATCTCAAAGAACATCGGACAATTCGAGGTGGCGGAGCAGCTTCCCTCCGACTACTATGCGGACAGTTCCTTCTACGGCAGGGAGATGCGCGTGACGCGCTATTCCTATACGGTCACGGCGCCTTCGGACGGAACGTATTACACATTTTGCTTTCTCTACGACTGCAACCCCCGCAAGACGCAGATCATCTGCGAGAGCGGCGTGACGGGAACGGCGAACGGCGTCGGCGTCGCATATGCCTATCTCAACGCCGGGCAGACGCGCGAAGTCACCTTCTACGCGGTGGGGGAACAGCTCGCTTCGGGCAACATCAGCACCAGACTCACCGTCGGCAGAGGGGGGTATTCGGAGGAGGCGCAGGGCGGCTCCATCTCCATGCTGACGGAGACGCGGCAGACGTTTGCGGAATTCGTGGAAGATTTCCGCCCCCGCGAACAGACGGAGTACGGCGGCGTGAGCGAGGTGGACTGGTACAATGCGGTCGTCGCCATGCTCTCGAGCGGGGAGAGCGGGATGCTCTTCCTCTCCGACGATCTTCCCCTCATGGATTATCTGCTGCTGTGGTGCGAATATTCCATCACCGTTCCGGCGCGCACGACCATTCACAACACCGTCACCGCGCCGCTGTTCCCGGGCGTCGAGCGGGGCAATTATACCTATGACTATCTGCTCTCGCCCGCATGGTACTGGGCGTCGTTCGGCGATCTCACCGTCCGGCTGGAGACGCCGTATTATCTTTCGAGCAGCACGCTTCCCTTCACGCGTCAGACGTACGGATATTCCTTCCGGAAGGATTCTCTCCCGATGGGAGAACTCTCCTTTACCCTGCGCGAGAGCGAGACGACCATCGTGCCGTACGATGCCTACGACGAGATCTCGCCGACCATCGTCACGGCGCTCATTCTGCTCGGTGCGGTCGTGATCGTCGCGGTCGTCGCCGTCATTGTCGGCGTGCGGCTGCACAAGCGCAATCTCAAAAAGATCGAACAGCAGCAGGCGCGGCTGGAGCGCGGCAGGGCGCAGGAGGGGCACATCGACCTTCCCGACGACGCGCATGGCGGGCATCACGACGACACACAATGATACAGACGAGGAGGGGGCACTGCTCCCTCTTTTTTTGAACAAAAATCGGGTGTTTGGTTTTGGTAGACTTTTTGCGCCGGATATGCTATAATATCGCGCGAAAACGGAGTATTTATTATGCTGGAATTACAACATATCAGTTTTGCCGCCGCAGACGGCGATACCAATAAAGAGATCCTCGACGACGTTTCGCTCACGGTCAGCGAGCGCTTCGTCGCCATCACGGGGCCGAACGGCAGCGGGAAGTCCACGCTCGCCAAGATCATCGCGGGCATTCTCACGCCGACGGAGGGGAAGATCCTCTTCAACGGCGAGGATATCACGGGACTTTCCGTCACCGAGCGCGCCAGAAAGGGCATTTCCTATGCCTTTCAGCAGCCTGTGCGCTTCAAGGGGCTGACGGTCAAAGACCTCGTCTCGCTCGCGGCGGGCAGGCACATCACGGTGAGCGAGGCGTGCAATTACCTCTCCGAAGTGGGGCTTTGCGCCCGCGACTACATCGACCGCGAAGTCAACGCGTCGCTCTCGGGCGGGGAGCTGAAGCGCATCGAGATCGCCACCGTGCTTGCGCGCGGAACGGAACTCTCCGTCTTTGACGAGCCGGAGGCGGGCATCGATTTGTGGAGCTTTCAGAACCTCATCTCGGTCTTTGAAAAGATGCACGCGCGCACGCAGGGGAGCATCCTCATCATTTCCCATCAGGAGCGCATCCTCAACATTGCGGACAAGATCGTCGTCATCGCGGGCGGCAAGGTGAGCAAGGTCGGCACGAAGGAAGAGGTGCTTCCCGGGCTGCTTGCGGGCAGGATCTGCCCCGCGCTCGAGAATTAAGGAGTTTGTATGGACGAATTGGAAAAAATGCTGCTTGTGCAGATCGCCGATCTGCACAAGGTTCCGGACGGCGCCTATAATATCAGAAAGAACGGGGAGGCGGACGGCAGGCGCTCGACGCCCCACATCCGCATCGAACAAAGAAAGGACAAAAAGTCGGGCATCGACATCTTTATCTCCTCTGAGACGCAGGGGGAGAGCGTGCATATCCCCGTCGTCATCACCGAGACGGATTACCGCGAGACGGTGTACAACGACTTCTATGTGGAGGACGGCGCGGACGTGCTCATCATCGCGGGCTGCGGCATCCACAACTGCGGGCAGGCGACGAGCGAGCACAGCGGCGTGCATACCTTCCATGTCGGGAAGAACGCCAAGGTTAAATATGTGGAAAAGCACTACGCCTCGGGCGACGGCAACGGCGAGAACGTCATGAACCCGACGACGGACATCCGCCTTGCGGAGGGCGCCCGTCTCGAGATGGAGACGACGCAGATAAAAGGCGTCGACTCGACGGTACGCACGACGCGCGCGCAGCTCGCCGCGGGCGCCGAACTCGTCATCCGCGAGAAGATCTATACGCACGGCAAGCAGTTTGCCAAGACGGATTTTTCCGTCGCTCTCGACGGAGAGGGGGCGGGTGCGGACGTCGTGTCGCGCTCGGTCGCGGCGCAGTCCTCGCGGCAGGAGTTCTATCTGCGCATCGACGGCAACGGAAAGTGCCACGGGCACAGCGAATGTGACGCCATCATTATGGACGATGCGAACGTCGTCGCCATCCCCGCGCTAGCGGCGAACAGCGTCGACGCCGAGCTGATCCACGAGGCGGCGATCGGAAAAATTGCGGGCGAACAGCTCCTGAAGCTCATGACGCTCGGCCTCACCGAGCAGGAAGCGGAAGAGCAGATCATCAAGGGTTTTTTGAGCTGAAGGGCAAAAATAGGGCGATTTTTTTGCGAGGGCAAAGAAATTCGCCCTTTTTTTGCGCGTTTTTTCGGAAGGGCGCCGTAAAATCGGTCGTTTTCCGGCGTGCCGAAAAAATTTCGCATGAATTTTGCATTACGATATTGACAAGGCTTGCGCAATCGTCTATAATGGGAATCGGTAAAAACTATATTTCAGGAGGAATCCATGAGTAACGAAATCATTCCCGAAAAGAAGCCTTTGACGGAAGAGTATCTGAAGAAGATGGATGCTTACTGGCGTGCGGCGAACTACCTTGCGGCAGCGCAGCTGTATATGCTCAAGAATCCGCTTCTCCGCGAACCGCTCACGCGCGATCAGGTCAAGAAGAAGATCGTCGGGCACTGGGGTACCGTCCCCGGGCAGAACTTCGTGTATGTCCACCTCAACCGTGTCATCAAGAAGTTCGACCTCGATATGATCCTTCTCTCCGGCCCCGGTCACGGCGGCAACTTCTTCGTCGCCAACGCCTATCTCGAGGGAACGTACAGCGAAGTGTATCCCAACGTCTCCGAGGATGAAGAGGGCATGACGAGACTGTGCAAGCAGTTCTCCTTCCCCGGCGGCATTTCCTCGCACGTCGCGCCCGAGACGCCCGGCTCCATCAACGAGGGCGGCGAACTCGGCTATTCCATCGCGCACGCTTACGGCGCCGTGTTCGACAACCCCGACCTCATCGCCGCGGTCATCGTCGGCGACGGCGAAGCGGAGACGGGGCCTCTCGCTACTGCATGGCATTCCAATAAATTCCTCAACCCCGTGACGGACGGCGCAGTGCTTCCCATCCTGCACCTCAACGGGTTCAAGATCAACAATCCCACCGTCTTTGCGCGTATCTCCAAGGACGAAGTGAAGAGCTACTTCCACGGCTGCGGCTACAAGCCTTACTTCGTGGAGGGCGACGATCCCATGACGATGCACAGAAAGATGGCGGAGACGCTCGATAAGTGCATCAAGGAGATCAAGGAGATCCAGCGCAAGGCGCGCGAAGAGGGCGACACCGAGCGTCCCTTCTGGCCCATGATCGTTCTGCGCACGCCCAAGGGCTGGACTGGCCCCAAGGTCGTCGACGGCAAGCACATCGAGGGCAGCTATCGCGCGCACCAGGTGCCCATCACGATGGAGAAGCCCGAGCACCTCGAACTTCTGAAGGAGTGGCTGCTCTCCTATAAGCCCGAAGAGCTGTTCACCGAGGATTACAAGTTAAAGCCCGAGCTCAAGGCGCTCGCGCCCACGGGCGACCACCGTATCTCGGCGAACCCGCACGCGAACGGCGGCAAGCTCTTAAAGGATCTGCGCCTGCCCGATTTCACCAAGTACGGCGTCAAGATGGACGCGCCCGGCACCGTCAAGGCGCAGGATATGCTCGAACTCGGCAAGTACATCCGCGACGTCCTCAAGCTCAACGAGGAGAGCCGCAACTTCCGTATGTTCGGGCCGGATGAGACGATGTCCAATCGTATGTATGCGGCGTTTGAAGTTTCTTCCCGTCCCTTCGAGGCGAAGATCTACGACAAACCCGCGCCCGAGGACTGCGTCTACGTCGAGGACGACAACGTCGCGCCGCAGGGCCGCATCATGGATGCGTACCTGTCCGAGCATATGTGCGAGGGCTGGCTGGAGGGCTATATCCTGACGGGCCGTCACGGGTTCTTTGCCTCCT
>CALVWN010000019.1 GCA_944367415.1 uncultured Clostridia bacterium | reverse complement strand
CCCGGCGATCTTCTCGCTCACGAGCTGCTCGTATTCTTCGTCCGTCATGACCGCTTTCGGCTTATACGTCTTGTTCGTTTTGTAGACGATCAGCAAAATGATCCCGACGACCGCCGCCAGGATGCCGCCGACGAGCAGCCCCGCCGTGTTTGCCCCGACCGCCGCCAGGATGATGCCGATGACGAGCAGGATCAGCCCTGCGACGAGCAGCGGCGTTTTCCCCGTCGCAACGTTTTCGATGACGAAATACTCATCGAAGATCTTCTTTTGTTCCTCATTCCTCCCGATGACGACCTGCCGGTCTTCCTGGAACCGATAGTACCTTTTCGCCCACGGAATTTTGTTGTCCATTTCATTTCCTCCCTCAGTTGATCTTATATTTTATCATTGGCAACGGCAGCCATGCCGTTCCGTTCCCGCATTGTCCTGCAGATCGTATCGATCAGCTCGCCTGCCCGCTCCCGGTCGGCGTTTTCCACGGCGGAACGCAGCTGCGCCAACATTCCGTTCACATCGCGCTCCGACGCTTTGGCGGACGAAGGCGACCGCGACGGGGAAGAGCGGATCAGGTCATAGACCTTTTCGAGGCTGCGCCGCAGCGTCTCGTCCGAAGTGTCCTCCATCATGCGCCTGACCTCCAGGGATGCCGTCCTGATGAAGTCCGCCTCCTCCGCCCGCCGCCCTTCGTTGGCGGCAGTGTGCAGATCGTGCCATGCGTTCCACGAGAACACGAGCAAAAAGAGGCAGAACAGGACGAGCTGCACGATGAGCGCCGTCTGCACGCGCGCCATCCCGAGGCAGAAAAAGACGATGCCGACGACGAGTTCCATGCAAAAGTACGCGAACGCGATCTGCCCCGCCGTGAAATGGTAGACCTGCGCGTGTTTCGCCCTGCCCGCAAACAGCGACGCCGCGACCAGAATGAGATATGCGGCATGGATCCATGCATAGGACAGCCAGACGGATGCGGGGTGGTCTGTTCCGCCGAGCACGAAAAACAGCACGTTGAACAGCACCGGAAAGACGGCGTAAAAGACGCCCTTGACGACTTTGAATCTCATCGCGGCATCTCCTCACATCCGGCGCAGGATCTCCGCCTTCTTGGCGTCGTATTCGCTCTGTTCGATCAATCCCGCATCCAGCATCCGCTTGAGCTTGGAGAGCGTCTCCACCGGATCCTCCGCGGCGCTCTCCGCGCCCTTTGCGGAAGGCGCCTTCTCCGCGTGCGGCCGCTCCGCCATCGGCGTGAACATTTCGCTCGCCATATTCCCGAATGCGGCGCCCGCCGACAGCCCCATCCCGACGCCCGCGCCCATCGCGCCGATCGTGCCCGCGCTCTGGTTGTTCGCAAGGTCGCGCAGGATGTCCGCCGACTGCTGTTTCGCCCAATCGTCGCCGAGAATATCCATCGTGTCGCGCTGCCCCGCCGCCTTTGCCGCAGCCAGGCGGCGCTCCTCGATCGCCCTCATGCCGATCTCATCGTACTTTCTGCGCAGCTCGTCGTCATCCAGATCGATCGCGGAGACCGCGAAACTGACGCAGCGCAGCCCGTACTGCCCGAGGATCTCCTGCATAAACGGCCGGATGGTGTCGGAAAACTCGTCCAGCCGTGCGTCGATGCCGAGGAGTTCGGTGTCCGACGCGTTGACCGCCCTTGCGATCACCGACTTGATCTTGCTCTGAAATTCGGAAATGAAGTATGTATCCAGATCCTCCTGCCGCTGAAAGCGGACGTTGCTTCCGACCAGCTTCTGCAGAAAGAGCGCGGGGTTCTCGATGGCGACCTTGTAAGACCCCCTGCAGCGGAGCTTGGTCGCAATGCCGAGCAGCTTGTCGCGCACCTGAATGGGTGAGTCCGTTCCCCAGCGGATCTCGACGCTGTGCGCCGTCCGGACAAAGTAGACGACGCAGTGAAAGACGCTGATCCCGCCCGTCAGGACGTTGCGCAGTCGGCTGATGAACGGATAATTTCCCGTCGTGAGCCGATACGTTCCCTCGCCGAATACCTGCTCGATGACTCCGCCGTTGACGAAGATCGCCTGCTCGCCCGGCATGACGATGAGCGTCGAATTGGTATTGAAGTCCTCCTCCGGCTGCCGCCAGATCAGCAGTCCCCCGGCGCCGGTGTTCTTGATCACGTCGGTGAAATGCTTCTTCCCCTCGTGATATGCCGTTTCGTTCGGATTTTTCTTGAAGAAAGCCATCCTGACCCCCTTTTTCAAAAAGCAGTGCGGCGTTACAGCTGATCGGGCCGTTCCGTGTGCAGAAGGCCGAACAGCTGATCGACGTCATACTCCGTGATGCCCGCCTGACGCGCCTGAAGGAGCAGTTCCCTGTGATCGGGCGACGTGGCGTAGCCCTTTCTCGCAAAGGAATCGTACTTGATGTATGCCATGAAATAATAATAGATCCCCTTCGCCCCGATCATGACTGCGGCGTTGAGATACTCCAGCGCCCTGTCGATGACGGCGCGGGGCTGCAAAAACGCCTTCTTCCCGCGGAACAGACAGACGGCGGCATAGAAATACGCCTCGGCGTCGTCGAAGTTGTCCTCGATCGCCTTTTCAAACGCGGGCATGGCTTTATCGTACACGTTCAGCCTGAGATAGCACATCGCGACGGAAAAATTCAGCCGCCGGTCATCCGGATGCTCGGTCAGAGCCTTCTTGTAGGCGCTGACATATTTGTTGGTATCGAGCGGCGACATGGATGAAATGCTCCCGAACGTCGAAATCACGACGGGGCCGTGACAGGACGGGCAGGTCTTCATATCCAGCGTCAGCCGCTCCCCGCATCCGGGGCACTTCAGCTCAATGACGTTCATCGTTTTTCCTCCTCTCCGGAAACGCCGCCGCACCTTCCGCTTCGGCCCCCCGAAAACTTTTAATTACTTCATAAACAATATCATACTATACCTTTCCGAAAAAATCAAGGGTCAAACTGAAATTTATATCAATTTTTTTGCCGTTTTTCGACATTTCGCGGCAAAAAAAGCGCGGGCTGCCCGTCGGGCAGCCCGCCATGTCATTTCGATCGCAATCGTGGGGGATAGACGGGATGGAAATCGGGATAGGTCATCGGATGCTGTTTTTGCGGATGACGTCTGCGTAATACGCGGCGCTGTCCTTGCAGGTGCGCTCCTGCGTGGTGTAGTCCACATAGACAAGTCCGAAGCGCTTGGAGAAGCCCTCCTTCCACTCGAAGTTGTCGAAGAGCGACCAGTAGAAGTACCCGCGCACGTCCGTACCCTCATCGACGGAGCGCTCCAGCTGCGCGAGGTATTGGCGCAGGAACTCGATGCGGGAGGCGTCGTGAATACAGCCGTCCTGCGACTTCCACTCGCTGATCGCCACGCCGTTCTCCGTGATGTACAGCGGCAGATGATAGCGCTCATAGAATGCCTTCGTGCCGTAATAGAGCGATTCGGGCGTCACCGGCCAGCGCATATCGGTGTAGTGCGTCTCCATGCCGGGAATGGCGTCGCGATAGCCGCCCTTTCCGTCCGACGTGATATATCTGCCGTGGTAGATATTCAGTCCGATGAAGTCGGGATCGCACCTGATGACGTCGAGATCGGCGGGATCGTAGGTAAAGTTGGCGTTGAACGCCTCCGCCAGGTTTTCGGGATACCTGCCCAGCACGGCGGGATCGGTGAAGAGCGCGTTGTTGAAGAAGTTATCGCCGCGCAGGATGAAATTCTCGCGCGCCGCAAGTTCCCTGTCCGCCTCGGTCGCGGGCATGAGCACGTCGGTCGCGACGGTCAGCCCCACTTTAACGTCGCCCTTCGCGTTGGCGCGGATGGCGCGCGTCGCGAGGCCGTTCGCCTTGAGCGCGTTGTGCCATGCGATGAGCGCCTCCTCGGGCGGATAGGTCAGGAAGGGCGCGTGCGACGCCTGATACAGCCCGCAGCCGATGAAGCACTGCGGCTCGTTGACCGTGATGAAGTGCTTTACCCTGTCCGAGAACAGCTTTGCGACCTGCTCGGCGTAATCGGCGAACCACTTGGGGGAATCGGGGTTGAGCCAGCCGCCGCGCAGGAACAGCTCATAGGGATATTCCCAATGAAAGACGGTGACGTACGGCTCGATGCCCGCCTTCAGGAGGGCGTCGATGAGTTCGCTGTAAAAGCGGATGCCGTCGGGATTGAGCGCGCCCCTGCCCTCCGGGATGAGACGGGGCCAGTTGATGGAGAAGCGGTATGCCTTCAGCCCCATCTTCTGCATGATGCCGACGTCCTCGCGGAAGCGGTGATAGTGATCGCACCCCACCTTTGCGGTGTGCTGATCGAACACGAAGTGCTTGTTCTCGCAGGCGGTATCCCAGACGGACTTGCCCTTTCCGCCCTCGTAGGCGGCGCCTTCGATCTGGTAGGCGGCAGTCGCCGCCCCCCAGACGAAATCTTTGGAAAAACTCATCGCTTCACCTCAGGAGATCTTGACGGAGACGATCTCGACGGAACCGGAGACGCTCTCTGCCGCAGGCTTCTGATCGTAGTCGGGCACCCAGCTCGCCCACATATCGCAGTAGAAGGAGATGATCCCCACGTCCGCCGCCTCCTGGGCGGTCAGAACGATCGTGATGGTCGCCGTCTCCCCTGCCCCGATGGCAAGCCCCGTCGCGCCGTATTCGGGATTCCACGAAATGTTGCGCGCGGACGCCCAGACCATAACGGTGTGATCGGATGTATTCCTGAAGGTGATGGAGATGGTCGTGTAGCCGTCCTCAAGATCGTAATTTGCCTTGAAGCCCGCGTTCCAGTTGCCGTTCGGATCGGTCGTGGTGATCCCCGTCCAGGTGAACACCTTCCCGTCGACCGTGGTGGGATCGGCGGCATTGCCCTTCTCGAAGGTCAGCGCGTCCGTGATATCCTTTTCGGACACGGGTGCGGCGGACGACGTCATGGTGACGGGCGCGATGGTGATGCTCCCCGCCGACGTCCCGTACATATCGACAAAGCCGAGGATGCCCGCGAGCGCGCTGCCCGCCGCGACGGGCACGCGCACCGTGACCGTGCCGTGCGCGGGGATGGTCGTCTCCTCGCCCTGCACGAGCGTCACCCAGCCGCTCTCGCCGTTGGTCTGCGTGTCAAAGCGCACTTTGATCTCGAAGTCGTTGTTGTTCGTCACGACAAAGCAGAGCGTTGCGTTGACGGCAGCCGTGTACACATAGTTGGAGACCATGTTCGTCCAACCGGGCGCGGCGCTGTAGGCGATGGTGTAAGTGCCGTTGTCGTTGGTGAAGGTATAGGGATGACCCGATGCGTCGCACTTCCACTCCGCGGCGGGCGTGCCCTCGATGACGGTCTCCTCGCCCGCTTCCTCGGGCGTGAAGGTCATATCGCCGATCGTCACCGTGCCCGTGTAGGGCGGTTCGGGGCGGGGCGTCGTGCCGTCTGCCTGCATTCCGTCCTTATCCCAGCAGGCGACCATGAGCATGATGTGCGCCACGCGCGATGCGTCCGCCGCCGAGACGGTCAGCTCCATGTTCCACGTCTCGCCCTGCGGGATCTCCAGCCAGCAGACCGTGGTGCCGTTGCCCTCGAGGTCAGACCAGCTGCCCTGGTCGTTGTTGTACATGACGCTCAGCTTGAACTTGGCGATCGCATTCGTGTTGTTCGTGACGGGGAGAGAGATCGTTCCGCCCGAAGCGAGCGTGAGGTCGGCGGACACATTCTGCCATGCGCCGTCCATGAGATCATTGAGCGTGACCACCTTTCCGTTGACGGAGAGGTTTGCCGCGGTCGTCGTCCAGACAAGGCCGTCCTCGGGCGCGGACGTCCGGACAAACTCCAGCGAGACGATGTCGATGTCGCCGCTGAGCGTCTCCTTGTCCGTCGTGTAGTCGCCCTGATAGCAGCAGTCAAGGAAGAAATTGATGACGGTATATGCCTGCGTGTTGGTGAGCGTGACCGTCTTGGTCTCGCCCGCCTCCAGCCAGCCGTACTGACGGGTCGCCTCGGCGGAAAGGTCGATGCCGTAGAGCGCTCTCTCCGTCCCGTTGTTGCGGAGCGTGATCTCGACGGTGTCCGCGCGCTCCTCCGCCGTCACATCGCGGTAGAGGTTCGCCCAGAGCGAAGGCGTCACGCCCTCATACTTCACGTTGGCGAGCACGCCCTCCTTGCCGGAGATCGTGTACAGACCCTTGCCGCTGTCGACGACGCCCCATCCGTTGGTGTCCGTCGAAGGCCCCGGATCGGGTTCGGGCGTTGTGATCTCCTCCTCGGAGAACGTCATCGAGACGATGTCGATGTCGCCGCTGTGCGGATCGGTCACCGTCGCGTCGAACCCGGGATAGCAGCTGTCGAGGAAGAGATTGATCGGCCCCGTTCCCGACGCGTTCTGCAATCTGATCTCTCTGCTCTCGCCCGGCGCGAGGTAGCCGTACTGACGGGTCGCCTCGCTGTTCCAGTCGATGCCGTAGAGCGCCTGCGCCTCGCCGTTGTTGCGAAGGGTGATCGTCAGCGTGTTCCCGCGCGACGCCTCGATGCCGTAGGCGACGCAGCACCATGCGCCGGGCTGCAGGTCGGTATACGTCACGTTCGCGAGGACGCCCGCCTTTTCGGAGGTGATGGTGTAGGCGTCCGCGACGCTGCTCTCCCAGCCCGACTCGTTGATGACAGGCTCGGTGTAGAGCGGCTCGTTCTCGTCATAATAGAACTCGGAGGAGAGGATGGTCATCTGACCGACGCCGTCGAAGGGCACGGCGCCGTGGATATATCCGGGCGCCTGGTCGGACGCGCCGCCGTGCGGCTGGCTCTCGAGGTTGAACACGATCCAGATCTGCTGATCATAGTGCCCCGCCATCGCCATGAGCATGGGCGCGACCTGGCAGTACAGCGTGATGACGCCCGTCTCCTCGTCCTTTTCCACTTTGAGCGTGGTGTTGTTGTTCGACCACGTTCCCGTGTCTTCGTACTTGTCGCGATAGTATTGACCGAACCACTGCTGGTAGTACGCCGCTTCCGTGCCGGGGTTGGGATCGCCCCAGATGCCGAACTGGAACTGCTCGACGCTGTCCTCGTAGACCGTATCGCCGAGGGTGACGGTGTCGGAAGTGAACTGCAGCTTGAGCATATTGTTGACGGTGCCGTCCTCGAGGAAGATCTCCTCCCGCAGGACGGGACGGTAGAAGCGCGACCAGTCGGCGGGGTTGTTGTAGGAGATGACCGCCTCGTTCTCGCCGCCGCGCGTGACCTCATAGCCGCACCATGCCTCGGTGCGCCAGGTGTCGTCCACGGGCGTGACGCCGTCGGCGGGACGCTCCTTGGAGAACCACATATCCTTGACGTAGATATCGCCCGCGTGGATGGTGGCGCTGTTCTCGATGCCCGGTTCGGGGAAGAGGCAGACGTCGTTCGTCACGTCGAGGATCTGACGGTACTTGGAGGGGATCTCGAAGGTGTACGTCGTGTAGACGTCGGTGGAGACGTCGAAGTAGAGATCGGAACCGAGCACGTTCATGTTTTCCCTGCCCGTGACGGGGTTGACGATCTTCATGTTGACGGAGACTGCGCCCTCCGTCAGGCGCGCCCGGGCGCGCATGGTGATGTTGAGATAGGCGAAGTCGGAATACTCTCCGTCGATCTTGACGCCGAAATTGCGCCATGCGTCATTCTTGGAATAGCCGAGGTGGGTGACGACGGGCGAACCTTCCGCCTCCGTGTCGGTGTACCCCTCCTCGATCGTCCATGCGTCGTCCGTCTGGGAGGCGATCCACCCCTGCAGGTGAACGTCCTCTCCGTCGCCGTAGTAGTAGTTGATGCCGCCCGTGTACTCGCTCGGCTTGACCTCCGCGGTGTCCTCGCCGCACGCAGCAAGCGTGCCGATGCCGAGCGTTGCCGCCAGGAGCGTACCGAGCGCAATGAGCGCGATCTTTTTCGCTTTCATCCTCTTCCCTCCTTAAAAATCGACGATCGCTTCATAGCAGAGCTTTCTGTTGTGATCCGCGTCAAAGAGATAGGGCCAGTCCTTTCTGTTGGGAACGGGCATATTGAACAGATAGCTGATGTCGTCCGCGACGCCCCACTGCGTGACGCTGGAGATCTTGTCTGCGTGCTTGCGGAAGATCTCGAACGCCTTGCCGAAGCAGCTCGCCTGCAGCTCCGCCATCTCGGGCGTGAACTCGCTGTAATAGAGCGTCGTGTCGGCGTTGTAGTCGTACATCGAGAAATCGATCTCGGTGATCTGCACGTCAAGCCCGAGCGCGGAGATGTCGATGATGAGCTGTTCGAGCATCTCTGCGTCGAAGGAAGTGATGTCATAGTGACACTGGATGCCCACGCCGTCGATCTCGCACCCCTTCTCGAGGAGATGATCGAGCATGACGAGGAGCTTTTGGCACTTGTAGGTGTTGTTGACGAAATACTCGTTGTAGTAGAGTTTCGTTCCCTCGGGCGCGGCCTCGCGCGCCGCGGCGAAGGTGTCGACGATGAGCTGTTCGATCTTGTCGTTCGCCGCCTGCCGCTCCTCCGCCGTCTGGCTGCGGGCAAGCCCCGCAAGCTCGTGCCAGCGCGAACCGTTGGTCGCGTCGTCGGCATAGCTCACGCGGTAGAGGTTGGTGTCGTCGGTGTCGTTGTCGTCGGTGAGCATTTCGTTCCAGACGTCCCACGCATAAATGGAATCGCCGAAGTGACTGATGACCTCCCGGGTGTGGTTGAGCAGGCGCTCGCGCGCCGCGTCATAGCCGCCCTCGTACACCCACGAAGGCGTGGCGTCCTTGTTGTGCCAGCCGATGCAGTGCCCGCGCACGGCGATGTCGTGCTCCTGCGCGAAGGCGACCATCGGATCGGAGAGCGTATAGTCGAACTTCCCCTCCTGCGGCTCGGTGTTGTTCCACTTCATCTCGTTCTCGCAGGTCATGGAACTGAATTCGTCCGCGAGATCTTCATACGATTCAAAATTACCATAGCTCATGGTCGCGCCGACGAGGAAGTAGTCCTCGTAGACTTCGCGCAGCGTCTTTTCGCCGCTGCAGCCCGCAAACCCGAGGGCGCTCGCTGCGAGCATGGTTGCCGCAAGTCCTGCGGCGATCGCTTTTCTCATAAATTTTCCTCCTTGTTTGAGATCACTCCTTGCCGCCGCCGATGGCAACGCCGCGGATGATGAACCGCGAGAAGCAGGCGTACACGACGAGCAAGGGAAGAATGGTCAGGAACACCGCGAGCGCCATTGCGCCCAGGTCGGTGCTGTAACGGTCTGTCTTGATGAGCTGCGAGATCATGGGGAAGGTGTACTTCTCCGTCGAAGAAATGAGCATCAACGGCCCCATGTAGTTGTTCCACGAACTGACGATGCCGAAGATGGCGTTCGTCGCAAGCGCGGGCGCGAGCGTGGGCAGCACGACGAGGTTGAACGTCCGGAACTCGCTCGAGCCGTCGATGCGCGCCGCCTCCACCATCTCCTTGGAGAAGTTGGCGTCGAAATACTGCTTGAAGAAGAACACCGCGCCCGGCCCCGCGATCGCGGGAATGATGAAGGGCCAATAGGTGTCGTACATCCCGAAGTCGACGACGAGCTTGTAGAACCCGATCATGGAGAGCTGCCCGGGGATCATCATGAGGATGAGGATGATCGACCAGGCGACCTTCTGCCCCTTATAGCGGTACGCCACGAAGGAGTACGCCGTGAGGGTGGAGAAGTACAGGCTGAGCGCCGTGGAGCAGAAACTGATCAGCACGCTGTTGAAGAACGCCGAGACGAGCGGCATATTGTATTCGATGAGCGCGTTGAAGTTGGTGATCAGATACTTGCTCGGGATGAGGCTCATGCCCTGGTTGATCTCCGCCGTTGCGCGGGTCGCGTCAACAAACAGGAGCCAAAGCGGCAGCAGGCAGACAATCGCCATCAGGATGCACAGAATGTAGATGATCGTCGTGACGACGACGTGCTTGACGCGCTTTTGGAGCGGCACCTGCTTTTTGGCGAGCTGATGGATCTGATGTTCGGTGAGATGCTCCTGCATCACGTTTTCCTGCGTTGTCATGCCACACCTCCCCGCTTTGCAAGGCGGCGCGCGAGGCGCTTTTCCTGCTTGAGTTCATCCGAATGAGTGATGCGGAACAGCACGAAGGAGACGAGCATACAGATGACGAACAGATACACGCTCGCCGCGGAAGCGACGTTGTAGCGCATATCGCCGTCGAACGCGATCTTGTAGATGTACACCGCGACCGTCTCCGTCGCATACCTCCCGTCCGTGAGGGCGGGGCCGCCCGAAAGGAACAGATAGGGAATGTCGAACACCTGCAGTCCGCCCAGCGTGGAGACGACGAGGCTGTACACGACGATGGGCTTGATGAGCGGAAGCGTGATGTGCAGGAAGATATCCTTCTGCGTCGCGCCGTCCAGCTGCGCCGCCTCGAACACCGACGGATTGATGCCGAGGATGCCCGCCGAGAGAGTGATCATGCTGTTGCCGAGCCACATCCAGAACCGGATGAAGGCGATGATGATGCGCGAGGGCCACGGGAAGAGATAGAGGTTGTAATCGGTGCTCATGCCCATGTGGGTGAGCAGCTGCCACAAGCCTCCGCTCGGCCGCGCGAACAGCGTGTAGAACATGACTGCGACGGAGGTCGCCGTCAGAATGTTCGGCAGGTAGTAGATGCCCTTGAAGACACCCTTGCCGCGCATCTTGTACGTCTTGCCCGTGAACATCGCCGCGAAGATGAGCGCGAAGAGCATCTGGGGCACGAAGTTCATGCAGAAGATGATGACCGTGTTGAGAAGGGACTGCCAGAAGCGCGCCTGCTGTGCGAGCCAGACAAAGTTCTCAAAGCCGATCAGATGGATGTCGCGGTTGAAGCCTGCATAGTCGGTCAGGCTCAGCACGACGGAATAGATCATCGGGTAGAGCGAAAAGATGGCATAGACGACGAAGAACGGAACGATGAACAAAATTCCGTAGTAGTCGACCTTCCAACGAAATTTTTTCTTTTTCGGCTGTTGTTCCCGTGCCTCGGGCGCGCATTGCTCCGCGACCGTGCCGGCGGCAGCCGTCGATTGATCATGCCGCATAGTTCACCGCCTTTCAGTTCACCGTGACGCTCGAGTAGGACGCCTTCACGGCATTCTTGAACTGCGTGACCGCATCGTTGATGGTGGGCGCGGTGCTCATTCCTTCCGCATAGTTGGTCGCCCATGCCTCGAACAGGGAATTGAAGTCGCTGTCATAGCGCGTGATGATCTCGCCGTTGATCTTCTCCGCCTGCTCGATGAAGGTGGAATAGGGATTCTGCCCGCCGAGGAAGGCGTTGTTCGCCGTCTCGTCGTTGACGAGATCCTCCATGTACCCCTTGTTGTTCATGAAGTCGCCGTGGTTCTTCGCCCAATCCTTCATGTACGTCTCATCCGTGGAGAAGAACTTGGCGAATTCCTTTGCCTCCTCCACCATGTCCGTCCCCTTGATGACGACGTGGTAGGTGCCGCCTTCGAAGTAGGGCGCGGGGCCGGGAATGATCGCCCAGTCGCCGTAGGACGTGATGTCCCCCGTCGTATCCTTGCAGTTGAGTTCGAGGTTGGTGTAAAGCCCCCACGTCGCCTGGAAGTAGCCGAATACCTCGTCGCCCCAGACGTCGCTGTAATAGGTGCCGTCGCCCGCCGTCGTCTCGTGGCTGAGATCCTCCGTCTGCAGGATCCTGGCGACCTCCATCATGCTGTACTCGCCTTCGGTGAGCGAGCTGTCGATGACCAGGTTGCCGTTGTCGTCCACCCAACCCTGACTGCGGCTGCCGCAGAATACCTTGCCGATATCCATATAGGAGGAGATCACCTTGATCCCGTGGGCGGAAAGCTCTCTCGCGGAAGCGATGAAGTGTTCCCAGCTGTCGAATTTTGCCTGGATCTCGTCGGGATCGTCGGTGCCCCAGACCTCCTTCGCCATGCTGCGGCGGTATGCGAACACGCCGGGCGTGACGTTGGTCGCGAGCGCGTAGAGATTGCCGTCCGCGCCCGTCGACGTCTCCACCGTGTAATCATACATATCTGCGGTGAGATCGCGGAACTCCTCGAGCGATTCGAGCGTCTGACCGCCCTGGTCGATGTACTTTCTGACTTCCTCCGCCTCGAGCGCGACGACGTCGGGAAGGTTGGTTCCCGTGCGCAGCGAGTTGTCCAGACGGTCGAGCATGGAGCCGAGCGGGATGACCTCGATTTTGATGTCATACGGAAGATTGCGCTCCTCCGTGTCGTAATACTGCGTCACTTGCTCTGCCATATCGCGGTCAAAGACCCAATAGACAAGAGTATCCCCCCCCGAGCTGCAGCCTGCCATTGCGCCGGCGGCCGTTCCGAGCATCAGCGCGGAAAGCGCGACCGTCGCCATCTTTTTCCCCTTCATACCTACACCTCTCCTTTTATAAAAAGTATATTTTGATAAGGTAATCGATTAACCTTGCGGGAAAAATAAAAACCGATTACAAGTTAATCGATTACCTTACGCCAAATACTATATCACGAAAGCCGAAAGCTGTCAATAGTTTTGGAAAAAATTTTTCGGAAAAAATCCATAAAATTTTCACGCCGGAAAAAAGACGGCTGCGCGCGGCAGCCGTCTTTCAGATCTTTTTCACGCTGTCGCCGGCGAGCAGCTTTGCGTCGAGCTGGACGCGGCAGGCGGGCACGGAGCCGCCCTCGATGCCCCCGATGAGCAGCTGCGCCGCCCCCTTGCCGATGCGCACGGCGTCCTGCTGCATGGTCGCAAGGCGCGGCAGCACCATGCCGCCGATGGAGACGCCGTCGAAGCCCGTGACGGAGATATCCTCCCCCACGCGGATGCCCGCCTTGGCAAGTTCGCGGTAGGCGGCGATCGCCGTGAAGTCGTCGGGGAACATGACGGCGGTGTAGGGCAGCGGGCAGGCAAGCAGCGCGCGGGCGGCGTTTTTACCGTGGTCGTTGGAGTAATACCCCACGCGGCAGAAGCGTTCCTCGCGGAAGGGAATGCCGTGCTCCGCAAGCGCCGCGCGGTAGCCGTTGATGCGATCGGTCGTGATGGCGCGGTCGGAACCCGCGAGATAGACGATCTCGCGGTGCCCGTTTTCGATGAGATACTCGGTGAGGCGCTTGCTTGCCTCAAAGTTCTTGCTCTCGATGGAGGGCTTTTGCAAAAAGGGCGACTCGAACCCGACGACGGGGATATCGCTCTCGAACAGCTCGTGTACGGCTGCGGAGTCATAGTCGCAGCACAGACAGAACACGCCGTCCAGGCGCAGAGCGCGGCAGTGGTCGAGGAACCTCCCCTGCCACTGGCTGCCCTTTTCGGAGATGAGCACGATCTCGTAGCCGCTCTTCTCCATCACGGTGCGGAAATTGTTGAGCGTCTCGGCAAACAGCTCGTGCCGCAGCCCGAGGCTCTCGTCGACAAAGAGCAGCACGCCCACCATATTGGAGCGGCGTTTGACGAGGTTGCGCGCCGTTACGTTGGGAACGTATCCCATTTTTTGCGCCGCGGCGAGCACCTCCCGCCGCTTGTTCTCGCTGATGTTCCCCGTGTGGTTGAACACCTTGCTCACCGTCGCCGAGGAGCAGTTGCACGCCTTTGCAATGTCGTATATGGTCACCATGGCTTCATCCCTCAAATTGCAGTTCTTTGAGACGGAGCGTTCCCTCCGTCACTTCCAGCCGCACGCACTCCCGCGCGCCGTGCCGCGTCACGGGCAGCGCGTACTGCGCCCAGCCGTCGCTATCGATCTCCGCCCGCTGCCCGTCCATGCAGATCGCACCCCTGCCGCACGCCGTGAGCAGCAGGCGCTTCGTCTTTTGCAGGTCAAAATATTTATAGGCGATGACCGTTCCCGCCGTAAGGCCCGCAAGAAAGCGCTCCTCCCCCTCGTTGGTGATCATGGGGATGTCCGTAAAGCTCGCGTTGCCCCCGTGCGGCATATGGCCGTTGGTGAGGTTGCAGCAGATCACGGCGGGATAGCGCCCCTCGCCCGCGAGCGGCGCGCCGTTCAGGCCGCACGAGGTGATCTCCACCTGCGGGATGCTCCCGTCCGGCAGGATCTCGATGGGTTCGGCACACGCCTGGCGGCTGTAGTCCGTGCCGTGCGTCTGGCGGTGATAGAACACATACCACTTTCCGCCGATCTGCTCGATGCTGCCGTGCGTCGTTCCCGTGTGGTTGAGGCGGTCTGCCTCCTTTCTGCCCCGATAGCCCACGTCGCCGTTGGAGACGATCACGCCGCGATAGGTAAAGTCGCGGTCTGGGCAGCGGCTGGTCGCGTAGCAAAGTTCATGGTTGTTGACGGAGGAATAGATAAAGTAATAGGTATCGCCGATCTTGCGCATGGACGCCCCTTCATAGAACCCGTGACCGAAAAAGCAATGACCGTCGACAGGTTTTTTCGACATCCTGCTCTCAAAGGGGGTGCCGCGCGTGTCGGCGGGCAGGATGCGCTTCGGGCCTTCCAGAATGGTGAGCATATCGTCCCCGAGCACGCAGGTGACCGGCCCCATCACGCCGCCCTTTTCCCGTCCGATCTCCCCGACGCTCTTGCCGAACATCTTCGCCTCCACCCGCCGCATGACGGGCCGCAGGAAGAAGGGCTGCTGGTCGAAGGGATACCAGGTGCCGTAATAGAGGCGGATGGTGCCGCCGTCGTTGATGACGGCGGGATCGAAGGGTACGAAGCGGTAGCAGAGCGAACCGTCGGCAAAGCGGACGTGCCCGTGGAAGGTGTACGCCCCGTCCGGGGTATCGCACACGGCGACCCCGATCGGGCCGAAATAGCCGCCGACGCCCTTGTCGCCGCTCAGACAGTAATAGAGATAGTATCGCCCGTCCGCCCCGCGCACGCAGTCGGGCGCATAGAGATAGGGACGCCCGGTCTGCGCGGAGAGCGGATCCCGGGAAGCGCTGTAGCTCGTTCCCGGGCAGCTCCAGTCGGACAGATCGTCCACCGGGGCAGACCACACTTCATAGTCGAGCATACAGAACGTCTCGCCCCCCTCCTTGTCATGCGACCCGAAGAGATAGACGCGGTCGCCGAAGACGTGCGGCTCGCCGTCGGGGATATAGGTATCAAGCGGTAAAAAAGGATTAAAGACCTGACGTTTCAAGATCATTCCCTCGCAAGTTAATCGATTTCCTCACCCCTATTATACCGACCCCCGCCGCGAATGTCAACCCCCATTTTTCAATTTTCTCTGAAAATTTTCGGCACCCCGCCGCAAAGAAACCGCCCCCGCAAAAAATCATCTGTTTTTTGCTTTCGCGAAACACACTGCCGCGGGCGGTTTTTCTTTCCGGACGCTATGCCGAAGCCCCGCAGGGGCTGTCGCCATAACGCACGCTCTCCCCCATCGAATCCCTTTCTTTCCCCGTTCCCGCCAAAAAAGGCGATGAGCAACCGCTCATCGCCTTTTTTGGCGCAGAGAAAGGGATTTGAACCCTTGGATACATTCCTGCATCACACGATTTCGAATCGTGCGCGTTCGACCGCTCCGCCATCTCTGCAAGTTACCCGCCTATTTTACAATACTTTGCCGAAAAATGCAATCATTTTGCCCCCGTTCTCCCGATTTTCCCCGCCCATTTTTTTATCCGGCCCCTCTTTTTTGCCTTTTTTGCCCTATTTCCCAATTATTTTTGCTTTTGGTATTGATTTTTTTCTGTTTTCCTGTATAATAGAAACAGCGGCTGTTGCAAACGAACAATCCGCCGCAAGTGCATTTTTCGATAAGGGGACACACATTATGAGTATTTCGGCAAAAGATATCCGCAACGTAGCCATCATCGGGCACAGCGGCGAAGGCAAGACCACCCTGTTTGAGGCGATGCTCTTCAACAGCGGCGTCATCGAGCGCATGGGCAAAGTGGAAAACGGCACCACCGTCTCCGACTTTGACGAACAGGAGATCGCGCGCAAGATGTCCGTCTCCCTCTCCGTCGCCTCCATCACCTGGAAGGACGTCAAGATCAACCTCATCGACGTGCCCGGGTTCTATGACTTTGAAGGCGAAGTTTCCGAGGCGCTGCGTGCCTGCGGCGCCGCCATCGTCGTGACGGGCGCCAACGGCACCGTGACGGTGGGCGCGGAAAAGGCGATCGCCCTCTGTCTGAAGGCGAAAAAGCCCATCATCATCTTCATCAACGGCATGGACAAGGAGAACGCCGACTATCCCGCGACCATCGCGGCGTTCCGCGAAAAATACAAGACGCTGCTCGCCCCCATCCAGATCCCCATCATGGACGGCAAGAAAATGACGGGCAACGCAAACGCGCTGACGGGCAAGGCGTATCACTTCACGAGCACCGGCCCCGAGGAGATCGCCGTTCCCGAAGAATATCGCCGCGACTACGAGGAGATGCAGCTCGCGCTCACCGAGACGGCGGCAGAGAATGACGACATTTTGCTTGAAAAGTATTTCGAACAGGGTTTCCTCTCCCGCGAGGACATGATCCACGGCATCCGCAAGGGTATCTTCAACATCAACGTCGTGCCCGTCATGGCGGGCAGCGCCCTCCAGAACAAGGGCGTCATCAACCTGATGAACGAGATCGTCAAGTACCTTCCCGAGGCGGCGGAACGTGCCGAACAGCCCGCGACCGACCTTATAAAAGACACCGTCGTGGGCATCCCCTGCGACCCGGACGGCCCCTTCGCGGCGCAGATCTTCAAGACCGCCGTCGATCCCTTCGTCGGGAAGATGAACTATCTGCGCGTCGTGCGCGGCACTCTCAAACCGGGCATGAGCGTCCTCAACCCCAACACGGGCGTCACGGAGCGCATCAGCGCCGTCTATCTCATCCGCGGCAAGAAGCTCGAGCCGCTCAACGAGCTGGGCGCGGGCGACATCGGCGCGGTCAGCAAGCTCACCAATACGGGCACGGGCGACACCCTCTGCGACGAATCGGCGCCCGTCAGGTTTGACCCCATCCCCTTCCACAAACCCGTGCTGTTCATGGCGGTATACGCCGCCGTGCGCGGAACGGAGGACAAGGTGTTCGGCGGGCTTAACCGCCTTGCCGAGGAGGACA